>NZ_JBEZZR010000012.1:0-214815 GCF_040639325.1 Actinoplanes sp. NPDC023936 | reverse complement strand
CTCCAACCCATCCCAAAGGACAGGCCGGGGTATTGCCATAATTGGCACTGGCTTTTCAAGCACCCTGTTGAGTTCTCAAAGAACAACCGCACATCAAAGTCGAACCTCAATCATGAGGCCCGCATCTGAGGCAACCGTTCGAAGTACCTGGTCGAGTTTCGCCGTTAAAGGCCTCGCCCAAGTGGAGTGGCTCGCCCAGGCCGTCCGGATTTTCATCCGTCCGTTTCCCTGGCGGCTGTACCACTCTAGCCGGTCAGCGTCGCGTTCGCAAATCCAATTTCTTGGATCCGATCGCACCGCCCGGATCGTCGAGGTCTAGCTTAGCTCGCTCTCGACTGCTCCCGAGTCGCCTTCCGGATTGTCACTTTCGTGCCGCTCCGTACCGGTTTCCCGCTTGCAGAGAAGAAGTTACGGGACCCGGGTGGGTGACCGCAAATCGACGCTCATGACCACCGGGAGCGGCGCGGTGGCACACGGCGAGAGGAAACCGTGACAGAGTGACGTCATGGACCCTTCCGGGACGCTGGCGGTCGACGCCTTTCTCGGCCTCCTCGTGCCGCTCTGGCAACTCGTAATCGGCCTACTTGTGCTGGTCACGGTGGTTGTCTCGGTCCATCGGCTGTTTCTGCGAGGCCCCTCCCGGATGGGCGGGGCTCTTCTCTTGGTCGGCAGCGCGGTGGTCGGTCTGGCCGTCGTCAGCTACCTCGTGCAGAGTTTGTGACCTGAGCCTCATCGGGCACAGAACCCGCCCTCATAGCCACTGGCCCGGCCTCACAGCGGCCGGGCGCAGTACACCGGGTAGCGGCCTTACAGCCGTCGGTTGGCGAGACTCGGCAGCTCCGAGCGGATGGTCTCCAGCCGCTCCAGGTCCAGATCCGCGATCGCCACCCCCACCGTGTCGGGCGCCTGCGCGAGCACGGTCCCCCACGGGTCGATGATCATGCTGCGACCGAAACAGGTCCGCCCCGGCTCGTGGTCGCCGATCTGCCCGGCGGCCAGCACGTAGCACTGGTTCTCGATCGCCCGGGCACGCAGCAGCACCTCCCAGTGGTCCCGTCCGGTGTGCATCATGAAGGCGGCGGGGACCACGAGGACCTTCGCGCCGGCCACCGCGAGCGAGCGGTACAGCTCCGGGAAGCGCAGGTCGTAACAGATGCTCAGGCCGACCGGGATGTCGTTCACCGCGGCCACCACGGTCTCGGCGCCCGGCGCCACGGTTCGCGACTCCTGGTAGGAAACCCGGCCGGCGATCTCCACGTCGTACAAATGGATCTTGCGATAGGTGGCACTGAGGGTGCCGCCGGGCGCGAAGACCAGCGAGGTGTTGTACGTCCGGTCCTGGTCGGGCCCGATCTCATGGAACGAGCCCGCGTGCACCCAGATCCCGAGCTCGCGGGCCGCGGCGGCGAAGAACGCCCCGAACTCCCCGTCGACCGGCTCGGGCTTCGGAGCGTCAGCTGAGCGCCCCAGGAAATCGACGTATTCCGGGAGGACCGCGAGCTCGGCGCCGCCCGCTGCGGCTCGTTCGAGCAGGCTCCGGGCTACCGTGAGGTTCCGGCCTCGGTCATCGCGTGAGTTCAACTGGCAGACGGCGACGCGCATGAATCGAAGCGTAGACCGCAACGCCCCGAAAGCGGCACCACCGAGCAGCGCCGCAAAGCAGCACCGCAACAAAAAGCCGCCGCCCGGAGAACCGGGCGGCGGCAACGATGCAGGGCCGATCAGGCCGACTTCTCCTCGCGGTCCGGACGCCGGCGCCGGCCGACGAACTCCCGCGGGACGATCGTCGGGTTCACGTTCTCCAGGACCACCTCGCGAGTGATCACCACGCGGGCGGCGTCGGGGTTGCTCGGCACTTCGTACATCACGGAGAGGAGAACCTCTTCCATGATCGCGCGGAGTCCGCGAGCACCGGTGCCACGAAGCATGGCCTGGTCGGCGATCGCCTCGAGAGCACCCTCGTCGAATTCCAGCTCGACGCCGTCGAGCTCGAAGAGCCGCTGGTACTGCTTCACGTAGGCGTTGCGGGGCTCGGTGAGGATCTTGATGAGCGCGTCACGGTCGAGGTTACGCACTGTGGTGATCACCGGGAGCCGGCCGATGAACTCGGGGATCAGGCCGAACTTCAGCATGTCCTCCGGCATCACCTTGCTGAAGATGTCGTCGGTGTTCCGCTCCGAGATCGACCGCAGCCGGGCACCGAAGCCGACGCCGCTCTGTCCGACGCGCTGCTCGATGATCCGGTCCAGCCCGGCGAAGGCGCCGCCGACGATGAACAGCACGTTCGTCGTGTCGATCTGGATGAACTCCTGGTGCGGGTGCTTGCGTCCGCCCTGCGGCGGGACGTTCGCGACAGTACCCTCGAGGATTTTCAGCAGGGCCTGTTGCACGCCCTCGCCGGAGACGTCGCGGGTGATCGACGGGTTTTCGCTCTTCCGAGCGATCTTGTCGACCTCGTCGATGTAGATGATGCCCTGCTCGGCGCGCTTGACGTCGTAGTCGGCGGCCTGGATCAGCTTGAGCAGGATGTTCTCGACATCCTCACCGACGTAGCCGGCCTCGGTCAGTGCCGTGGCGTCAGCGATCGCGAACGGCACGTTGAGCATGCGGGCCAGCGTCTGCGCCAAATGTGTCTTGCCGCAACCGGTGGGACCGATGAGCATGATGTTGGACTTGGCCACCTCGACGTCGCTGCCACCACCGGGCGCGCCGCTCGACTCGGCCTGAATCCGCTTGTAGTGGTTGTAGACCGCAACGGAGAGAGCCTTCTTCGCCTGCTCCTGGCCAACCACGTAGTTGTCCAGGAACTGGCAGATCTCCATCGGCTTGGGAAGCTCTTCCCACTTCACCTCGCCGGTTTCGGCCAGCTCTTCTTCGATGATCTCGTTGCAGAGGTCGATGCACTCATCGCAGATGTAGACCCCAGGGCCCGCGATGAGTTTCTTGACCTGCTTCTGCGACTTCCCACAGAAGGAGCACTTCAGTAGGTCGCCACCGTCACCGATCCGTGCCACCTACGTTCTCCCTGCATTTCATGGCCGATCACTGACCGGTCCGTGTCCGAGGCGGATTGCCTCGTTGCCATCTCATCGTCCGCTGACCCGCGTAACTGAGGCTGCAGACTCGACGTTACCCGCTGTGGGGCTGTTCTCCGACCCCCCAAAACGGGCGTGTCAGGGGTCGGCCAGTCTAGCCTCTGTCCGGCCGCCCCCTGACACGGCGCGCTCAGTTGCTGGCGCCGACCGTCTGCAGGCTCTTCTTGCGGGTCGCCAGGACCACGTCGACCAGGCCGTACTCCTTGGCCTCGTCCGCCGTCATGATCTTGTCGCGGTCGATGTCCTTGCGGACCTTCTCCACCGGCTGGCTCGAGTGGTGCGCGATCATGTCCTCGAGCTGGGTACGCATCCGCATGATCTCGCGGGCCTGGATCTCGATGTCGGATCCCTGACCGTAGCCGCCCTCGGTGGCCGGCTGGTGGATGATGATCCGCGAGTGCGGGAGCGCCATCCGCTTGCCCGGGGTGCCGCCGGCGAGCAGCACAGCCGCGGCGCTGGCCGCCTGGCCGAGGCAGACCGTGCTGATGTCGGGACGCACGTACTGCATGGTGTCGTAGATCGCCGTCATCGCGGTGAACGAGCCACCGGGCGAGTTGATGTACATCAGGATGTCGCGGTCCGGGTCGGTGCTCTCCAGCGTCAGCAGCTGCGCCATCACGTCGTTCGCCGACGCGTCGTCAACCTGCACGCCGAGGAAGATGATCCGGTCCTCGAACATCTTGTTGTACGGGTTCGACTCCTTGATCCCCCACGAGGTGCGCTCGGAGAACGAGGGCAGCACGTAGCGGTTGTGCACCGGAGCGAACCCGGGAGGCATGGAAAGGTCGGTCATAGTCAGCTCCTCAGTTCAGCGTTCCGGCACCGTCCGGGACCTGCGTGGCCCCGGTGATCACCTTGTCGATGAAGCCATAGTCCTTCGCCTCCGCCGCCGTGAACCAGCGGTCACGGTCGAAGTCGGCGGCGATCTGCTCCGGAGACTGTCCCGTGTGGTACGCGATCCGCTCCTGGAACATCTTCTTGGTGTAGAGCATCTGCTCCGCCTGAATGGCGATGTCGGCGGCCGTGCCGCCCATGCCGCCGGACGGCTGGTGCATCATGATGCGCGCGTGCGGCAGGGCGTAGCGCTTGCCCGCGGTCCCCGAGCAGAGCAGGAACTGCCCCATCGAGGCCGCCATGCCCATCCCGACGGTGGACACGTCGTTGTCGATGAACTGCATGGTGTCGTAGATCGCCATGCCCGAGTAGACAGAGCCACCGGGCGAGTTGATCCAGAGGTGAATGTCGGCCTCGGGGTCCTCGGCGGAGAGCAGCAGTAGCTGCGCGCAGATGCGGTTCGCGACCGCATCGGTCACCTCGCTGCCGAGGAAGATGATGCGCTCACGCAGCAGGCGGTTGTAGACCGAATCGTCGAGGTTGCCACTGAGTGCTTCGCCCCGCCGCGCCATGGGGGTGGCGGGGATGTGGAGATCGGTCATGGCAGCCCTTCACAGCTGACTGTGTCGGCCGAGCGTCCGGCCGGCAGGTTTCCCGTCGTACGACCAACCTAACTGGTCGGATGCTCATCAGCTTCCCGCTCGGGCAGGTGTTCGCTGACAGCGCACCCGCCCGGCCCGTACCCATCAAATGACAACGGCCACCGCGCGGCGCAAGCGCTGCACGGTGGCCGTTTGAAGCAAAGATCAGTGGTTGTGGCCGGCGTGCTCGTCCTCGCCGGCGGCACGCAGGTCGTCGAGGGACAGGGTGTTGCCCTCGCTGTCGGTCATCGTGACCTGCTCCATGACCGAGGCCAGCGCCTTGCCCCGGCGCACGTCGCCGAAGACGGCGGCCGCGGCGCCGGACCGCACCAGCTGGTCGTAGTACTGCTGGGGCTGCATCTGAGCGCGCTGCGCCCGGTGCACGATCTCGTGGCCGAACTCGTCGTCGGAGACCTGGACGTCCTCGGCGTCGGCGATGGTGTCGAGCAGCAGCTGGATCCGGACGCCCTCCTGAGCGGCCTCGGTCAGCTCCTGGTCGATCTGCTCCTCGGTCTTCTCCTCGGAGGCGAGGTAGTCCTGCAGGGTCGCGCCGATCCGCTCCAGCTGGTCGGTCATCGCCTGCTTGCGGCCCTCGACCTCTTCCTTGACGACGCCCTCCGGAGCCGGGATCTCGGCGGCCTCGACGAGCTGCTTGAGAGCCTCGTCACGGGCCGCGTAGATCTGCTCGACCTTCTTCACCTTGGTGAGCCGCTCACGCAGGTCGCCCTTGAGCTCCTCGAGGGTGTCGAACTCGCTCGCCAGCTGGGCGAAGTCGTCGTCGATCTCGGGAAGCTGCTTGTCCTTGACGGTCCGCACGACGACCTTCACCTCGGCGTCGCGGCCGGCGAAGTCGCCGCCCACGAGCTGGGTGGTGAAGTTGGCCTCCTCGCCGGCGGAGAGGCCGACGAGCACCTCGTCCAGGCCCGGGAGCAGCTGCTTGCTGCCGACCTCGTGGGAGATGTTGGTGGCCGAGCCGCCCGGCACCTCCTCGCCGTCGACGGTGGCGTTGAGGTCGAGCTGCACGTAGTCGCCCTCGGCAGCCGGGCGCTCGACGGTCTTCAGGGTGGCGAAGCGCTCACGCAGGCCGTTGATCTGCTCGTCGATCTCGTTTTCACCGATCTCGACGGCCGGAACCGACACGGTGATCGTGGAGAGGTCCGGAACGGTGATCTCCGGGCGAACGTCGACCTCGGCCGTGAACTTCAGCGGCGCGTTGTCGGCGAACTCGGTGATCTCCACCTCGGGGCGGCCGAGCGTCTTGACGTCGTGCTCCTGCACCGCGGCAAGGATCTGCTGCGGGATGGCTTCCTGCACGGCCTCGTTGAGGACCGCGCCACGGCCGACACGCTGGTCGATAACCGCGGACGGAACCTTGCCGCGACGGAAGCCGGGCACCTGCACCTGCGCGCCGATCTCCCGGTACGCCTTCTGCAGGCTCGGCTTGAGCTCGTCGAACGGCACCTCGATGGCGAGCTTCACCCGGGTCGGGCTCAGAGTCTCGACGGTGCTCTTCACAGGCGTACTCCTTGTTGCTGCGGACAGTTGATTTCAGTCGGGGTGGCGGGATTTGAACCCACGGCCCCTCGCTCCCAAAGCGAGTGCGCTACCAAGCTGCGCCACACCCCGTGGCGACGGCCAGTGTATGCGGTCGACTCACCTGCGTGTGCGCAGGAGTCACCTGCTGGGGAATCCGGTTCGCGCAGAGGGGAGTTGATTCAGTAAGCTGTAGCCCGAGCCCCGGCGAAAGCCAGGGCTCATGCGGGCGTAGCTCAATGGTAGAGCCTCAGTCTTCCAAACTGATTACGCGAGTTCGATTCTCGTCGCCCGCTCGCTGACGGTGGACCATGCCCGCTGAGGATCGCGGGCCTGGTCAGCTGACCTTTCACCCGGCGGCCGAGCCCCCGGACCCCGCGTTACGGGGTCCCGGTCGGCGGTTACGTAGATCTTGGTCGCGAAACCGGCACGGAGGCCCTCTCCCGCCCCACTCGACACCTCGACTTGGGCAGCCCTCAAACTCAGCCAAAAGCACGGATTCCGCCGGCTGCGCCACGCCCAGATGCCGACCAACCGACGCTCGTCAGGGTGGGAATCTGAGGACATCGAGTCTGCAGCCAGCGATCTCGCTGCCTGTGGATTATGCGGCCAGCGCGACACCGGCCAAGATCCCGGTGCGGCCGCTTTTCGCGGCCGAACTCACCGAGGGCGGCGCTCTCGGTCTGTGACCTTGGCAAGCCGGATCCGCCGAGGTCGCAGACCGGCCAACTCAACCACTCTGTCCGTCTCGACAGCGACCGCTGACGGTCGGACGGCAGCCAACTGCGTGCAACCGCCGCACTCGTCGCCGGCTGCTTAGGAGCCGTCAGGTAGACGGGCTGGCGCAGCAATCGCAACCCGGTGCGCAGCCGCACGCATCCGTCTGCTTCGGCGCCGAGATCGTCGCCGGCAGCGCGCAGCATGCGTCGCCGCGCCATGCCTCGCGGCCTTCCTTGACCGCGACGGCGGCGATGACCAGGGCGGCGATCGGGTCGGCCCAGGACCAGCCGAACAGGCTGTTGACCGCGAGACCGACCAGCAGAACGCCGGACAGGTAGGTGCAGAGCAGGGTCTGCTTCGAGTCGGCGACCGCCGAACGAGAGCCGAGTTCGCGGCCGGCTCGTCGTTGCGCGTAGGACAGGCCGGGCATGATCGCCAGAGAGAGTGCGGCGAGGACCAGCCCCACACTGGAGTGTTCGGCTTCGGCGCCGCCGATCAGCGCGCGTACTGATTCGACGGTGACGTAGGCGGCGAGGGCGAAGAACGAGATCGCGATGATCCGCAGCGCCGCCTTTTCCCGCCGCTCGGGGTCGGTCCCGGCGAACTGCCAGGCCACCGCGGCGGCTGAGGACACTTCGATGACCGAGTCGAGGCCGAAGCCGATCAGTGCGGTGGACGAGGCGATCGTCCCGGCGGTGATCGCGACAATCGCCTCGATCACGTTGTAAGTGATAGTCGCGGCGACCAGCAGCTGGATGCGGCGGTTCAGCACGGCCCGGCGCTGCGCCGACGGCCCGGACGCGGTGATCGGGATCAGTGGGCCGGCCATCAGCAGCAACCCTTCTCCGCCGAGTCGGGACAGGCTTCCGGGTCCACGTCCAGCGCGACACCGAGCAGATCGCCGAGGGCGTGCGTGAGCCGGGGGTCGGCTAGCTCGTAGCGCACCCGGCGGCCTTCCGGAACCGCCACGACCAAGCCGCAACCGCGCAGACAGGTCAGATGGTTCGACAGGTTCTGCCGGGTCGTGCCCAGCAGTTCCGCCAGCTGCGACGGATACCCCGGGCCGTTGCGCAAGGCCAGCAGCAGCCGGGCCCGGGTCGCATCCGACAGGGCGTGCCCGAACCGTGCCAGCGCTGCGCCATGAGTCAACGTCTCCACACCTTCAACAGTACATCCGACGATGTACTGTCACCCGCACGGGCCGCTCCCTGCCCACCGTCGGTAAGACCGGACGCGCCATCGCGGCCTGAACGAGGACTCCCTGTCTCGGCCAGTCCGCGTCGCCGGACGGTGCGGGGCCTTCGGCCCTGTCGCAGGCAGCCCCAACCGGGAGATATTCGGCCGTAAAGGTAGGGCCACGCGTGGCTGGGCCACTCGATGACATCGATCCGCCGGCCTTGGTCGCCAGCCGGTCAGCCCAGGCTCGTGAATCAAAATCGCTGTGGCTTCACGGCGTGGATGCGTTGCACCACACCAGCCTTGAGCCGCTCACTCTCGACGATGTCGAAACCGGCGGCCCGCACCATCGGCGGCGTGTGCAGGGTGTACCGCTCGCCCTGCAACGGAACGGTGATCCGCTCGGCGACCCGCTGCAACACACGGATCACGAACCGGCTGCTCTCCACATGATCGAGCAGAAGAAGACGGCCACCGCACCGCAGCACCCGCCGCATCTCCGCCAACGCCGCCTGCCCATCAGAGATGGCACACAGCGAGAACACACAGACAACCGTGTCGAACGAATCGTCGGGAAACGGCAGCGCGTGAGCGTCCCCCTCCCGAAGATCGACCGACCGGCCGAGATCGCTGGCGCGCTGACGTGCGATGACCAGCATGGCCGGGGAAAGCTCGATCCCGACGAGATCGACCTCAGGTGAATAGTGACGAAGGTTGCGGCCGGTACCGACCGCAACCTCCAGAACCCGTCCGGCAGCCCGGGAACAGACCCACTCCCGCCCGCCGGCGAAGATCTTGGCTTCGAAAAAGCGCATGTCACGGTCATAACGTCCGGCCATTTTGTCCCAGACCTTGCGCGACTTCGCAGTAGACTGGCTCGATTGCATCCCACAGCCCTCCTTGGCGGCGGTAGATGCCCTCACGGTAAGGACAACCGGCAAACCGGCCGTCTACTCATATCGGCGACTAGCCGGGCCTCAGGACAGTGGGGTCAGTGCGCGTAGTCGAGCGGTGCCGACGTACGCGGAGCATGGCCTTGAACCAGAGGCCTGAGCTCATGAGAGCGACTGGTCGAAAGCGCGTTGACTGTCCTGGATCTGGCGGCTGTGCTGGACCGTCCAGGAGTACAGGTGCCCGAACGGCTCGCGGAGCGACTCGCCCAGTGGGGTCAGCGAGTACTCGACGCCGACTGGGGACGTCGGTAGCACCGTCCGCTCGATCATCCCGTTGCGCTGCAGGCGGCGAAGAGTCTGCGTGAGGACGCGCTGGGTCACCCCGTCGAGACGACGCTTGATTTCGTTGAAGCGGGTGGGGCGTTCCAGAACGGCCAGGACCATCATCGACCACTTGTCGGCGATCTGGTCCAGGATCGGCCGGCTTGGACAGTCGGACCGGAAGACCATCTCCGGGTCGGAAGTGGCGGCGCCGAGGCCGTAGGTATCTCTCATGATCCCTGGTACTCCCAAAGTGCGTTCTTGTGGCCGTCGAGTGCTACCGGCCAGCATAGGTATGCATCGCATACCTAGATGCCTGCCAAATACCCCGGGATTGCCTGAACGGAGCACCACCATGCCCTCGACCCTGCAGGTGAGCAGCGACAACGGCGTCGTCCGGATCGTTCTGGACAGCCCTCCAGTGAACGCGCTGGGCGCGCAGATGATGATCGAGCTGCATACGGTTCTGACCGGATTGCGGGAGGATCCGCAGGCCAAGGTCATCGTTTTCTCCAGCGCGAACCGGGAGTTTTTCAGCGCTCACGTGGACATGGGCATCGGCGAGCAGATGGACGTCCTGCAGTGGCTGGCTGCTCAGGCTCCCGAGGGCGTCAGCGTTTTTCAGGTAGTCGGCGAACTCATCCGAAATCAGCCACAGGTGACGATCGTGAAGCTGGCAGGGAAGGCGCGGGGCGGTGGCGCCGAGGTCGTGGCCGCCGCCGACCTGGCGTTCGCGGCGCTGGAGACCGCCGGGCTCGGGCAGATCGAGTCACTGATGGGCATCGTCCCGGCCGGCGGCGGGACGCAGTACCTGCGCCAACGGATGGGCCGCAACCGGGCCCTGGAGATCGTCCTGACCGGGGAACTGTTCGACGCCAAGACCGCCGCCGAGTACGGATGGATCAACCGGGCGGTGCCGGCGGTGGATCTGGACGCCTTCGTCGATCGGGTGGCGCGCAATATCGCCGCCCTGCCGGAGGGTGTGATCGCCGGGGTGAAGCAGACGCTGCCGCCCGAAGACCTCACTCCGGGGTTCGCCCTGGAACAGAAGTCGTGGGCGGCGTTGATCGGCCGTCCGGAAGTGCAGCGGATGATGGCCGAGGCGCTGGCCAAGGGGGCGCAGACGGTAGAGGGCGAGCGGGACCTCGAAGGGCTGATGCGGAGCGTCACGCCCTGACACCTGCGCACCTTGGTCGGGCAGTCCATCGCGGTGTTCGCGGCGGTGGCCGGACCGGCGCACGTGCCGGAGGCGGCGACCTGTGACTCCCTCAGGTTGCAGGACGGTTGTCCGAACTGAGGGGCATGCCGGACCAGCAGATCTTCTTACTGGGCAACCTGGTGATTATGGTGGCCTATGCGGCGATCATGGTGGCGATCGTGGTACCGGTCGCCCGCGCCGGACAGCTGCGCACCAACAGGCTCGCCACGGCTACCGCGTTGATCTTCTTCAGTTGCGCGGTCGGTCACGGCCTGCACGCGGTGATGGCCTACCGGTCCCTCATTCAGGTCCCTGCCGCCCATCAGATGCACATCGCCGCCGGCTGGTCGTGGACCTCTGCGCTGTGGGACCTGCTCACCGCCGCTGCAGGCGTCTACTACTGGACCCTACGCCGAAGCTATGGCGTCCTGCTCGGCAAAGGCGCCATTTACGTGGACCCGTGGGGCCAGCGTCGGCTGGACGAAGCCGGCGCTCGGGAACGCGCCGCCCGCGATGCCGCCGAGGCACATCGGGCCACCCTGGCGACCGTGGTCGAACACACCGACGACGCAGTCGTGGGAGTCACCCCGGAGGGCATCATCACGGCTTGGAACGGCGGCGCTGAACGCCTGTTCGGATACACCGCCGAAGAGGTTCTCGGCCAGCCGGCCACCATGATGGCCGACGAGACGGGCTCGGGCGAGCAGGCGGGCGTGCTCGCCCGGATCAGGCAGGGCGAGCGCGGCATGGCCTACGAGACGCGGCGGCTACGCAAGGACGGGACACTCGTTGACGTCGCGCTGACCGTCACCCCGATCCAGGACCAGGCTGGCACCGTCATCGGCGCCTCGGCCGTCGCCCGTGACATCACCGCGGCGAAGGAAGCCGCCGAACGACGGCGTGCCATCGAGGAGCGCAGCAACCAGGCGCAGCGCCTGGAGAGCCTCGGCAAGCTGGCCGGCGGTGTCGCGCACGACTTCAACAACATCCTGGCGATCATCGCCAACTACACCGAGTTCGTGGCGGAGGAGACCGCCGACCAGCCCAACGTGCAAGCCGACCTGAGGCAGGTACGTACGGCGGTGGAGCGGGCGACCAACCTCACCCGGCAACTGCTGACCTTCACTCGCGCGGAGACCGTCCAGCCCCAGGACGTGGACCTCAACGCGGCCGTCACCGAAGTACAGACGATGCTGGAACGCACCATCGGCGAGCACATCAACCTGATCGCGGTGCCCTCACCAGAGCCACTGACCGTGCACGCCGATGTCGGCCAACTCCAGCAAGTGCTGCTGAACCTGGCGATCAACGCCCGCGACGCGATGCCCGACGGCGGCACGCTGGTCCTGGAGGCCAACAGCGCCACCCTGGACGGTGCCGAGGTCAACATGCAACCGCCTCTGCCCGCCGGCACCTACGCCCGCCTCCTGGTCAGCGACACCGGTGAGGGCATGTCACCGGAAACCGTAGCGAGAATCTTCGAGCCGTTCTTCACCACCAAGCCCCAAGGCCGAGGCACCGGACTGGGCCTGGCCACGGTCTACGGCATCGTGGCCGAAGCCGCAGGCAGCATCAACGTGTACTCGGAGCCGGGCATCGGCACGACCTTCCGGATCTACCTGCCACTGGTCGCCGCGGCGGCCGACACGGCGGCCTCCCCGCCGATGCCCAGTACGGCGCCACCGCGAGGAGACGGCAGCACCGTGCTCGTGGTCGAGGACGAACCGGCTCTCGGCCGCGTGGTCACCCGTATTCTCGCCAACGCCGGATATCACGTGCTCACCGCCGCGGACGCCACGGAAGCGCTCGGCCTGTACGAACAGCACGGCTGCGACGCTCTGCTCACCGACGTGATCATGCCGGGAATCTCCGGACGACGTCTGGCCGAGCTGCTGCACGAACGCCAGCCGGAGCTTCCCGTGCTCTACATGTCCGGTTACAGCAACGGCCTGCTCGGCACCACCCACATCCTCGACGAGGACATCGCCTTCCTGGAGAAGCCCTTCACCGCTGCGGACCTGCTCAACAAGCTGGCAGCGACACGCGGAAGAAACCCGTCCCAGGTTCGGCTATAACCGGCGCTCGCTGCAAGGCGCCCGGCGATCAGGCTCCTACGACTTTTACCCGGCGGCCGAGGCCCCGGACCCCGCGTTACGGGGTCCGGGTCGGCGGTTGAGCGACCGACGGTGGTCAGGGCTTGAGGACGACCTTCTCGCAGTTGTCCTGCTTGTTCTTGAACATCTCGAAGCCGCGTTCCGCCTCGTTCAGCGGCAGGGTGTGTGTGATGATCCGGGTCGGGTCGATCTCGCCTCGTTCGATGCGCTGCAGCAGCGGCTTCATGTAGCGCTGCACGTGACACTGGCCGGTGCGCAGGGTCAGCGATCGGTTCATCCAGGCGCCGGCGGGGAACTTGTCCAGCAGGCCGCCGTAGACGCCGATCACCGAGACCACGCCGCCGCTGCGGCAGGACAGGATCGCCTGGCGCAACGCGTGCGGGCGATCGGTCTCCGACCGTACGGCCTGCTTGACCCGGTCGTACGCGGAGATGTGCGCGCTGCCATGGTCGGCCTCCAGGCCGACCGCGTCGATGCACTTGTCCGGTCCCCGCCCGCCGGTCAGTTCCAGCAGCCGTGACCGGACGTCGACCTCGTCGAAGTTGACCGGGATGTGGCCGGCCCGTTCGGCCATCTCCAGCCGGTAGGGCTGCTTGTCGATGGCGATGACCTTCGCGGCGCCGAGCACCCGGGCGCTGTCCATGGCGAACTGGCCGACCGGCCCGGCGCCCCACACCGCCACCACGTCGCTGGGCTGGATGTCGCACATCTCAGCGCCCATGTAGCCGGTGGGCAGGATGTCGGAGAGGAACAGCACCTGCTCGTCGCTCAGATCGGACTCGATCTTCAGCGGGCCGACGTCGGCGAACGGCACCCGCGCGTACTGGGCCTGGCCGCCCGCGTAACCGCCGGTCAGATGCGAGTAGCCGAAGATGCCGGCCACCGGGTGGCCGAACATCTTCTCCGCGATCCCGGCGTTGGGGTTGGTGTTCTCGCAGCAGGAGTAGAGCTCGGCGGCGCAGGCCGCGCACGCGCCGCAGGCGATCGGGAACGGCACGACGACCCGGTCCCCGACGCGCAGCCGGTTCGGGTCGACGCCCGAGCCGACCTCGATCACCTCGCCCATGAACTCGTGGCCCATGACGTCGCCGTCCTGCATCGTCGGCACATAGCCGTCGACCAGGTGCAGGTCCGAGCCGCAGATCGCGGTCGAGGTGATGCGGATGATGGCGTCGCGGTTGTTGAGGATCTTCGGGTCCGGCACGTCGCGGACCTCGACCTTGTTGCGGCCTGCCCAGGTGTTCGCCCTCATGCGTGCGCTCCCTTCGCGAGCTCGGCGTCCGACAGCGGTTGTGCCGGGCGCTGCGGGAACTCCTTGCGGGCTCGCTTGCCCCACGGGGCGCCGTCGGAGCGGACCACCTCCCCGGTCTCCAGCACCTGCTTGAGCCGGCGCAGGTCGTCGTCGAGCTGCTGGTGGGGTTCCTCGCCGAAGTACTTCGCGACCGCCTTGCCGATCGTGCCGCCCGGGATGTCGTAGGTCAGGGCGACGTGCACCTCGGTGCTCACCCCGTCGGGGGCGGGCACGAAACGGACGGTGCCGGCATTGGGCACGTCGGCCTTCCCGGTCGAGCGCCACGCGATCTTCTCGCCGGGCGACTCCTCGATGATTTCCGCGTCCCAGCCGACGTCCTTGCCGAACGGGGCGTCGGCGGTCCACCGACTGGTCCGCTCGCCGGTGGTGCGGACCTGTTCGAGATGTGCCATGAACGTCGGGAGGTTCTCCAGGTCGCGCCAGAACGCGTATACCTCCCGGGCGGGTTTGCGGATGGTTGTCGTCGCTGTCAATTCCATGGAGCCTCCTTCGCGTGCGCCCCGCGCGGCGGGCACGGAGCCGACGCCCGTGGATCGGGTGGCCTCCGTCCTCGGACCGCGGTCGGCCGTGCCCCCGGCCCACGGCGGCCTGGCCGCGCGGTCTTATCCACAACCGGATACCCCCGGCAATCCACCTGAACCCGCCAGCCGACCGCGTTCGAGAAAGAGCGACCATCTATCTCCGCCCTTACGGCGGCGGGTGGACCTGAGGAGCGGCCGCGGCCGGGAGCCGCGCTGCGGCAGTGGTGCCGCGCGGCTCGCGAGCCCGGCCCGGCACCGGTCGCCGTAGCCCGCGTAACGGCCTGGAGTGGGCAGACGGTCGCGCGGACTCTCGGGGACTTCGCGTCACACGTACTAAATCTGGCGCGCTGGGCGAACGAGGTCGCGCCTGCGGTGCGTGAAGCGGTCGTCAGGGAGTCCGTCTGAGCAGGGTCCGGCGCAGCGCCCCCGGCGGCATCCCGGTCTCCGCGGAGATCGCCCGGGTCATGTGCGCCTGATCGGCGAACCCGGTCCGCGCCGCCACCGACGCGAGGCCACCGCCGCCGTCCAGCTCGTCGAGGGCGGCCCGGACCCGTAACCGCCGCCGGTACGCCCGCAACGTGTCCCCGGTCGCCAGCCGGAACGCGCGGGACAGGTGCCACGGCGACCACCCCACCGCGGCGGCGAGCGCTGTCAGGTCGAGCGCCGGGTCGGCGTGCACCAGCTCGCGAACATCCTCCACCACCGGATGCGGCAGCGCGGGGACCGGAAGCAGCGAACCCACGAGCTCCGCGACCAGCTCGTTGCGCTCCACCGCCCGGAGAAGGCGGCGGTGGAGCAGATCCGCGGCGCTCGTCACCCGTACCAAATGGGTCGGAAATTGATCGGCGATCTCCTCGGGAAGGCCGATCGCGGTGCAGACGTCGCCGCCGGCCGGGTGCGCCACCTGCTGGACCTCCCCGGGATGCTGCACATATCCGGTGGTGACGTCGGCGAGGCGGGCCCGCCCGTTCACCCGGCGCACGAATCGGCCGCGGCGCACCAGCACCAGCGCCGGCCGGGTGACGGCTTCCTCGGCGCTCCAGCGACCGGCGCCGGCGCAGCGCACCACCGTCAGCATCCCGCCAGCGTAATGACAACAACGTTCAAGACGTGCTCCGGAAGACCGCGCAGGCTCCTCGCATGACTTTTGCGACAGCGTTGAGCGCGACCGGGCCGAGCCCGGACGAGGACATGGATCTGTACGGGCGTCTGACCGGCACCTGGGACGTCGCGAACCGCTACCGGAACGACGACGGCGACTGGGTCGCGGGAACCGCGGTGTGGACGTTCGGCTGGGTGCTGGCCGGCCGCGCCGTGCAGGACGTCATGTGGTTCACCGATCCCGGCCCGGACGGCTTCCCGGTCGCCACGACGGGCAGCACCATGCGTCTGAAAGCGGCGGAGAGCGACGCCTGGCACGTGGTCTGGTTCTCGCCGTATGGACGAACCGTGACGCTGACCGGCAGACCCGGCGACGGCGGCGACATCGTCCAGGAGGGTGAGCGCCGGGACGGCACCCCGGTCCGCTGGCTCTTCACCGAGATGACCCCGACGAGTTTCCGCTGGCTGGGCTATACCCGCCGCGCCGAAGAGGAGCCCTGGGAGCTGGAGCAGGAGATGCTGGCACGCCGCCGGCCTTGACAGGTGACCAAATGGTCACATAACTTTGCGTCATGACGGACGACGACCGGGTGTTCGACGACCGGGTCTTCAAAGCCTTGGCCGACCCGAGCCGCCGCTTCCTGCTCGATCTGCTCTTCGCGCGTGACGGCCGCACGCTCACCGAGCTGGAGTCGGAGCTTTCGATGACGCGGTTCGGCGTCGCCAAACACCTGCGGGTGCTGGAGGAGGCGGGTCTCGTCGTCGTGCGTCGCTCCGGCCGGGAGAAATTGCACTACCTCAATCCCGTGCCGATCCGGCAGATCCACGACCGGTGGATCGACAAGTACACCGAGCACCAGGTCACGGCACTGATCGACCTCAAACGACAGCTGGAGGAAGAGCCATGAGCACGACGCAGGTCTACCGCATCTGGATCAAGTCGACGCCGGAGAAGATCTGGGCCGCCATCACCGACCCGGAGTGGAACACGCGTTACGGCTACGCCGCGCCCCAGTTCTACGAGCTGCACAAAGGCGGGCGTTTCCACTCCATCGCCTCGCAGGAGATGAAGGACTACGCGGCAGCCAACAACTTCACCATGGAGGACACCATCGCGGACGGCGAGATCCTCGAGGTGGATCCGCCGCGCCGCCTGGTGCAGACCTGGCGGATGCTGATGGACCCGACGACCGCCGCCGAGCCTTTCACCACGCTCACCTACGACATCGAGGACTCCGGTCCCGGCGTCTGCCGGCTCACCGTCACGCACGAGCTGACCGGCGCGCCCGCGCACGCCGCGCTCGTTCAGGGCACCACCGAGCCGGGCGCCGAGGGCGGCGGCGGCTGGGCCTGGGTGCTCAGCGACCTGAAGTCGCTGCTGGAGACGGGTGCCACGCTGGCCGCCTGAGCCCGGAACGGCAGAGATGAAGGCGCACCGAAGCGGTCCGTGTACTTCCGTCCTTGCCAGAGCAGGGACGGAAGTACACGGGGACACTGTGTGTGCCGTCATCTCGGCCGGGCCGCCGGACGACCAGCCGCGCCGGGCGACCAGCCGCGCCGGACGACCAGCGGCTCAGCCCACGTAACGGCGAGCCGTGGAGCGGCGCTGGGTCTCGTCCAGGACGCGCAGTCGCGCCTCCACCACCGGCGGCCGGGGCCTGCGGTTCGCCACCAGCCAGCCGATGCCCCGGAGCGCGTCGAGGGCGCCGAGCAGTGACGTGCGATCCCGCGGCACGCTGCCGGCCAGGAAGAGCGTGCGGCGCAGGGCCGGCCCGAGCGGGCGGCGCAGCCAGGTGAACCAGAGCGTGTTGCGTACGCCCACCCGGCGCCGATGCGTGGCGTCACGCAGCTGCGACGCCCGGTGGTGCACGGTCAGCTCCTCCAAATAACAGATCTCCCAGCCGGCACTGAGCAGGTCGGTGGCGAGCAACTCCTCCTCCCCGCCCAGCCAGAGCCGCTCGCTGAACCCGCCGACCTGCTCGAACGCGTCCCGCCGCAGCACCGAGGCGCCGGCCAGGAAGCTGCCGAGGGCCGGCCCCGGCAGCCAGTCCGGGCCGGGAACCGGGGAGTCCCGCAGCTCGGCCACGATCGGGTCCTCGACGCCGGACGGCTCGACCACGATCCGCGCGTTCACCAGCGCGAGGCCGGGGCACGCGTCGAGCGCGTCGGCGGCCGTGGACAGCGACCCGGGACCCCACCAGGTGTCGTCGTCACAGAAGGCCACGTACGGGGTGCGTAGCCGCCGTACCCCGATGTTGCGGCCCACCGCTCCCAGGTTCTCGCTCAGCGCCACCACCTCGACCGCGGGAAAGCGGTCCCGGACCGCGTCCGCTGTCCCGTCCGTCGAGCCGTTGTCGACGAGCACGACATGTGGCTGTTCCGGCAACTCCAGAAGCCGCTCCACACAGGCCAGCGCCTCGTCGCGCCGTTCCCACGTGATCACCACGACACCCACCCGTGAATCCCCCATGGGCGGCCGGTTACCCCGCATCCGGTTATTCGCACCTGATCCGGGAAAGCGGGTGTCAACCGAACACCTGCGAAGGAGGCGACCGTGGATCCGCGCAACCAGTACCCGAAGCCCGAGCTCGACGGCGGTGACCTGACACCACCGGGGCTCACCACCGAGATGCCGGATCGGCCCGATCACGGCGAGGAGACGTACCGGGGCACCGGCCGGCTCACCGGGCGGAAGGCGATCATCACGGGTGGCGACTCCGGGATCGGGCGGGCGGTCGCGATCGCCTACGCCCGGGAGGGCGCGGACGTGCTGATCTCCTACCTGCCGGAGGAGGAGTCGGACGCCCGGGACACGGCCGGCTGGATCGAGAAGGCCGGGCGCAAGGCGGTGACCGTGCCGGGCGACATCCGCGACGAGGCGCACTGCCGGGCGATCGTGGACCGGGCGGTCAGCGAGCTCGGTGGCGTCGACATCCTGGTGAACAACGCCGCGTACCAGATGGCCCAGCCCGGTGGGATCACCGACATCACCGACGAGCAGTTCGACCGGGTCATGAAGACCAACCTGTACGCGATGTTCTGGCTCTGCCGGGCTGCCGTGCCGCACCTGCGGCCCGGGTCCACCATCATCAACACCGCGTCGGTGCAGGCTTACCTCTCGTCGAGCGCCCTGCTCGACTACGCCACCACCAAGGGCGGCATCGTGGCGTTCACCAAGGCGCTCGCCGAGGACCTGGCGGACAAGGGTGTCCGGGTCAACGCTGTCGCGCCCGGCCCGATCTGGACGCCGCTGATCCCGGCCACCATGCCCGAGGAGAAGGTCAAGTCGTTCGGCGGGGACACCCCGCTCGGCCGGGCCGGACAGCCGGCCGAGCTGGCTCCCGCTTACGTCTATTTCGCGAGCCCGGAGTCGAGTTACACCACCGGCGAGGTGCTCGGCATCACCGGCGGCAAACCCGTGAGCTGACCGTCAGGCGCCGAACAGATCGGTGACCCAGTGGAACGCGGTCATCACCCAGCCGGTCTGCTGGAGATGAGCGAGGCCGACGCCGATCAGGAAGACGCCGGCGGCCATGTGCGCGCCGCGGGCGGTGTGCCGCTGCCGGCCCAGCTGCCGCTCGAGCACGAGCCTGCCGACGAGCCGGGCCAGCGCGAACACGCCCGCGGCGACACAGAGCGACGTGATGAAGACGATGATCGGGGTGGTCCAGGATCCGTCCGAGGAGAGCACCCAGATGCCCCAGGAGACGAACGCGAAGATCAGCGGCGCGTTGCTCCACTCGCTGCCCCGGCGCAGCCGGCGGATGTGCCAGCTGAGCGGCTGCCGCTCCTGGGGCCCGTGACCGGTCTCCTCGGGCCACCCGGTGCCGGTCGGCTCGTGCTCCGCCGCGTACTGCTGGTCGGGGCGCTGCGTGACGCGCGCCCGGCCGCGGCTGAACGGTGACGGCTCGGGGGCGGCCGGATGCGCGCCGTGCGGGCCGAACGGCGGCACGGAGGCGGGGTGCGGCGCGGTGGCCGGCGACTGGGGCGCGTCCGGATGTTGAACCCGCGTGTGCTGATCCTGCGTGTGCTGGACCTGCGAGGGCTGGACCGGCGCGTGCTGGACCGGCGGATGCTGAACCTGGGTGTGGTCGTGCGAGTGGGTCACAGGCGTGGTCGGCACGTCGGCCCACGGGTCCTGCGGCGGCATGTCGAGCGTCCGCTCGGACCACTGCGGTTGCTCCGGCATTGTTCCCCTCTCGGCGTGCGGTCGGCGACCGGCGTCAGTTCGAGAGTAACGAGCCAACAAATCGGTCGCCTCGGCACACAGCAGTCCGTTACACACATGCCATGGACGAAGAACTTTCGGTGCGCCCCGCCACAGCGGACGACTTCCCGGCGATCTGCGACCTGCTGGGGACGGTGTTCCACGAGGACGTCTTCCCGGATCTCGAGGCGGAGATCTACGAGACCGAGCGGTCGCTGGTCGCCGACGACGGTGGCACGGTGGTCGGGCACGCCGACGCGTTCACCCGCGATCTCACCGTGCCGGGCGCGGTGGTTCCGGCCGCGCACGTCTCCGGTGTCGGTGTGCTGCCCACCCATCGCCGTCGCGGGATCCTCACCCGGCTCATGCGTCATCAGCTGCGCGAGATCGCCGCGGCGGGTCGCGAGCCGCTCGCGGTGCTCTGGGCCAGCGAGACCAAGATCTACCCCCGCTTTGGGTACGGGCCCGCGTGCTCCCGCCTGTCCCTATCGATCATGAATCGTGAGGTACGTCTCCCCGCCCCGCCGGCCACCCCCGCCGGTCGCCTGCGGATGGCCGATCCGAAGGAGCTGCTCGCCGTCATCGGAAAGGTCTACGAGCAGCTCCGGCCGGTGAAGGTGGGCTGGTCCAGCCGGGACGACCGCTGGTGGCGGTACGTGCTGAGCGACCTGAAGGAGAAGCGGGACGGCGCCACCCCGTTGCGCGCCGTGGTGCACGACGGACCGGACGGCCCCACCGGGTACGCGTTGTGGCGCGTCAAGGACGACTGGAACGGGCACGGCCCGAACGGCGACGTGCAGGTGCGCGAGGTGGTCGCGGACGACCCGGAGACGTACCAGGCGCTCTGGCGTTTCCTGCTCGGCGTGGACCTGTCCCGGACCGTGAGCTACCGGCTCGGCGCCCTCGACGAGCCGCTGCAATATCTGGTCGACGAGCCCCGGCGGCTCGGCGCGTCGGTCGGCGACGGCCTCTGGATCCGGCTGGTCGACCTGCCGGCCGCGCTCGCTGCCCGGCGGTACGCCACCGAGGTGGACGTGGTGCTCGAGGTCTCCGACCCGATCCTGGAGCAGAACTCCGGCCGCTGGCGGCTGGTCGGCGGACCGGCCGGCGCGATCTGCTCGCGCACCGCCGAGCCGGCCGACCTGTCCTGCACCGTGACCGATCTCGGCGCTGCCTATCTCGGCTCCACCTCACTCGCCTCGCTCACGGCCGCCGGCCGGGTGCGGCAGCTGACCGGGAACGACCCGTCGATCGCGTTCGGATGGCACCGGCGGCCGAGTCCGACCGAGGTCTTCTGAGGTGGGCGGCACGGCGGTACCGTCGGCGTCATGGGACAGCCCGAACGCCGGCGCCGCCGGATCCGCCCCCCGTCGGGCTCAGCCGCGCAGACGCCCGATGCTCCGCCCGCCGAGGCGGCCGACGAGGCTGCCCCCGTTCCGAAGGCCACACCGCTCCCTGGGCCGCCACCGGTCCCGGCTCCACCAGCGGCTCCACCGGTTCCTGCGCCACCAGTCGGTTCACCGGTCCCGGCGCCACCGGCAACTCCACCGGTCCCTGCGCGACCGGCCGGTCCCGCGGTTCCGGTGCCTCCGGGCGTTCCCGGAGCGGGGACGGACGTGACCGCGCCGAAGACGCGGGGCGGCTTCCCGCGCCGGCCGGCGGCCGGGGCGGGTGGCGGTGGCCCGTCCGACGACCGCGAGGCCGAGCGTGGCCTGCGCGGTCTTGTCGGTTCCGGTTCGTCCCAGGTCAGCGTCGGCGCGGCGCTGCGCGCCCGGGACGCGTCCCGGCCCAGCGACGAGCAGGTCGCGGAGGCCGAGCGCGACCTGGTGATCGTCCGCCGCAACTGGCTGCCCCGCGAGGAACTCCCCCGCCGCTGAACCGCCCTGTCCCCGATCTTGGATAACTGACCAGCACCGTCTCGCCAAGATCGAGGCGGCGCGCGTGTCAGCTGGCGGGGAGCTCCGGCAGCTGGCGGTCCTTCTCGTAGGACGCCAGCTGGGCGATCCGGCGGGCGTGCCGGGCGTCGCCGGAGAACGGCGTGGCGATGAACGCCTCGACGAACGCGGTGGCCTCGTCGAGGGTGTGCTGCCGGGCGCCGATGGCGATCACGTTGCTGTCGTTGTGCTGCCGGGCCAGCTGAGCGATCTCGGCCTTCCAGACGAGCGCCGAACGCACGCCGGGGACCTTGTTCGCGGCGATCTGCTCGCCGTTGCCGGAGCCGCCGATCACGATGCCCAGCGAGCCCGGGTCGGCCACCACCTTGGCGCCGGTGTGGAAGCAGAACACCGGGTAGTCGTCCTCGGGGTCGTAAACGTGCGGTCCGACGTCCACCACGTCGTGCCCCTGCTTGATCAGGTGGTTCACGAGGTGAGACTTCAGCTCGAAGCCGGCGTGGTCGGAGCCCAGGTAAAGACGCATGAGAGAAGTCTTTCAGAAGGTCAGGGCGGCGCGCAGGGAGGATGCCACCTGATCCGCTGCGGCCCGGGCGGCGTCGATGGTGGCGAGTTTGCGGGCGAAGCCGTGGTTCACGCCCATGTACCGGGTGTGCACCACCGGGACGCCGGCGGCGATCAGCGCGTCGGCGTAGTCCGCGCCCTCGTCGCGCAGCGCGTCGTACTCCGCCGTGATGATCAGGGTGGACGGCATCCCGGACAGGTCGGCCACCGCGAGCGGCGACACGTCCGGGGTGAGCCGCAGCGCCGGGTCCGGCACGTACGTCTCCCAGGCCAGCTTCATCGAGGCCCGGTCCAGTCCGTACTCCCCCACCTCGTCGTAGGACTCGGCGGAGGTGAGCGGGTCGAGAGCCGGATAGATCAGCGCCTGGAAGTCGAGCGGGGTGGCGGCGTCGCGCTGCCGGCGTGCGGTGACCGTGGCGATCTGGCCGCCCGCGCTGTCCCCGCCGATCGCCAGCCGGGCGGTGTCCAGGCCCAGGCCGCCGCCCTCCTTGCGCAGGTAGGACAGGACGGTCTCGGCGTCCTCCACGGCGGCCGGGAAGACGTGCTCCGGCGCGAGCCGGTAGCCGACCGAGACCACCGCGCAGCCGGAGCGGTCGGCGACCCGGCGGCAGAACCGGTCCACGGTCTCGATGCTGCCGTAACACCAGCCGCCACCGTGCAGGTAGACCAGAACCGGGGTACCGGTCCTGGTCGCGTAGAGACGGCAGGGCACGCCGTCGGCGTCGAGGTCGGCGACGACCGGCAACGGCAGCGCCGGGCCGGTCTCCGCCTCGTTCGACTCCTCCATCGCGGCTCGCGCGGCGAGCAGCCGGGTGTAGGGGTCCGCGGCCAGTTCCTCGGCCGACGGACGCCGCCGCAGGGCCGCGGCGGCGTTCACCTGGGGGTGGAGCATCGCCGGACTCAGCCGAGCTGGGCCAGGACGAGCCCGCCGCGAGCCTTCGGGGTGAACCAGGTGCTCTTCCGCGGGAGCTTGAGCCGTTCCAGGTTGACCTCGACGAAGTCGTCGACAGTGACCGGGGCGATCAGGATGGCCAGCTCGGCGCGGCCGCTGTCGACCTCGCCGCGCAGCCACTCGACCGAGTAGTCGCCGCCGATGTAGGAGATCCGCTTGTCGCCCGGGTCGAGGCCGAGGGCGTCGCGCAGCAGAACCCGCTCGACCAGGGCGTGGTCGAGGTTCTCCACCGAGGTGCCGGCCGGATCGGCGGGCAGGCCGATCGCGAACGAGCGGCCCTGCGCGTACACCTCGATCGTGCCCTTGGCGGGCAATTGCGCTGTGCGCGGCAGTTCGGTGACTGTCGCGCCGGCCGCGCGGAGCCGCCCCAGCAGGTCGTCGAGCGACGCGGGAAGCTCGCTGATCAGGCGGTTGTAGGGCTGGATCGCGACCGACGCGGGCGTGGTCACGACGGCCAGGAAGCGCGGGATCCCACCGGTCTGCGCGGCCAGGCTGCGGTGGTTGCCGTCGGCCACCACGAGCTCGCCGCCGCCGGCCAGCGCGAGAAGCCGGTCCTGCTGCTCACCGGGGCCGAGCACCCAGATGGCGTGGGTACGGCCGGTCGCGTCCAGGTCGGTCGCGTCGGGCTCGCCGGACGTCTCGACGGCGTCGGCGAGGGCCGCGTGCAGCTCCTCGCCCTTGCCGGTCTGGAGCAGGAGCACGGGAGAGAGCAGCGTCCCGATCGCGTCGGCGAGAGCGACCCGCTCGCGGACCTTGGCGATGAACACGTCCTCGTTGCGGATCACCAGGCCGGGCTCGTCGGCGCTCGTCGAGATCTGGGTGGTCTCGACAGTGCTCCACAGCCCGTAGGCGGGCGCCTCACCGGGACCGGTGATGCGGTAGAGCACCACCACGTTCTCGGCCGGGCGGTATTTGCCCTCGGCCTTCGCGCGGTCCAGGCGGACGACGGCGTCCGGCAGGGAGTCGCTGAAGGACTTGCCGAGGGATTCCGGCGCGAGATGCGGCATCTCGACGGCCAGCGCGCTCGACGCGTTGGCCTTGATGATGTCGGTGATTTCGGCGTCGTCGGCGAACTCGTCATAATTCTGGGCCCCGGTACCGCCATTGGTGATCCAGGCCCGGCTGATCGGGTGCACGACCGTCATGGGGGGCAACTTACCCGGAGTGCCCGCGCCGGCCACCAACCGGCATCTGCTGGGGTGACCTGCTCGACGCCGGGGCAAGCGGGTTGGCCGTGACGATCACCGGAGGAGCCACCAAACCGGCTACATCCGGGGGCAGATCAGCCCAAACGCCGCGCTGGACGCCGATCGTCGACGTGGCGAAGGATTCACTGTCGGGCATCTGCGGCCTCCGGCCAGGACGAGGTGATGTACACCTCATCCAACGACCGGATGGCGTCCGGGAGTCGAGTTTTCGCCCGAACGCCACCCAATGGCAACCACGCGAGGGTGCAGTCGCGGGCTAGTCGAAGATCGGGCCCAGGTCCCGGCTGCGCTTCAGCTCGTAGAAGCCGGGCGTGCCGGCGACCAGCACCACGCCGTCCCACAGCTTGCCGGCTGCCTCGCCCTTGGGCGCCGGCGTGACCACCGGGCCGAAGAACGCGACGGTCTCGCCGGGGTTCGGGCCGGGCGCGTGGATGACCGGGGTCCCGACGTCGGTGCCGACCGGCTTCATCCCGGCATTGTGGCTCTCGCGCAGCGCCTCGTCGTACTCGGTGCTGTGCGCGGCGGCGGCGAGCGCCGGGTCGAGGCCCACCTCGGCCAGCGCCTCGGTGAACAGCTTCTCGTCGTCGATCTCGTACTTCCGCAGATGGATCCGGGTGCCGAGCGCGGTGTAGAGATCGCGCAACACCTGCGGGCCGGCCGCCTGGGCGGCGGCGATGCAGACCCGGACCGGGCCCCAGCCCTTGTCCATCATGTCGCGGTAGATCTGCGGGAGCTCGTCGCGGCCCTCGTTGAGCACGGACAGGCTCATCACGTTGAAACGGATGTCGAGTGGACGGACCTTTTCCACCTCCAGCAGCCAGCGGGAGGTCATCCAGGCCCACGGGCACAGCGGGTCGAACCACATGTCGACGGTGGCGCGTTGAGTCATGAGTTCGATGATCCTCCTTCGCGGGTGGGCGGTCGGGGTGAGTTCGGTCGCCATAGGCGCATAGGCTTCGAGGAACGAACGAAAGTCAGCTCGAAGCTCGAAGGAGAGTGCACGTGGCCGGTGTTCACAACCTGACCCAGGTCGAGGCTGCGGAGCGTAGTCGTTTGCTCGAGGTGACCGGGTATGACATCACCCTTGACCTGACCGACGGGCACGGTAACCCCGGCTCCGACACGTTCCGGTCCACCACAGTGATCACGTTCAAGTGCGCCGAGCCCGGGGCGGACACCTTCATCGAGGCCGCGGCCTCGAGGATCCACTCCGCGACGCTGAACGGCGAGCCTGTCGACGTCAGCGCCTGGACGGCCGAGAAGGGCCTGGCGCTCACCGGTCTTGCCGCCGAGAACACCCTGGTCGTCGACGGCGACTTCGGTTACTCGGCGAGCGGCCAGGGTCTGCAGCGCAGCCAGGACCCGGTCGACAAGGAGATCTACCTCTACAGCCAGTTCGAGACGGCGGACGCGCAGCGCACCTACGCCTGCTTCGACCAGCCCGACCTGAAGAGCGTCTTCACGTGGCGTGCCACGGTGCCGGCGCACTGGAAGGTCATCTCGAACATGCCAGTCGAGTCCGAGGAGACGGCCGGACCGGGCGCCAAAAAGATCCACTTCGCCACCTCGCCGCGGATGAGCACCTACATCACGGCGATCTGCGCGGGGCCGTACCATGAAGTCAGGTACTCCCACGACGGCATCGATCTGGGGTACTTCTGCCGCGCTTCCATGGCTCAGTACATGGACGCAGAGGATCTCAACCTGGTCACCACGCAGGGCTTCGACTTCTTCCACGAGCAGTTCGGGGTGCGCTACCCGCTGCCGAAGTACGACCAGCTCTGGGTGCCGGACTTCAACGCCGGCGCGATGGAGAACTTCGGCTGCGTCACGCACGCCGAGGCGCACTACATCTTCCGCTCGCAGGTCACCGACTACGAGTACGAGCAGCGCGCCAACACGATCCTGCACGAGCTCGCCCACATGTGGTTCGGCGACCTCGTCACCATGCGCTGGTGGAACGACCTGTGGCTGAACGAGTCGTTCGCCGAGTGGGCGAGCCACTGGTGCAACACGCACGCCACCCGGTTCACCGACGCCTGGTCGACGTTCCTGTCGATCCGCAAGGCCTGGGGTTACCGGCAGGACCAGCTCTCCTCCACGCACCCGGTCTACTGCGAGATGCCGGACCTGGAGGCCGTCGAGGTCAACTTCGACGGCATCACGTACGCCAAGGGCGCCAGCGTGATCAAGCAGCTGGTGGCGTACGTCGGCCTGGACCCGTTCCTCACCGGTCTGCGCGCCTACTTCGCGAAGCACGCCTGGGGCAACGCCACCTTCGACGACCTGCTCTCCGAGCTGGAGTCGGCGTCCGGCCGGGAACTGCGCAAGTTCGCCGCGCAGTGGCTGGAGACCGCGCAGGTCAACACGCTGCGCCCGGTCGTCGAGATCGACGCCGCGGGCAACTACACCAGCGTGGTCGTGCAGCAGGAGGCCCCGGCCGACTACCCGACGCTGCGCACCCACCGGATCGGCATCGGCCTGTACGACCTGGACGGCGACCGGCTGGTCCGCCGCGAGCTGGTCGAGGCGGACGTGGCCGGCGAGCGTACCGAGATCACCGCGCTCACCGGGGTGAAGGCCCCCGACCTGCTGCTCGTCAACGACGAGGACCTGACCTACGCGAAGCTGCGGCTGGACGAGCGCTCGCTCGCCACGCTCGTCGGGCACATCGCCGGGTTCGACTCGGCGCTGCCGCGGGCGCTGTGCTGGGCGGCCGCGTGGGACATGCTGCGCGACGCCGAGATGGCCGCACGGGACTACGTCGCGCTGGTCGTGGCGGGTCTGCCGGCCGAGTCCGACATCAACCTCACGACGGCCACGCTGCGGCAGGCCGGCATGGCGCTGACCAGCTTCGCCGACCCGGACTGGAACCCGACCGGCTGGAAGATGCTGGCCGGCCTGGCGCAGGAGCAGCTCGCTGCGGCCGAGCCGGGCAGCGGCTGGCAGCTCACCTGGGCGCGGGCGTTCATCACGGCGGCCCGCACGCCCGAGGAGGCCGCGGTGCTGCGTGGCTGGCTCTCCGGCGAGTCCCGTCCCGAGGGCCTGGTGGTCGACACCGAGCTGCGCTGGAGCCTGCTCCAGGGCCTCGCCGCGCTCGGCGCCGCCACGCCGGAGGAGATCGAGGAGGAGCTGGCCCGGGACCGTACCGCGAGTGGCGAGCGGGAGGCCGCGATCGCGCACGCGCTGGTGCCGACCGCCGAGAACAAGGCCCGCGTCTGGGCCGAGCTGACCGGCCAGCCGGCGCTGCCGAACTGGAAGAACCGGTCGCTGCTGCAGGGTTTCCAGAGCACTCGTCAGGTGGCGCTCACCGCCCCGTTCGCGGAGAAGTTCTTCGAGGTGGTCGGGGACGTGTGGGCGCGCTCGGACAGTGAGCCGGCGCAGGAGTTCGCCACGCTGGCGTACCCGGCGTACCAGATCAGCGAGGAGACGGTGGCGCTCACCACCGCCTGGCTGGAGCGGGACGGTCAGCCGGCGTCGCTGCGCCGCCTGGTCGCCGAGGGCCGGGACGGCATCGAGCGGGCCCTCAAGGCCCGGGCGAAGGACCGCTCCGCCGCTTGATCGTTTTACTGACGCCCCCGCTCCGCAGGCCGGAGCGGGGGCGTTTCACATGGCATGAGTTACCTGGCGACAACGCGTCGGAAACAACTCTGAGTGAGTAAGCTTGCACTCCCGGCGATGGAGGTGGGCCTAGTGACGATGTTGAACCAGGGTGCTCCGGCGCGCTGGAGCGCACCGGACGGCCGATGGACCGAGCCGGACCTCCACCTGTTCCCGCAGGACGGGCATCGGTACGAGATCGTCGACGGCGGCCTGCACGTCACCCCGCCGATGGGCGCCGAGCACGACGCGACGGTCGCCGCCCTGGTCGAGGCGCTGCGGGCCGACGCGCCGGAGGGCTGGTGGGTCTGCGACAGGTGTGGCATCGACACCGGCACGAGCAACCTGGTGCCGGACATCACCGTGCTGCGGCCGAGGTCAACCGGCCGGATCTGGGCCGACCCGGCCGACGTGGCGCTGGTGGTGGAGGTGGAGTCCGCCGAGACCTCGCGGTACGACCGGCTGCTCAAGCCCGCGGTCTACGCGGCGGCCGGCATCCGGGGGTACTGGCGGGTCGAGGCCGGGCCGAAACTGCACACGTTCACTCTGGACGGTGACGGTTACCGGGCCACGGAAACGGTCGAGGGCGCCGAGCCGGTGCGGCTCGACACCCCGTACCCCATGCGGTTGAAGCTTTAGGAGCGGCCGGCGTGCGAGGCCAGCTGGTCGATCCCGATCAGCAGGCCACCCGCCAGGTCACCGCCGGCGAACGCCGCGGCCATCGAGAGGCCGGCCAGCTTCGCGTCCCGGTCCGAGATGCGCCTGCGCGCGTCCGAGCCGGTGACGATCTCCAGCCGGCGCTGGTTCGGCGAGACCGCGATCAGCACCGAACGCTGCGGCGTCCGGGTGCGGCGGTGCAGCTCCTCGGCCGCCTCGCGGGTCGGATCGCCGAGCTCACCGAGGTAGATGCTGAAGTTCAGGCCGGTCGCCTGGTCGGCGATGCGGAGCGCCTCGTCGAGACGCAGCAGCTGCCGGGTCGAGAAAGGACCCTCGGACGGCTGCTCGACCTGGGTGAGCTCACCACTTGTCACTTGCGCCTCCTGTCGGGCCGGGCCGGACCGGAGCGCCGGAGCTGTCCTCGATGACCAGTCCGTGCTGCGCGGCGGCGGGAAGAGCCGCCTTCTCCGGAGCGGCGGTCTTCACCGGGGCGGCAGTCTTCTCCGGGGAGGCGCTGAACCACATCGCCGGGAAGTCGAAGGACTGGCCCGGCCGGTACCGGCGGGACGGCTTGGCTCGATCAGAGCTCGTGAGAACGAGCGTCGCCACCGCCCCGATGACTGCGGCCGGAATGATCACGAAGACCAGAACGGTGCTGATTACTGACAACTGAACGCCCCCAGGCGCGGCTGTTCCCTTGGATTCCGAACATCAATCACGGTAGCGGAGCGCGAGTCGTGCCGGACCGTCGGGTCTCGAACAGGGTTCTCACGCCGTCGGGATCTACGCGGAATGTGCGAGGAGGTGCGAAAATCACCCTCACGCGCCGTCCACGTCTTTTCCGTCGGGGACGGTCAAGGAGGGGGGATTCCATGCGCCTGTCCGTCCCCGCCGCTGCGGCGGCACTCGCCACCCGTCTAGCTCTCGCTCTTGTTTCCACGCTCGTTCTCGCACTTGTCCTCGGCGGCACGCCCGCGCAGGCGGCGGCCGTCTTCGTGGAGCTCAACCCGAGTACTGTCCCGGCCGGCGACGAGGTCTCCCTGCGCGCCTCCTGCGACGACAACCTCAAGCCCGCCACGGTCACCGCCGAACCGATCGGTGAGGTGACGGTCCAGCCCGACTTCGGCTTCCTCACCGCGACCGTCCGGGTGCCCTCCGACACCAAACCGGGCGACTTCCCGGTGACGTTGCGCTGCCCCGACGGCGGCGGCAACGCCACCGCGACGCTGCACGTCGTGGCGGACGTCGAGCCGACCCGCGGCCCGGCCACCGGCGGCGGTGGCACCGCGCCCGGCCCGGCCGCGTCGATCCTGGTCGGTGGAGGGTTCGCCGCGATAGCGGCCGGACTGGTGCTCGCCTTCGTGTCGCTGCGCCGCCGGCGGATCGGCTGAGGCCGCGGTGGTGAGCCAGGACCGGGTGCCCGGCGGGCCACGCGTGCCCGCCTCGGTGCAGCGAAAACGGCCGGCTCAGGTGATCACCGCGCCTCCGCCGGGTGTCGTGACCGGGCCGCTTCCACCCACCCCGCCGGTGCTGGGGCGGTCACCGTTCCGGTTGCCCCGGCCCCGGCACGGCGGTCCGCCGCCCCGGGTCCGGCCCGGCCGGCGGTCCGGTCCGATCGCCCTGGTCGCGCTGATCCTCTGCTTCCTCGGCCTGTTCGCGGTCGGGCTGGGCCTCGGGTTCGCGACCGGCTTCGACGTGGGCACGCTTTTCAGCGGATCGAGTGAACCGCCACCCCGCGCGTTCCCGGTGCTGGAGCCGAGCCGGCCGGAACAGCTGGAGATTCCGTCGATCGCTGTCTCCGCGCCGATCCTCGAGGTGGGCCTGGCCGATGACGGCTCGGTCGGCGTGCCGCCGCTGAAACGGCACAACGAGGCCGGCTGGTTCGACGGCGGGCCGACACCGGGACAGTTCGGTCCGGCGCTGATCGTGGGGCACGCGGACACCCGTACCGGGCCTTCGGTCTTCCATGACCTGCACCGGATGAAGCCGGGCCAGGAGATCACGGTGAGCCGTGCCGACGGCACGCTCGCGATCTTCGAGGTGAATTCCGTGGAGAAGTTCGACAAGGACGAGCTGCCGCTCCAGCGGGTCTACGGGGATTACACCCGGCCCTCGCTGCGGCTGATGACCTGCGGCGGGGACTGGCTGGGCGACAGGAGCGGCGGTTACGCCGACAACATCGTCGTCTTCGCCTCGCTCGTCGACTCCCGCGAGGACTGAGCGGTCAGGGGCTTCACACCGCCGCTGCTGCTACGCGGTCAGGGGCTTCACGCCGCCGCTTCGGCGGTCTCGGCGGGAGCGGAGGGCAGGTCGAGCCAGTCCCTCCAGCGCGGATCCGGGGTCCGGTGCCCGAGCACCCGCCAGGCGACACCGCGCGGGGCGGCCGGCGGTGAGTGCAGTCGCCAGCCGAGCTCGGCCGGCGTCTTGTCGCCCTTGCTGTGGTTGCACTTGGCACAGGCGGCCACCACGTTCTCCCAGGCGTGCAAGCCACCGCGGCTGCGCGGGAAGACGTGGTCGATGGTCTCGGCGGACCCCCGGCAGTACGCGCAACGGCCACCGTCGCGAGCGAAGATGGCCCGGCGGGAAAGTCCGACGTGTGTCCGGTACGGCACCTTCACGTACCTCGTGAGACGGACGACCGAGGGGACCGGGAGTGTCTGGTGAGCGCTGTGCAACATGCCGTCGCCGTCGGAGACGCACTCCGCCTTGGCGGTCAGCAGCAGGATGGCCGCCCGACGCACCGATACGACGCACAGCGGCTCGTAGGTAGCGTTCAGCACCAACGCGGAAGAGCCCACTGTGGGTCGTATGTCAGGCATCGCGATCACCCTCCGGTATCAGTGCTGCTAACCGCTCCCAAAGCCTGCTGTGAATAGCCCATGCGTGTGTGATTTGGCCCTCGATGCCGAAGCCCGTGCGCCAATAGTCCCTGATGGATGACCCAATTACCAGCGGAATCTGTGGCCAGGCGGTAAACGTCTGAGGTCTCCGCACAGCCGGACCCGGTACTTTGACTCCCCGTGGTTCTTTCCCTTCCCTCCCCCTCCCCGTCGGGCGGCGGTCTCCCCGCGGTTCCGGTCGTCGACATCACCGCGTCCTGCGGGACGGATGTGCTGTGCAGCCGGATCCTCGAGTGGACCAACAACCAATGGCTCGCCAACAGCAGCTACGTAGTGATCATCAAGCCACTGCGCATCATCGGCATCATCGTGATCGCGATGGTGATCCGGTGGCTGCTGCACCGGGCGATCGACCGCCTGGCGCAGAGCACCTCACGCGCCTCGATGCCGGCGCTGCTGAAACCGCTCAAGGAGAAGGTGACGGTCAGCGCCGAGGAAGGCCAGTTCATACCGGAGCGGCGCCGGCAACGGGCTGAGGCGATCGGCTCGGTGCTGCGCAGCTTCGTCAGCGCGCTGGTCTTCACGATCTCCGGGCTGCTGGTGCTCGGTGAGTTCGGCTTCAACCTGGCGCCGCTGCTGGCCAGCGCCGGCATCGTCGGCGTGGCCATCGGTTTCGGCGCGCAGAGCCTGGTCAAGGACCTGATCGCCGGTCTGTTCATGCTCCTGGAGGACCAGTACGGCGTGGGCGACACGGTGGACGTCGGCGAGGCGACGGGCGTGGTGGAGAGCGTCGGACTGCGGATCACCACGGTTCGCGACGCGCGGGGTGTGCTCTGGTACATCCGCAACGGCGAGATCGTCCGGGTCGGCAACAAGAGCCAGGGCTGGGCGATGGTGGTGATCGATATCCCGATCGGCTTCGTGAACGCGGAGGAGGCGGTGTCGGTGATGCGTGCCGCTGCCGAGACGGTCGCCGCGGAGCCGGAGCACCAGACCGAGTTCCTGGAGCCACCGGACGTGGTCGGCGTCGAGCAGCTGACCGTGGACGGCGCGGTGATCCGGACGATCGCGAAGACCACGGCCGACGCCCAGCCGGTGCTGCAGGGCGTGCTGCGCCGGGCGCTGACCGACGCACTCGACGCGGCCGGCATCTCGGAGCGGATCGCCGCCTCCCGGCTCGGTCCGCGCAGCGCCATCCCGCCGTCCTGGCTCGTCGGCCCGGAGAATTCTTCATCGTCGATGAAGGACGAACGGCCGGGTGGCGCATCCTGACCAGCGCATACGCCATCAAGACGGGACTGACCCTAGACCTTTTGGCCGATTTTTGACGCAACTTCCCTGGCGTCGACTCGGACGATCGGGCAGAATCCGCTAAAGATCCCGCTTCACAACGAGCACGTTCGCGCCCGGGCAGCCCTCGGTGATCGTCGACCGCGATGGAGGGCTTGGTGTCAGATCAACCCGCACGGCCCGCTACTGCGGCCGACGCGGTTACGCAACGCGAGGACTCGGTGACTTTCCGCGAGATCTTCGCGTTGCGTGAGTTCCGGGCGCTCTACCTCTCCGGCCTGGTCAACATCGTCGGCGACTACCTCTCCCGGGCAGCCGTCACCGCGCTGGTCTACCAGCAGAGCCAGTCGGTCCTGCTCTCCGCGGCGTCGTTCGCGATCACGTACGTGCCCTGGCTCTTCGGGCCGCTGCTGTCCGCGCTCGCCGACCGGTACCCGTACCGGCTCACCATGATCGTCTCGGACGTGTGCCGGATGGTGCTGATCGCCGTCCTGCTGCTACCCGGACTGCCGACACCTGTCATCCTCGCGCTGCTCTTCGTGTCCGGCCTGGCCGCGCCACCGGCCCGGTCGGCGCGCTCGGCGCTGCTGCCGCTGCTCGTCGGCCGGGAACGGGTCGCCCTGGCGGTGGCCACCAACCAGACCAGCAACCAGGCCGCACAGGTCATCGGGTACATGGCCGGAGCCACCCTCGCTGTCGCGCTCACCCCCCGGATCGCGCTCGGCATCGACGTCCTCACGTTCGCGCTCTCCGCCGCGCTGGTGGCGATCGGCATCCGGCACCGTCCCACGCCGGTGGCCCGCTCCGAGCGGACCCACCTGTTGCGCGAGACCTCCGAGGGGTTCCGTGTCGTCTTCGGCGACGAGGTGCTGCGCTCGATCACGATCGTGGTCTACACCATCACGGTCTTCGCGATCGTCCCCGAGGGCCTGGCCGCAGCGTGGGCCGCCGAGGGCACGTCCAACCCGGCGGCACAGGGGTTCGACCAAGGCATGATCATGGCGGCCGGCCCGCTCGGATTCGTCATCGGCGGCATCCTGTTCAACCGGTTCGTGCCCGCGGCCCGGCGGGTCCGGCTGATCCCGGTGCTGGCCGTGATCGGCCCCCTGCTGCTGGTGCCGACGGCCGTCGGCCCGCCCGCCGCGATCGTGGCGCTGCTGGTGATGCTCGCCGGCCTGGTCCAGGGCGCGCTCGTGCCGACGCTGAACGCGACGTTCGTGCTGGCCCTGCCGCAGGCGTTCCGGGGCCGGGGTTTCGGCGTGGTCAACAGCGGGATGCAGCTGGCCCAGTTCAGCGCGGTGATGCTCACCGGCTGGCTCGCCGACCACTTCTGGCTGCCGCTGGTGGTGGGCCTGTGGAGTGTCGGCGGCACCATCGCGATGCTGCTGGTCGCGATCTTCTGGCCCCGGCCGGTGGCGTTCGCCGAGGCCGCCGAGCGGGCCGCCGCAGCCGACGAGCGGGCCGCCGCCGATGAGCGGGCCGCCGACGACGAGGACGCTGCGGTGCCGCCGGCCCGGAAGCCGACGACGAGCGTCACACGCAAGCTGTCCTGACCTGCTGGCAGGATGGAACGGTGAGCGCACCCGAATCTTTCTTCGACGCCATCGGTGGCGAGCCCACGTTCAGGCGTCTCGTGGACAAGTTCTACGAGGGCGTCGCCGAGGACCCGCTGCTGCGGCCGATGTATCCCGAGGAGGATCTGGGGCCGGCCGCGGACCGGCTGACGCTCTTCCTCATGCAGTACTGGGGCGGCCCGAACACGTACTCGGCCAGCCGGGGCCATCCGCGGCTGCGGATGCGGCATGCGCCGTTCCGGGTCGACGCGGCCGCCCGGGACGCCTGGCTGCACCACATGCGGGTGGCGGTCGACTCGCTCGGACTGCCCGAGCCGCACCGCGCCGCTCTCTGGGACTACCTGGAGCGCGCGGCGTATTTCATGGTGAACACCATGGATCCGGCGGAGCCCGCGGTCTGACGCGTGTCGCCATAGACGGGTGACTCGTTGATCGGTTGACCAGTCGTGACCGATTTTCAGGAGCCTCGTCATGCGACGTCGCCTGCTCGCTGCCGCCGCCGCGGCGTCTGTCGTCGTGCCCGTGGCGGCTGGGGCCCTCCCGGCCGTGGCCGATCGCGCCCTACCGGCCGTGGTCTCCATCAATCCGGTCGACTGGACCCCGCACGTGCTGGACGGCACGGTCTGGGCCCTCGCTCTGGTCGGCGACACCGTGGTGGTCGGCGGCGCGTTCACGAAAGTGGCCGACGCGAGACGACAGACCACGCTGAACCGCAAGAACGTCTTCGCCTTCGGACTGCACGACGGGGAGATCCGCACGTTCGCCCCGCAGGTCGACGGTGCGGTCTACTCGCTCGCGCCCGGCGCCGACCACACGGTGTACCTGGGTGGGGCGTTCAAGTCGGTGAACGGGACGAACCAGCGCGGCGTGGCCCGGGTCGCGCTGAACACCGGCGAGCGGCTCGGCTCCTTCTCCACCCGGCTCAACTGGGGTGACGTGCGCGCGCTCGCGACCCACGGCGACCGGCTCTACCTGGGCGGCACGTTCTCCGCCATCAACGGCGTGGGCCGGGTCGGCCTGGCCCGGCTGAACGCGAACACCGGCGCGGTCGACCAGGGATTCGACGCCCGGCTGGCCGGTCCGGGTCTGAAGCGGACCCGGGTGGAGCACTTCGACGTCTCCCCGGACGGGCGGAAGCTGATCGCGGTCGGGGCGTTCCTCAAGTCGGCCGGCGCGGACCGGACGCAGATCGCCCTCTTCGACGTCGGCGGGCCGGCTGCGGTGCTGTCCGGCTGGTACACCGACGCGTACAAGCCGCCGTGCATGAAGGGCTTCGACACGTACCTCCGGCAGGTCAAGTTCGCGCCGGACGGCTCCTATGCCGTGGTCGCCGCGACCGGACGGGCGTCGTCGGCGCAGAAGCTGTGCGACTCGGCGGCCCGGTTCGAGACCAGGAGCGCCGGCCGGCACAACCCGACCTGGGTGCAGCGCACCGGCGGCGACTCCCTGTACGCGGTCGCGGTCACCGGGCCGGCCGTTTACCTCGGCGGGCATCAGCGCTGGTTCGACAACCCGTACGGCACCGACGGCAACGGTCCGGGGCCGGGTGCGGTGTCCCGCCCGGGGATCGGCGCGGTCAGCCCGAACACCGGCAAGGCACTCCCCTGGAACCCGACCCGCTCACGGGGCGTCGGCGTCCGCGCCTTCCTGGTGACCGGCCAGGGCCTCCTGGTCGGCTCGGACACCGACCAGCTCGGCCGCGAATACCACGGCCGAGTAGGCATGTTCCCGAGCTAGCTGGCTACAGCAAAGCTCCTTCGTCGTGGAGCCAGTCGACGAACGAGGTGGCGACCGCTGCTCCGCAGTCCAGCATCTCGACCAGGAGGGTGTCGTGCGCGCCGGCCGCGAGCGGCACCTGCAGCTCGGCGTAGATCGGCAGCTGCCCGCGCTCCGTCGGGTCACCCACGTAGGCCTTGCAGAAGCGCCGCGTGTGGTTCCACTCGTTGACCACCCGGTACGCCCGGTCCGCCCAGTCCGGCGGGACCGTCGCGTGCGGACGAGCCCGCATCACCAGGATCTCGTCGTCCGGCCCCTCCAGGGTGAACAGCACGGCGTGCCGCTCCCACATGGCCAGCAGACTGCCGCCACCGTCGGCGAGGAACCTTATGTCGAGCAGGTCGAGCGCCTTCCCGATGCGGGTCAGCGACACCGGCTCGACCACGTCGGACGATCCGGTCGACGACAGCTCGGCTGGAACTGCGGTTCGGGATGGCTCGCGCTGGGCTGGGACACCGACGCGAACGGTGCTCTGCACCGCCACTTCGCCACCGGTGTCCGGCTCGTTCGACGACGCCGATCCCGGACGCCATGACCACCACGGCATCGTGTGCACCTCGCTCCCCAACAGACCCGCTGCCGGACGTTGCAGGGGATCCGAGGGCCGACGGTACCCGTACAGTTCCTGAAGGTCATCCCCCCAACCGGAGGGCGGAACCATAAGAACGATGTGGCGTCACCCTTTCGGGTGAGTTGACATCGGAGTAACGGTCAATTTATGCACGCTCTGTCGCCACGCTACTCCATATGGTGCAGAAATTCCCACCCAGCTCCCGGCCAGACGGACCCTCGCTTCAGGACGGTCGCCGCCGAGAGGACCGAGGAAACCCATCCGCGCGACCGCCTGCACGAGCCGCTGAGAGACCTGAACCGGTGCGCCGTCGTCCGGTGTGACGACCAGAGCGACGTGGTCGAGCAACGCGTCCCGGATCGCCCGCTGGCCGACCGACCGCCCGGACATGCCGCCGGCGGCGATCTCCCGCAGCGTCCCGGCCGCGGCGCTGGCCAGCCGCTCCAGCTCGGAGCCGGCCACCGACTCGACGGCCCGTGACGCGGGCGGCGGAAGCGGCCAGCGCCACAGCACGTCACGCCGCTCCGGCAGGCTCTCGCCGCCGGCCGCCAGCACCGCGAGCAGCTCGGCCGCGGAGACCGTGGCGTCGCCCGGGCCGGGACCGGCCACCTCCCGGGTGACCAGCACCTCCCAGGGCAGCCGGGCCCAGAGGGCGGTCCGCCCGCCGGACGAGCGCAGGCGGACCGGTGCGGCCGGGTCCAGGCGGGTGAGCCGGGCCAGGAACGCGCCTGCGTCGGGAACCCCGAGCAGGCCGTGCCCACTCATGACCGGGTCCGATAGGGCGTCAGGAAGTCCTTCTCCTCGGCGGAGAGCCGTCGCGGATGCCCCTCGGCCAGGTTGTACGGCACACAGACCGACCGCGCCCGGGAGGCCAGAACACCGTCGTCGTAGAGCTCGTAGTCCACCGTGAACGAGGCCGCCCTGAGAGCGGAGATCCACATCTCGATGCGTACCGGATCGCCGAAGTCCACCGGGCGCAGGTAGTCGATCTCGTGCCGGGCGATCACGATGCCCTCCTCGAAGGAGCCGAGCCCATGCGCGCGAGCGCCGACGAAGAACATCGCGACGCGCGCCTCCTCGTAGAGGGTGAGGAAGCGCGCGTTGTTGACGTGCCCGTACGCGTCCATGTCGGACCAGCGCACGGACACGTCGTAGACAAAACGATCAGTCACGGGTGAGCTTGCGGTACGTCACCCGGTGCGGGCGGGCCGCCTCGGCGCCGAGCCGGTCGATCTTGTTCTTCTCGTACGCCTCGAAGTTGCCCTCGAACCAGAACCACTTGTCCGGGTCCTCGTCCGTGCCCTCCCAGGCCAGCATGTGCGTCGCGACCCGGTCCAGGAACATCCGGTCGTGGGAGATGACCACGGCGCAGCCGGGGAACTCCAGCAGCGCGTTCTCCAGGCTGGAGAGCGTCTCGACGTCCAGGTCGTTGGTCGGCTCGTCGAGCAGGATCACGTTGCCGCCGATCTTCAGCGTCATCGCGAGGTTGAGCCGGTTGCGCTCGCCGCCGGAGAGCACCTTCGTCGGCTTCTGCTGGTCCGGGCCCTTGAAGCCGAACGCCGCGACGTACGCCCGGGACGGCATCTCGACCTTGCCGACCATCATGTGGTCGAGCCCGTCGGAGACGACCTCCCACACGGTCTTCGCGGGGTCCAGGCCGGCGCGGCTCTGGTCGACGTACGACAGCTTGACCGTCTCACCGATCCGGACCGTGCCCTCGTCCGGCTGCTCCAGCCCGACGATGGTCTTGAACAGCGTGGTCTTGCCGACGCCGTTCGGGCCGATGATGCCGACGATGCCGTTACGCGGCAGCGAGAACGACAGGTGGTCGATGAGCGTGCGGCCCTCGAAGCCCTTGGTCAGGCCGTTGGCCTCGATGACCGTGCTGCCCAGGCGCGGGCCCGGCGGGATCTGGATCTCCTCGAAGTCCAGCTTCCGGGTCTTCTCCGCCTCGGCGGCCATCTCCTCGTAGCGGTCGAGACGGGACTTGCTCTTGGTCTGGCGCGCCTTGGCGTTCGACCGGACCCACTCGAGCTCCTCGGAGAGGCGCTTCTTCATCTTGGCGTCCTTGCGGCCCTCGACCGAGAGACGCGCCGCCTTCTTCTCCAGGTACGTGGAGTAGTTGCCCTCGTAGCCGATCGCCCGGCCGCGGTCCAGCTCGAGGATCCAGCCGGCCACGTTGTCCAGGAAGTACCGGTCGTGGGTGATCGCCAGAACGGTGCCGGCGTACTTCGCCAGGTGCTGCTCCAGCCAGCTCACGCTCTCCGCGTCGAGGTGGTTGGTGGGCTCGTCGAGCAGAAGCAGGTCGGGCGCCTCGAGCAGCAGCTTGCAGAGCGCGACCCGGCGGCGTTCACCACCGGAGAGCTGCGTGACATCGGCGTCCGGCGGCGGGCAGCGCAGAGCGTCCATCGCCAGTTCGAGCTTCGAGTCGATGTCCCACGCGTCGGCGTGGTCGAGCTCCTCCTGGAGCTTGCCCATCTCCTCCATCAGCTCGTCGGAGTAGTCGGTGGCCATCTGTTCGGCGATCGAGTTGAACCGGTCGAGCTTGGCCTTGGTGTCCGCGACGGCTTCCTCGATGTTGCCGAGGACGGTCTTCTCGTCGTTCAGCGGCGGTTCCTGCGCCAGCATGCCGACGGTGTAGCCGGGCATGAGCCGGGCCTCGCCGTTGCTGGGGGTGTCGAGGCCAGCCATGATCTTCAGCAGGCTGGACTTACCGGCGCCGTTCGGGCCGACCACACCGATCTTGGCGCCTGGCAGGAAGCTCAGCGTCACATTGTCGAGCACGACCTTGTCGCCGTGCGCCTTGCGCGCCTTTTCCAGGACGTAGATGTATTGGGCCACGGTGTGCCCTACCTCCAAGATCGCGAATTATCGGGGAGCTAGCCAGGGATCAAGGGGCAATCTTTCCAGGTACTCCGGTGACTACGAACGACAACCCCGGCAGGTCTACTCCCCGACCACCTTCTGAGTCTCCTCCCGGCCGTCCGCATGGGTGATCCGTAACCGGTTTGGGTCCACCGAGAAGACCGCGCCGTCAACGGCCGTCGCCACGTAGGCGCCGTTGCTGTCCTGCCACACCCCGGCCAGGAAGAGCGCGGTCTTGTTCTCCACCCACTCGGCGTCGGTGCCGCCCTTGTTGGCGTGGTAGTAGAGCTGCCCGGCCCGGTCCTGGCAGATCCACACCACGGTCTTGCGGGCGGTGCGCACCCGCAGCACCTGGACCAGCTCGCCGGTGGCGCCCTGGATCGCGCCCGCTTTCTGGGTCTGCGCCGGGCACGCCGGGCCGTCGACGAGGCTCAGCACCGGTGTGGACGACTGCGAAGGCGTGGCGCTCCTCCGGTTTCGTTCCTCTCCGAGGAGGTATCCACCGATCATCCCGATAATCGTCAGCAGCACCGTGGCGATCACCACAGGAAAGAACAACGGACGCCGCTGCTGGGAATGATCATCGAGGGGAGTCACCGGCTCAGGATGGCACCCCGTTTCCAACCGGTCCATCGGAGGCGGTGAACCGCGGCAGCTTACGCACAGTAGGCTCACCTTGGGAACAGAAACCACTCGGAGGTGTACTCAGCGTGGCCGAACGAAGTTCCTTCGTCGTCGTCGCCAACCGTTTGCCAGTGGACGAGGTCACCACGCCGGACGGTGAGAAACAGTGGCGCCCAAGCCCCGGCGGGCTGGTCACGGCGCTGCACCCGGTGCTGACCGAGCACCGGGGCACGTGGATCGGCTGGGCGGGTGGCTCCGGCCCGGCGCCCGAGCCGTTCGACCTCGAAGGCATCCACATCCATCCGGTCCCGCTCAGCGCCGAAGAGCTGGAACGCTACTACGAGGGTCAGTCCAACGCCACGATCTGGCCGCTGTACCACGACGCGGTCGAAACTCCGGTGTACAAGCGTCGCTGGCGTGAGACGTACCGGATCGTCAACCAGCGGTTCGCCGAGGCGGCCGCCGAGGTCGCCGCCGAAGGCGCGACCGTCTGGGTGCAGGACTACCAGCTGCAGCTGGTGCCGGCCCTGCTCCGGGAGATGCGGCCGGACCTGCGGATCGGGTTCTTCCTGCACATCCCGTTCCCGCCGATCGAGCTGTTCATGCAGATGCCGTTCCGCGCCGAGATCCTGCGCGGCCTGCTCGGCGCCGACCTGGTCGGCTTCCAGCAGCGGCTCGCCGCGCAGAACTTCGTGCGGCTCGCCCGGCACCTGCTCGGCCTGCGTTACGAGGGCCAGTCGATCAAGGTGGACGGGCGCAGCGTCAAGGCCGGCGCGTTCCCGATCAGCATCGACACCAAGGACATGGAACGCCTCGCCGCCACCCCGGAGGTGCAGGCCCGGGCCAAGCAGATCCGCGCCGAGCTGGGCGATCCGAAGACGGTCATCCTCGGCGTCGACCGGCTGGACTACACCAAGGGCATCGAGCTGCGCCTCAAGGCGTTCCGCGAGCTGCTCGCCGACGGCAAGCTCAACGTCGGGGACGCGGTGATGATCCAGGTCGCCACGCCGAGCCGGGAGCGTGTCGAGCACTACCAGACCCTGCGGGTGAAGGTGGAGCGCGAGGTCGGCCGGATCAACGGCGAGTTCGGCAAGGTGGGCACGCCGGCCGTGCACTACCTGCACCAGTCGGTGAGCAAGCAGGAGCTGGCCGCGATGTATGCGGCAGCCGACGTGATGATGGTGACCCCGCTGCGCGACGGCATGAACCTGGTCGCCAAGGAGTACATCGCCTGCCGCGGCGACACCGGCGGCGCGCTGGTGCTCAGCGAGTTCGCCGGTGCGGCGACCGAGCTGCGCCAGGCGTTCCTGTGCAACCCGCACGACCCGGACGGTGTGAAGGACTCGCTGCTGCGTGCGGTCGGCGCCGAGCCGGCCGAGCTCAAGCGCCGGATGCGTGTCATGCAGCGCCACCTGCGCACGCACGACGTGGCTCGCTGGGCCAAGACCTTCCTCGACGAGCTCGGCGTCGACGAGGTCAAGGAGCCCGAGAAGGAGTAGAACCGGCTTTCGGCGCCGGGCCGTTCTTCGGCCCGGCGCCTTCACCGGGGTACGCCGGTGAGCTCAGCCCGCGGGAGTGAACTCGTCCGCGACCTCGACCACCTCGCCGATCACCACGACGGCCGGTGGACGGATCCCCGCCGCCGCCACATCAGCGGTCACGGCGGCGAGCGTGCTCCGCAGCGAGCGCTGGTGCGCGGTCGACCCCTCCTGCACCACCGCGACAGGCGTCTCCGGCGACCGGCCCTCGGCGATCAGCCGCTCGGCGATCTTCGGCAGGTTCTTCAGGCCCATCAGCACCACGAGGGTGCCCCGCAGCCGGGCCAGCGCCGCCCAGTCCACCAGCGAATCCGGGTGGTCCGGCGGGATGTGGCCGGAGACCACGGTGAACTCGTGCGCCACCCCGCGGTGCGTGACCGGGATGCCGGCCAGCGCGGGCGCCGCGATCGAGCTCGTCACACCGGGCACCACGACCACCGGCACGCCGGCCTTGGCGCAGGCCAGCGCCTCCTCGCCGCCACGGCCGAAGACGAAGTTGTCGCCGCCCTTGAACCGGACCACGAACTTCCCCTGCTGTGCCCGGTCCACCAGGATCCGGTTGATCTCCTCCTGGGCGGCCGACGGCCCGTACGGAATCTTGGCGGCGTCGATCAGCTCGACCTCGGGGCGAAGCTCGCCGAGCAGCACGCCGGGCACCAGCCGGTCGGCGACCACCACGTCCGCCGCGGCGAGCAGCCGCCGGCCCTTCACCGTGATCAGCTCGGGGTCGCCGGGGCCGCCGCCGACCAGGGCCACGCCCTTGAGCTCGGGCGCGGCCGGTGGGGTCGCCTCCAGCGCGTGCGCGACCAGGTCACGCACCGCCATCGCACGACGGCGGTCGCCACCGTCGGTCACCGCCACCGTCACCTGGCCGTGCCGGGTGACGGCCGGCGTCCACGCGGTCGCGGCGTCACGGTCGTCCGCCCGTACGCAGAAGATGCGGGAAGCCTCCGCCGCCGCGCTCACCTCGGCGGCAGCGTGCGGGTCGTCGATCGCCACATGGACCAGCCACGCGCCCTCGACGTCGCCGGGCGCGAAGCGCCGCGGCGTCCAGACCGCCCGCCCGGCGTCGACGTGCGAGCGCAGGGCCGGGGTGAGCTCGGGCGCCACGATCTCGACCTGCGCCCCGGCGGCGATCAGGGCCGGGACCCGGCGGGTGGCGACAGTGCCACCGCCGACCACCAGGACGCGGCGGCCGGTCAGCCGCAGGGCCAGCGGATAAAGACTCATTTCTCGGACACTCCCGCACTGTCGAACGTCGCTACCTCGTGCAGCACGCGGACCGCGGCCGACACGACCGGCAGGGCCAGCGCTGCTCCGCTGCCCTCACCCAGGCGCATGCCGAGGTCGAGCAGCGGTTCCAGACCGAGATGGGCGAGCGCGACCGTCGCGCCCGGCTCGGCGGAACGGTGCCCGGCGACCATCGCGGTCACCGAGTCGGGGGCGAACGCCGCCGCGGCGAGGGCCGCCGAGGCGGCGATCACGCCGTCCACGATCACCGGCACCCGGTGTGCGGCCGCGCCCAGGATGAAACCGGTCAGCGCGGCGTGCTCCAGCCCGCCGACCGAGGCCAGCACGCCGAGCGGGTCCGCCGGATCCGGCGTGTGCCGGGCCAGCGCCGCGGCGACCACCTCGGTCTTGTGCGCCAGCATCGCGTCGTCGATGCCGGTCCCCCGGCCGGTCACCGCTGCCGGGCCGGCGCCGGTGAAGACCGCGATGAGAGCCGCCGCCGGTGTCGTGTTGGCGATTCCCATGTCGCCGGTGAGCAGGCATTTCGCGCCCGAGGCGACGAGCTGGTCGGCGACCGCGATGCCGAGCTCGACGGCGGCGAGGGCCTCCGCACGGGTCAGCGCCGGCTCGACGGTCATGTCCCGGGTGCCGCGCCGCACGTTCGCGTCGAGCAGGTTCGGGCCGCCGTGCAGCGGGATCGCCACTCCGGCGTCGATCACCATGACGTCCGCGCCGGCCTGCCGGGCGAACGCGTTGACCACCGCGCCGCCGGCCACGAAGTTCGCCACCATCTGCGCGGTGACCTCCTGCGGCCACGGGCTCACGCCCTGCGCGTGCACACCATGGTCGCCGGCGAAGACCGCGACAGTGGCCGGCGACGGCATCGGCGGCGGGCAGACTCCGGCGAGGCCGGCCAGCCGCACCGCGAGCACCTCCAGGGCGCCCAGCGACCCGGCCGGCTTGGTGAGCCGGGCCTGCAACTCGCGGGCAGCGGCGGTGGCCTGCTCGTCGGCGGGCCGGATGGCCGCCAGGGTGGTCTCCAGCGTCACGATCGCTCCTGGGTCACGGTCGTTCCTCGATCACGTCGGTCAGAGTCTGCACGAATCCGTCAGTGGTGGCAGTGTCGCGCACCGCAATCCGCAACCACTCCGCGCCCAGCCCCGGGAAGGTGTCGCCACGGCGTACCGCGTAACCGCGTTCCCGTAGCTCAAGCCGGATCTGATCGGCATCCGGCAGATGGATGGTCACGAACGCGCTGGCCGGCTCACCGGCGATCGTGACGCTCGGCACGTTCCGCAGCCGGTCCACCAGGTGGGCACGCTCGCGCGCCATCTCGGCCGCGATCTCCCGCTCGGCCGCGACAGCGATCGGCGACGCGCAGGCCGTGGCGGCGGCGAGGGCCGGCGTGGAGACCGCCCAGAGCGGCTGAGCCGGCTTGATCCTCCGCACGAGATCGGCCGGCCCGAGCAGGTACCCGATCCGCAGGCCGGCCAGGCCCCAGGTCTTGGTGAGGCTGCGCAGCACCACGAGCCCGGGCAGTTCGGCCGCCTCCGCCAGGGACTCCGGCTCGCCGTCCCGGCCGGGGAGGTAGGTGGTGTCCGCGAACGCCTCGTCGACCACCAGGACCCGGCCCGGACGGGCCAGTTTCGCCACGTCGGCGGCGGGGTGCAGCACCGAGGTCGGATTGGTGGGGTTGCCGACGAAGACCAGGTCGGACTCCTCCGGCACCAGCGTCGGGTCCAGCCGGAACCCGTCCTCCGCGCGCAGCAGCACCCGGTCCACAGGGTGCCCGGCGTTGATCAGCGCGGCCTCCGGCTCGGTGAACTGCGGGTGCACCACGACCGGGCGGCGGGCTCCGCGCAGCGCCTGCGCGAGCAGCACGAACGCCTGGGCGGCGCCGGCGGTGAGCAGCACGTCGGCCGGGTCGCGGCGGTGCCGGGCGGCGACCGCGGCGGTGGCCGCACGGGCATCCGGGTACGCGGAGAGCCGGCCCAGTGATGCCGCGATCGGGTCAGCCAGCCAGGAGGGCATGGCCTGGTGCCGCACGTTGACCGCGAGATCGATCAGGCCCGCCCCCACCTCGGCGTCACCGTGATGGTCGAGGTCGAACGTCATGCTCCTCAGCATGCCGGACGCCTGAGCGGGGCTCACTTCGGCCGTTCGGGCGTCTCAGTTCGGGCGTTTAAGGGGAACATGAACCCTTTTGTCTTACCGTCGAGGTGTGACGAGTCGACCCCTCACCGTAGTCGGAAGAGTCGCCCTCCTGATCCGAGCCGGGCTCATCTCCGGCCTGGTCCTCGCCGGCCTCTCCTATCCCCTCGCCGCCCTCGGCGGAATGGGGGTCAAGGCCGGCACCGAGGCGCTGGAAGCCATGCCGGAAGAGCTCACCGAGGTGCCGACCGCGCAGACCACCTACGTGTACGCCAGCGACGGCAAGACCCTGCTCACCATGTTCTACGAGGAGCATCGCAAGCAGATCCCGCTGAAACAGATGTCGCCGTACATCACCAAGGCGATCGTCGCCTCCGAGGACTCCCGCTTCTACGAGCACAACGGCGTCGACGCCAAAGGTGTCGCCCGCGCGTTCGTCGCCAACCAGAAAGCCGGCGGCGTCTCCCAGGGCGCGTCCACGCTCACCATGCAATACGTCCGGATGGCCCTGCGGGACAGCGCGAAGACGCCGAAGGAAGCCCTCGAGGCCACCGAGCAGACCGCTGCCCGGAAACTGCGCGAGATGCGGCTCGCCATCGAGGTCGAACAGCGGCTCAGCAAGGAGCAGATCCTCGAGCGTTACCTCAACGCCGCGTACTTCGGCCACCGCGCGTACGGGATCTTCGCGGCCTCGCAGGTGTTCTTCTCCAAGACGCCGAACAACCTCACCCTCACCGAGGCCGCGCTGCTCGCCGGACTGGTCAAGGCGCCGTCCGCCTACGACCCGGCGACCAAGGACCAGCGGGCCGCCAAACAGCGGCGCAACTACGTCATCGACCAGATGCTCAAGATCGGCGCTGTCACCCGGGCACAGGCCGTCGCCGCCAAGAAAGCGAAGATCAAGCTGAGGCTCACCGTGCCGCCGAACGACTGCGTCTCGGTGCCGCGCGTCCACAACGACTGGGGCTTCTTCTGCGACTACTTCAAGAGCTGGTGGCGTGAGCAGCCGGCGTTCGGCCGCAACCCGCAGGAACGCGAGGAGAACCTGCGCCGCGGCGGCTACCGGATCGTCACCTCCATCGACCCCACGATCCAGGCGTACGCGATGGAACACGTCCTGGACAAGGAACGGCGCACCAGCCCCTTCGCGCACGGGCAGGTCGTCATCCAGCCCGGCACCGGGCGGGTGCTGAGCATGGCGGTCAACCGGCGGTACTCCCTGGACCAGGAGAACAACGGCCGGCACAGCGACTGGCGGCAGGACCGCGACACCAAGGGCAACTATCCGAACACCGTGAACCCGCTGCTCGGTGGCGGCGACATGGCCGGGTACCAGGCCGGCTCCACTTTCAAGATCTTCACGATGCTGGCCGCCCTGGAAGCCAAGATGCCGCTCAGCACGTCGTTCTACGCGCCGGAGCGGTACTACTCGCGGTACATCACCGCGCCCGGCCCGGCCACCTGCGGCACCCACTGGTGCCCGAAGAACTCCAGCAAGTCGATGACCGGCCGGCAGACCATGTGGACCGGCTTCGGCAAGTCGGTGAACACGTACTTCGTGCAGCTGGAGGAACAGGTCGGCGCGGACAAGGCGATCAAGATGGCGGAGCGGCTCGGCCTGCGCTGGCGCACCCCGGTCGACAAGAGGCTCGCCACCCCGGAACACGCCGCCGGCTGGGGCGCGTTCACGCTCGGCGTCAGCGACGCCACCCCGGTCGAGATGGCGAACGTCTTCGCCACGCTCGCCGCGGAAGGCATGTATTGCGAGCCGCTGCCGGTGCTGTCGATCCGCAACCAGGACGGCTCCCACGCCGTCCACGCCGGCAAGCTGATCGGGGCGCCCCGCTGCCACCGCGAGCTGAGCACGAACGTCGCCCGCGCCGCCACCGACGCGGCCCGCTGCGTCACCGGTTACGGCGCGGCGCGCGGCAGCTGCGGAAGCTGGGGCACGTCGGAGATGGTGCACGCGGTGCTGGGCCGCCCGGTCGCCGGCAAGAGCGGCACGACGGACGGCAACAAGACCGCGTGGTTCAGCGGTTACACCCCGCAGCTGGCGGCCTGCGCCTTCGTGGCCGACCCGGACAACCCGGAACACCTGGTCGGCACCGGCCGCGGAACCATGTCGAAGTTCACCGTCGCCCAGACGCTGCGGGACGCCCTCAAAGGCGAACCGAAGCTGAAGTTCACACCCCCCTCCGACAAGCTCGTCTGGTAGCTCCCCGCGCCGCATCCCGGCACCTCGCGGCAAGGGCGGGCGCTCCGCGGCGGCGGGGCGGGCGCCTCACGGCAAGGGCGGGCACTCCGGCGGCGGAGCGGGCGCCTTGCGGCAGGGGCCGGCGCTCCGGCGGCGGAGCGGGCGCCTCGCGGCAAGGGCCGGCGCTTCCGGGGTCAGCGGCGCTGGGCCACCGGGGCTTTTCGGCGTGGTGGGCGCCAGGCCGGGTCGCGCCCGGTCAGGCCGACCGCCTGGAACAGCACATCGTCTTCGGAGTCGACGGGCACGACCGGGCCGAACAGACCCGGTGTGCCCTCGGCCGGGCCCTGGGAGAGGAAGTCGATCAGCAGCTCCAGCGCCCGCGGATCCGCCGCGTAGTCCTGCCCGGTCGCGCGAGCCAGGTCCCACCCGTGGATGACCAGCTCGTTCATCGCGAAGATGCCCATGTCGGTGGCGGGCAGCGTCACGCCGCCGACGGTGGCCGTGCCGGTCCAGGCGGCCGGGTCGCGCCACGCGGTGGAGAGCTCCTCCAGCAGCACCGGGAGCCGGCTGCGCCAATGCCGCGACAGGTGATCGGCGGACGGCTCCGGCGCGGGCCCGCCGTCACGCTTGCGGGCGCCCTGAGCGAACGCGTAGGCCAGCCCCATCAGATGATCCAGAAGAGCCGCGACCGGCCAGCCGGGGCATGGTGTGGGCCCGGCCAGGTCACTCTCGTCGACGCCGAGCAGCAGAGCCCTGATCTGACGAACCTGCGGATCGAAATCCAGCGGCACACGATCGGCCACGACGCCCTCCTCGAATTTGCCGTATGCCTCACGGTACGAGGGGGGTACGACAACTTCCGGGCACGGCGATCAGCTTTCGCACGCTGGGCGGTTTCCGGCTTCCGGGGCACTTCCGGGACGGTCCGGCGCCCGCCCCGGCAGCCGTTCAGGAGTGGATCGGGATGTCAGCGGTGGGCCGGTTCTCGGGGTTCGAGGGCGCGCCCGGCCCCTGGTTCGGCGTCGGGTGCGGCCCTTGGTGTGGCCCCTGATTCGGCGGCGCCATCCCCGGCCCCGCCATCCCATGCCCGGCCATCTGAGGACCAGCCATCTGCGGACCCGGCATGTGCGAACCAGGCATGTGCGAACCCGGCATGTGCGAACCCGGCATCCCGGGACCGGAGGTCTGCGGAGCGGGCATCCCCGGGCCCGAGCCGGGATGCAGGACCGGACCGGGACTGTGCTGCATCGCCGGCCCCGCGCCCGCCTGCGGGGGACCCTGCGGCATCGGCACCGGCGGCATCGGCACCGGCGGCATCGAACCGGGAGGCACCGGCATCGGCGGCACCGGACCGGTCGGCCCGTTGCCCGGCTGCGGGCTCATCGGCGGCATGCCCTGCGGCGGCCCGGCAGACATCGGCGCGGACCCGGCCGGCGGCATGCCCTGAGAGCCCACCGGCTGCATCGGCTGAGACCCGGCCGGCGGCACGGGCTGAGACGGGCTCTGCGGCACGGGCTGCGGCACCCCGTGCGGCACGGGCTGCGGCACCCCATGCGGCACGGGCTGCGGCACCCCATGAGGCATGGACTGAGGCGCCCCCGGCGGCATCGGCTGCGGCACGCTCGGCGGCATCGGTTGAGACGGTGCGGCCGGCCCGCCCGGCTGGCCCGGCCCGGCCAGCGCCGCCGCCACCAGCCGCCTGGCGATCTCCGGCGCCGCCGCCCAGTGCAACCCGAGCTGCGAGGCGTGCACCTGACGCCAGACGAAGCCTTCCGGGTTCCCGCCGGACCAGGTCCAGGCCGGCGTGGAACCGGCGCGCGGCGCCACGATCGCCCGGTGCTGCTTGTACCCGGTGATCCGCGCGCCGGCCGGAGCCAGCACCGACGTGCCCGGCGCGGTGGCTTCGCGGTAGCCGGCGACGGTCTGCTCCCCGGTGGTCGCCGTCGCGTCCAGCACGCCGCACATCGGCCGGCCGTCGAGCTCGCGGGTGAGCCACGGGAAGGCGATGCCCTCGGCCACGACCGGCCAGCCGTCCCGGGCGAACTGCGCGACGGCCGCACTGAGCCGGTGGTTGGCGGAGAGCTCCTCGGCGTACCCCTCGGGGAGGCCCGCGCCGACGATCAGCCCGCGCGTGCCCGGCGGGAGCGACTCGTCGCGCAGCGGATCCACCACCACGACGTCGGCGCCGGCGGCGGCCAGCAGTTCGGCGGTCTCCACATACGTATAGGGGGCGCCCTGGCCCCCGGCCAGGGCGATGATCGGCCGCTGCTCGGAGCCGTCACCGGCAAGAGCGCCAGAACCCCCGAGAGCGCCGGCCGCCTCGGACGGCGTCCAGATCGGGCCGGGCAGGGCGGGCGCGGACCCGGCGAGGGCCATCAGCCGGTCCATGTCGAGCATCGTCGCGACGGCCTCGCCGAGGCGGCGGACCGCCCGGCCGGCCTCGACCGTGCGGTGCGCGACCGGCACCAGGCCGTGCGCGCGGGCCGGCAGCACGTTGGGCAGCTCGCCGCGGTGCAGGGCGCCGAGCACCGGCATGCCGATGTCGTCCATGGCGCTGCGCAGCATCTGCTCGTGCCGGGCCGACGCCACCCGGTTCAGGATCACACCGCCCAGGTGGACCATCTCGTCGAACATCCGGAACCCGTGCACCAGCGCGGCGAGCGAGTGACCCATCGCGGCCACGTCCACCACGAGCACAACCGGGGCGCGCAGCGCTGCCGCGACCGCCGCCGTGCCGTCCACCTCGGGCTGGCCGGTGAGGCTGTCGAAGAGGCCCATCGCGCCCTCGACGACGGCCAGCTGGGTCCCGGCCGCGCCGTGCGCGAAGAGCGGCGCGACCCGCTGGGCGCCGACCAGGCGGGGGTCGAGATTGCGGCCCGGCCGGCCGGCGGCCAGACCGAGGTACGCCGCGTCGGTGTGATCCGGGCCGACCTTGAAGCCCGCCGTCGGGATGCCCCGCGCCGCGAGGGCGGCGAGCAGCCCGACAGCGATGGCTGTCTTGCCGTGGCCGGACGCCGGCGCGCTCACGACCAGACGAGGCTGGGTGATCAATGTCTCCCCCGAGGATTCCGCAGTCGGCGGCCGCGTGGTGACGACTGCCGGATGTCGCAGACTACCTGGCTGCGGCGGGCGTTACCGTCGCGCCAGGTAGCCTCGGGGGGTGTACCGGTTCCTGCTTTCACCCCGCTGGCTCGCTGCCTTCGCGCTGACCGTCGTCGCTGCGGTGGTCATGGTGATGCTCGGCAACTGGCAGCTCCGGCGGTACCACGAGCGTGCCGACATCAATGACCGGATCGACTCGGCGAACTCGGTCCAGGCCGTCCCGATCAGCTCGATCCTCGCCGCCCCGGCCGCCGCCGGCGCTCCCGGCGCCGCCCCCGGCAAGTCCCTGGCCTGGACAAAGGTGAGCGTCACCGGCCGGTTCGACCCGAACCACGAGATCCAGGCCCGCGGCCGGACGGTCGATGGCGAGGTGGGCTTCGAGATCGTCACGCCGCTGATCCTGGAGGACGGCACGGCGGTTCTCGTGGACCGCGGCTGGGTGCCCGCCGGTGAGGGTGGGGCGCTCGCCGCCCCGAAGGCGCCGGCCGCCCCGTCCGGGCAGGTCACGGTCGTCGGCCAGGTTCACCTGTCGGAAAGCCGACCCGCCGCGGTGGAACGCCGGGACGGCCGGCTGGACACCCGGCGGCTCAACATTCCGCGTCTGGCGGGCGAGCTCCCGTTCCCGGTCTACGGGGCCTACGTGTTGCTGCGCGAGCAGACACCAGCCGCCGACCCGGCGTTCGTCCCGATTCCCATCTCGCACGAGGACGCCTGGCAGAACGGCGGCTACGCGGTCCAGTGGTGGCTGTTCGCGGTGATGGCCTTCGTGCTGTTCGGCTGGCAGGCCCGGCGCGAGGCGCACGGCTTCGACGCGGGTGACGAGCAGAAACCGGCTGAGCGGGCCACACCCGTACCGAAAGCGGAGAAGCCCCTGGATCGCGTCGCGGCCGCCGATCAGCGGCGCGCGGAGAAGACCGGGGAACGGGCATGACCGGCCCGGTGATCGTGCAGATCGCCGAGATCGAGGTCACCTCGTCGCTGGTCCGCACACCGGTCGGCGACTTCCCGCTGGCCGGCTCGATCTGGCAGGTCACCGATCACTGGTTCGGGCAGCGCAGCACCCCGGCCTGGGCGAAAATCCTCGCGTTCGTCGGCATCTGCGTGACCGCCGGCCTGAGCCTGTTCCTCCTGCTCTACAAGGAGACAATTCCCCAGGGTACGGTCCACGTCACGGTCACCAGCGGCACCCGGCAGTACGTGGCTCGTGTCCCGATCCGCCACGAGTCCGACGCCGCCGCCATCAACCAGCAGGTCAATTACGTCCGGAGTCTGGCCGCCCTCTAGGAGCCTCTAGGGGACGTGGAAGGCGCGGACCGCGTCGATCGTGTCCGCCTCGGCGGCCCGCTTGTCGTCGCGGTACCGCAGCACCCGGGCGAACCGCAGCGCCACGCCACCCGGATAGCGAGGCGAGGTCTGCACGCCGTCGAACGCGATCTCGACGACCTGCTCCGGCCGCACCCGCACGACCCAGCCGTCGTCGGAGACGGCCAGCTCCTTGAACCGCTCGGTCTGCCAGCGCAGCAACTCGTCGGTGAGCCCCTTGAACGTCTTGCCGAGCATCACGAACTCGCCGGTGGACGGGTCACGGGCGCCGAGGTGCAGGTTGGACAGCCAGCCCTTGCGGCGGCCGTTTCCCCATTCGACGGCGAGGACCACCAGGTCGAGGGTGTGCCGGGGCTTCACCTTCACCCAGGCGGCGCCGCGCCGGCCCACGTCGTACGCCGCGTCGGGCGCCTTGACCACGACACCCTCCTGCCCGGCGGCGAGCGCGGCGGCGAAGACGGCGGCGGCTTCCTCCTCGGTCTCGGCGGTGGACCGGCCGACGGTCAGCTCCCCCGGAACCGCGTCGGCGAGCGCCGCCCAGCGCACCCGGCCCGGCTCGTCGAGCAGGTCCGTCCGGTCGAGGTGCAGAAGATCAAAAAAGTACGGCACCAGGGTGACGCCCTTGGTCACCGTCTCCTGGAACGGCCGGGGCCGGCCGTCGGAGCCGAGCGCCATCGCCTCCCCGTCCAGCACCGCCTCGCGCAGCGGCAGGGCGCGGACGGCCCGCACCACGCCGGGCAGCCGGGCGGTGATGTCGTCGAGGCTGCGGCTGAAGATCGCCACGTCGTCGCCGGATCGGTGCGCCTGGATGCGGATGCCGTCCAGCTTGGTGTCGATGACCGCCGGCGTGCCGGTGGCGAGCAGCGCGGCGCCGACGTCGGGCGCGCTGCTGGCCAGCATCGGGCTCAGCGGGGTGCCCACCCGCAGGCTGATCTCGGCGAGGGCGGGCGCGCCGCCGGTCAGCGCCGCCACGGCGACCTGTTTCAGATCGCCGCAGAGCAGCAGCGCCCGGCGGACCGCGGTGACCGGCACCCCGGCGGCCGAGGCGACCGCCTCGGCCAGCAGGCCGGCCTGCGCGCCCTGGCGCAGCTCGCCACCGAACAGGCCGACGAGCAGCCGCTGCTCGTCGGCGGTGGCCGCGCCGAAGAGCGCGCCGATCAGCTCACGCCGGCGGGCCTGCGATCCGGCGCCGGCGACCACCGAGATCTCGGCGATCGCGGCGTCCACCCCGGCGACGGTGAGGCTCGCCTCGGCCGCCGGTGGTGGCAGGTCGCGCAGGCCGGCGTAGCCCACACCGGTCTGCCGCTGGCGCAGCTCGCCGGCGAGGAACGCCGCACCGGCCGTGATCTCCTCCGGATCGAGGCGGCGCAGGGCGTCGGCCAGCAGCTCGATCTTGGCTTTCCGCCCCGAGGTCGAGCTGACGGCCGCCGATGTGGCAGCTATGTCGAGGAACCGCACGTGACCCATCCTGGCAGGATCACGCCGCTTTCGGCTCGCTGACGCGGAAGCCCCGGGCACGCACCGAGTCGGCCACCCGGCTGAGCTCGGCGTCGAGCGCACAGAGCACCTTGGAGAGATCCTCCAGATGGTCGTGGAGAGTGTCGTCGTCCCACCCGGAGACGTCGACGTCGCCCAGCGCGCGGGCGGCGGCACGCAATCGGGCGATCGACTCGATCCGATCCCGGATCCGCAGGCGATCGAGCGTGTCCCGCGGGCCGGCGGGCAGAGCCCGGACCACGCGGCTGGTCGGCGCAGGCGCAGCATTCGAACGCATGTTCGAATCCTAACAGGATTGATCGTCCCCGAGCCAGGCGTGCGGCGTCACCGGGCCAGCGCGTAACGGAAGCGCGGCTCCGCCTCGGCGGGCTCGGCCTTGGCCGCCACGAACCCGTCCGGACGGACCAGGTAGAGCAGCCCGGGACGCAGCGCCGTGCCCGGCGCGGGTGGGAAAAGATGCACGGCAACCCCCAGATCGGGCACGTCCGAAGCGTCCACGCCACCGTAGGCGTGCACCTGCCACTCGGCGGCACGCAGCACCGCGTGATTGCCGCCCGACCACGGCAGCCGGCGGCCCACGACGGCGTCCCGGCGTCCCTCGTCCGGGGTCATCCGATAGTGGATCCGAGTCTGCGAGACGTACTGGAACAGCCGTGATCCCGCCGACGAGCGCGGCAGCACGCGCACCCCGACCGGCGCGATCAGCGGAACGACGAGGCGGCGCAGGGTACGGGCCGGCAGCCGGTTGGACGTGATCAGCCCGAAGAGCCGGTCCGTGGTGGCGACGAGCTTGCGGGCGACCGGCCGGCGCTCGGCCTCGTACCTGTCCAGCCAGCCGTCGCGGGCCACGCCGTGCAGCACGTCGGCCAGCTTGAAGGCGAGGTTGTGCGCGTCCTGCAGCCCGGTGTTCATGCCCTGGCCGCCGACCGGCGAGTGCACGTGCGCGGCGTCACCGGCGAGGAAGAACGGGCCGTCCCGGAACGCCACCGCGACCCGATGGTGCACCCGATACGTCGCGTACCAGCGCGAGTTCTCGTACCTGACGCCGAACGTCTGCCGCAGCCGCCGGCGCGCGTCGTCCTCCTCCAGGTCGGCCCCGCGCACCGCCCCGATCAGCCGCCAGTTCCCCTCGCCTTGCATCGGGAACGCCACCATGAAGTCGGTGCCGTTCGGCCGCACGTTTATCGCACGCTCGACCAGGCCACGGGTGCCCGACGCATCGAGCACGAAGAACTGGTGCGGATTGGTGACCCCCTCGAACCCGATCCGCCGGATCTTGCGCACCATCGAGTTCGCCCCGTCACATCCCACGCAGAACCGGGCCCGTACGGTGTCGTTGCCGACTTTCGCCTCGATGCCCTGCTCGGTCTGCACGACCGCGGTGAGCGGCGTCTCCCAGAACACCTCGCGCCCGAGTTTGCGCAGGTTGTCGTAGAGGATCTCCTCATTGCGGCTCTGTTCGAGAACCTCGATGTACGGGTACGGCGTGATCCGGGTGCCGAGCGGTCCCAGCGGGATCCGGCCGAACGCGCGCGGGCCGAAACCCGGCGCTATTGCCTCGGCCCGCCGGGCCGCGTCGAGCACCTGGTCGCCGATGCCGAGCTGGTCGTATATCTCCAGGCTGCGTGCCTGCACCACGAGTGCCCGGGACTCCCTGGTCGGCCCGTCCTTGGTGTCCGTGACGATCACGTGCACCCCGAGACGGGTCAGCCAGTTGGCGAGCATCAGGCCGGTCGGACCGGCGCCCACCACCAGGACCTCACACGACAACTCGGCCATCGGCCACTCCGTTCAGTTTCCGGTCACGGTCTCCGCGACGTTCTTGAGGAGCAGGGCCTCGGCGACGCAGACGCGCTCGAACTCACCGAGGTGCAGACTCTCGTCCGGCCCGTGCGCGCTCGAGTACGGGTCCTCCACGCCGGTCACCAGGATCGCCGCCTCCGGGAAGAGCTCCTGGAACGTGGCGATGAACGGGATCGATCCGCCGACGCCCATGTCGACCGGCTCGGTGCCGTCCCAGGCGGCACGGAACGCGGCGCGAGCCGCGTCGTAGGCCGGCCCGGTCGCGTCGATCACGCACGGCTGACCGTCGCTCTCCAGCTCGATGGTGAGCGCGGCGCCCCACGGGACGTTCCGCTTCAGGTGCTCGGAGACGGCCGAGAAAGCCGACGCCGGATCCTCACCGGGCGCCAGCCGGACGCTGATCTTGGCGCGGGCGGACGGCTGCAACGCGTTCGCCGCCTCCAGCGTGCGCGGCGCGTCGATGCCGAGCACCGCGATCGCCGGCTTGGTCCAGATCCGGTCGGTGATCGTCCCCTTGCCGATGAACTCGACCCCGTCGAGCATCCCGGCCTCGTGCCGGAACCGGTCCGCCGGGTAGTCGACGCTCGCGCCCTCCCGGCCGACCAGGCCCTCGACCGCGACCTCACCGGAGTCGTCGTGCAGCGTCGCCAGCAGCCGGACCAGGGTGATCAGCGCGTCCGGGACCGGGCCGCCGAACATGCCGCTGTGCACCGCGCTCTTCAGCACGCGAACTTCGGCGAACATGTTGACCAGACCGCGCAGAGAGGTGGTCAGCGCGGGCCGCCCGATGTCCCAGTTGCCGGAGTCGGCGATCACTATGACATCGGACCGCAGCTCCTCCAGGTGCTCGTGGATGATCGTGTTGAGGGAGTCGGAGCCGTACTCCTCCTCGCCCTCGACGAAGACCACCACGCCGACCGGCAGCTGGTCGCCGAACGCGCGCAGCGCCGCGACGTGCGCCATCACACCTGCCTTGTCGTCGGCCGCGCCCCGGCCGTAGAGGCGGCCGTCCCGCTCCACCGGCTCGAACGGGTCGCTGGTCCAGAGCGCGGGGTCACCGGCCGGCTGGACGTCGTGGTGCGCGTAGAGCAGCACGGTCGGCGCGCCGGCCGGTGCCGCCTTACGGCCGATCACGGCGGGCTGGCCGCCGTGCCGGACGATTTCGGTGTCGAGCCCGCACCCGCGCAACAGCTCGGCGACCGCCTCGGCGGAACGCTCGACGTGCGAGTGGTCGAAACCTTCAAAAGCGATGCCCGGGATCCGCACCAACCGTTCCAGGTCGGCGCGGACACCGGGCAGCTCGCGCTGGATCGCAGCGCGCAGATCGGATTCACTCAGGCTCATGCCGCCGATCGTAGGCCTGTGCGGTGGCCCGCACCGGCCCGCGTCGGCGGATCAAGCCTCCGGGGTGCTGTCGCTCCCGTTGGTCCCGCCGTCGGTCCCGCCGTTCGTCCCGCCGTCGGAGCCGCGGCTGCGGCGCCGGGCGTCAGCCGCCCAGTTCATCGCCCGGCCGGCGGCCATGCCCGCCATGTCCGACGCGCCGCCGCCGACCCGGCGCAGCAGACCGACCAGCGGGTCCTGCGACTCGGCGAAGTCCTGCCGGTACGCCTTCGCGGCCTCCTTGACGTCCTCGGAGACCGACGCGTCGCCGTCCGAGTCGCGGCGCGGGTAGTCGCCGCCGATGATCCGCGCGTACTCCCCCGAGTCGACCCATTTGCGCAGCTCGGAGGCGCGGGCCACCGGGACCGGGTGCGTGCTCCACGCGACCATGCCGAGCTTGTGGAGACTGTCGCGCAGGTCGCCGCCGCCCTCGTACTCCCCGGCCTGCTCCAGGAACGCCGCGGTGTCGATCTGCGACAGGTCGCCGCCACCGGCCAGTTTCATCAGCAGGCGCAGCGAGGCCGCCGGGTCCTGGCCGGCGAGCAGGCCGGCCCGGTCGGCGGAGAGCTCGGCCTTGCGCCACCACTCCAGCATCGCCGCGATGATCGCCCGCAGCGCGATCGCGCCGATCGGCAGCCAGCTCAGGTTCGCCGCCCAGCTGGTCAGGATCGACATGATGGTCTTGTAAACGGCGTGGCCGCTGCCCACGTGACCCAGCTCGTGGCCGAGCAGGGCGCGCAGCTCGTCGTCGTCGAGCCGCTCCACAGCGCCCGTGCTGATCACGATGAACGGCTTGTCGAGGCCGATCGCCTGGCCCGTGATGATCGGGTTCTGAGTGACGTAGAGCTCCGGGAGGCTCGGCACGTCAAGCGTGGCGGCGGCCTCGGTGAAGCGCTGGTAGACGCGTGGGTACTGCCGGTGGTCGACGCGGATCGAGCCGGCCAGGAAGGCGAGCCGGAAACCGCGCTCGTTCCACATGCCGAAGAAGGTCTTCACCACGTCGTCGAAACCGCGCAGCTCGCGCAGCGCGGACAGGGCGCCCCGGTCGGCCGGGTGCTCCCAGGCCCGCGAGCTGATGCCGGTCAGGGTCACCCGGCGTCGTACCGGCGGGTTGGCATCATCGGAAGTCGTCATCGGTCTCACCCCGATCCCCGCCGCCAGCGCGGCAGTCATGGCTGCGTCCGGGACCAACGTACGCGCGAGGCGCAACCCTGTCGTCAGGGACGAACCCTTACGGGGCGCCCGGCGGGACGAACGGCAACCCGGTCGGCGGGCCGTTTTCGATCAGTCGCCACAGCGCGTCGGTGTCGAGATGCTCGGCGACCAGATCACCGAGCACGTCCAGGGCCCGCTCGCGGATCGCGGCGTAGCGGGTGTCCGGGGCGACACTGAAACCGTGCCGGCCCGCCTGTGCCGCGGCCCGGGTCAGGAAGCGGCGGCGGAACTCGTCCGACTCGAACGCCCCGTGCCAATGCGTGCCGTAGACGTTTCCGGACATCGCGCCCTCCGGACGGCCGTCGGCGCCGTGCAGCAGCGGCTCGGGGGCGCCCGCGGACACGTACCCATGATGGATCTCGTAGCCGCGCACCGGCGCACCCAGGCCGGCGCCCGCCGACCGCGCCAGCGTCTTGCGCGCCGCGAACGTCACCTCGGTCGGGAGCAGGCCCAGGCCGGACACCGAGCCGCGACCGCTCTCCACCTCGTCGTGGATGCGCTCGCCGAGCATCTGGAAACCGCCGCAGACGCCGAGCAGCGGCTTGCCCGCGGCGGCGTGTGCACGCACCGCGCCGGCCAGCCCGGTGGTCCGCAGCCACTCCAGATCACTAACGGTCGCCTTCGACCCGGGCAGCACCACCAGATCGGCGTCGGCGATCTCACCGGGTTCGATGGTTAGCCGCACCTGGACGCCCGGTTCGGCGGCGAGCGCCTCGGCGTCGGTGGCGTTCGAGATCCGGGGCAGCCGGATCACCGCGACCCGCAGCCAGTCGGCCCCGCGCGGCGGGCCCGGCCGCCCGAGAACCCGCCCGTAGGCCAGCGAGTCCTCGGCGTCCAGCCAGACGTCGAGATGGAACGGCAGCACACCGTGCACCGGCCGCCCGGTCGCCGAACCGATCATGTCGAGACCCGGCCGCAGCAGGTCGAGGTCGCCCCGGAATTTGTTGATCACAAAGCCCGCGACCAGTCGCTGGTCCTCGGCCGACAGCAGCGCGAGCGTCCCGAAGAACGCCGCGAACACGCCACCCCGGTCGATGTCGCCGACCACCAGCGTGGGCAGGTCGAACCGCCGGGCCAGCCCCATGTTGACGAAGTCGTTGTCGCGCAGATTGATCTCGGTGGGGCTGCCCGCGCCCTCGCAGATCACCGCGTCGTACTCGGCACGGAGCTCCGCCAGCGCGGCATAGGCGGTTTCGGCCAGCTTCGGCTTCAGTGACCGATAGTTGGCAGCCGTCGCGGTGTCCACCGCCTCGCCCATCAGGATCACCTGGCTGGACCTGTCGCTGCCCGGTTTCAGCAGCACCGGGTTGAACCGCAGGTCGGGCTCGATGCCGCAGGCCGCCGCCTGCATCGCCTGCGCCCGCCCGATCTCGCCGGCCCGCCCGTCGGCGCCGAGCACGACCACCGAGTTGTTGGACATGTTCTGCGCCTTGAACGGCGCCACCCGCACACCGTTGCGCTGCAGCCAGCGGCAGACACCGGCGGTGACAACGCTCTTGCCGGCGTCCGATGTGGTGCCGGCGACCAGAAGGCCACCGCTCTTCAAGTTGGCCTCCGAGGCTCGCACGACGACAACCCGGTCACTCTACTTCCCGCTTGAACATGCAGTCATCTGCCTGCACAATGCAGGTCATGGCCGGTGAGATGGACAGGGTCTTCAAGGCGCTCGCCGATCCGAGCCGGCGTCGGCTGCTCGACAGCCTGCGCGCGGAGAACGGTCAGACGCTCGGCCGGCTCTGCGCCCGCCTCGACATGACCCGGCAGTCCGTCACCCAGCACCTCGACGTGCTGGCGGACGCGAACCTGATCAGCACCGTCCGGCGGGGCCGGGAGAGGTTGCACTACCTCAACCCGGTTCCCATCCACGAGTTGCAGCAGCGATGGATCAGCCCGTTCGAGGAGCCCCGGCTGCGGACCCTCGATGCGATTCGCCGACAAGCGGAGGAGCCACCGATGAAACCCAGCTTCGTGTACGTGACCTACATCCACGCCACCCCCGAGCGGGTCTGGGAGGCGCTGACCTCAGCCGACCTGACCGGCGAGTTCTGGGGGCACAGCAACGTCTCCGACTGGCAGCCCGGCTCGGCCTGGGAGCACCGGCGCACCGACGGCTCCGGCATCGCCGACGGCGGCGGTGTGGTCCTCGAGGTGGAGCCGCCCGCCCGCCTGGTGATGACCTTCGGTGAGGCCGGTTCCGGAGCGGGGCCGGACGCGACGACTGTGACGTTCCTGGTCGAGCCGCACCACGACATCGTCCGGCTGACCGTCACCCACGAGAACATCCCGAGCGCCGAGGACGCTGACGAAGTCTCGGCCGGCTGGCCCGCGGTGATGGCCAACCTGAAATCGCTTCTGGAAACCGGGCGGGTGCTGCCTCAGGCACCCTGGGAGATGCATGCCGAACAGCGAGCTGCCGCCTCGGGCGGGCGGGCTTAGCGCGTACCCCCGGCAATTGATCCTCGGGCTGCGGCGAACGCCGCGGCCAGCAGGGCAGCGGCCGCGCCCACCGCGCCGGACACCCGCGCGGCCCGCCGCAGGTGCACTGCTTTCGGGCGCGGGCCGTCACCGAGGAACGGCCGGACCTCGCTCCGCCCGAAATAGACGTTGCGCCCGCCCAGGCGTACCCCCAGCGCGCCGGCCATCGCCGACTCGCACTGGCCCGCGTTGGGCGACGGATGATCGTTGCGATCGCGGCGCCACACCCGCAGCGTCTCCGCGGGCGTTCCACCCGCCACCGGCGCCACCGCGACAGTGAGCAGGCCGGTGAGCCGGGACGGCGCCAGGTTCAGCACGTCGTCGAGCCGGGCCGACGCCGTGCCGAACCGGGCGTATCGCGGCGACCGGTGCCCGACCATCGCGTCGAGCGTGTTGGCGGCCCGGTAACCGAGCAGCCCGGCCGGCCCGAGCAGCGCACCCCAGAAGAGCGGCGCGACCACCGCGTCGGACGTGTTCTCCGCGACCGACTCCACCGTCGCGCGGGCGAGTTCCGGCTCGTCCAGCGCCGACGGATCACGCCCGCAGAGGTGACCGAGCCGGCCGCGCGCGGCCGGCAGATCGCCGGCGGTCAGGTGCCGGGCCATCGTCCGGCTCTCGCGCCGGAGAGTACGGGCGCCGAGCACCGTCCAGGTCGCCGCCGCGGTGACCGCGAACCGGGCAGCCGGGTGACGCCTGATGGCCCGCGCCGCCGCGAGACCGGCCAGCGCCGGAACACCGACCGCGATCGCGGTGTACACGGCGCCCGCCGCCCGGTTCGGCCGATAGATCCGCCGTTCCAGGGCGCCCGCCGCGGTGCCGAACCCGGCGACCGGGTGGAACCGCCGGGGATCGCCGATCGCCGCGTCCAGCAGGTACCCCGCGATCAGCCCGGCCGCGTCGGCGGCCGCTACCGGTGTCACCAGCGCGACCGGCTTCACCGGCCGAACGGCGTCAGATCGAACGCCCACACCGCCAGGCCGGCCCCTTCGTCGGTCTCCTCCGGGTACGGCACCGGCTCCAGCTGGCCCCACGCGATCGAGCCGGGCGCCCGGTCCTCCAGGAACTCGACGACGATGGCCCGCAGGTCGTCGGTCACCTGGTAAGGCACCTCGAACGGGAGGTCGCTCGGTTTGCACGTGCCGGCCGAGCACCGCAGCTGCCCGGCCACCGTGTCATGCCACACGTAGAACGTGGCGGAACCCTGGTGCCCGGCCCCGGCCACCTGCTCGCGGAGCACGGAGGCGGTCTCCTCCAGCGTGGCGACCACCTCGTCGGCGGAGAGTCCCAGACGCTCGTGGGGTGGCGCACCGAACCAGTTCGTGTTCGCGTTCTCAGCCGACGGGTCCTCCGGCGAGAGCACCACCGGTTGGCTCACGATGGCGCGGATGTCCTTAAGCAGCACGCGTCCAGTTTGCCGGGTCGGGGCCCCGGATTCCCACCCGGGCCGCTCCGACTGGCGGCCGGAAGCATCGGCACGATCGGCCCATCCTGTTCGAAGGAACATGTCCACGTGCGCAAAGTCGGCACGCGCGCCCGCACGCCGCCGGCATATCGCGGCACCGGCGGCCCGGCCCGGTGACCCCTACCGAGCCGGACCGCCGGGCGCCACCGCGCCGGAGTTCACCGGGAGAATGCCTCCGGGCGGCGGCGGAGTAATGCCTCAGGCCGCGACGGGTTCCCGCTTGGCGCCTCGCCGGGTACGCCGCGGCGCGGTCTCCTCCTCTTCCTCCTCCTCCGGCTCCGGCTCGTCGGGCAGCCCGGCCACCACTTCGAGGAAGCCGGGCTCCATCTCGACGGGAAGCGGCTCGCCGATGCCGTCGCCGTACGTCACCGGGGCCTCGGCCTCATCGACCGGGACGGACGGCTCACCGCGCACCAGGGCGTCGGCCTCCGCGTCCTCGATGACCGCGAGCGACGCGGCCGGCCGGTTGCGGAAGAACTTGCCCCGGCCCCGGCTCAGGTCGTGGCCGATCGAGAACGCCTCCATTTCGTACGAGATGCGTTTCTGGTTCTGGTCGTTGGTCCAGTCACGCGTGAAGATCCGCCCGTAGACGATCACCGGGTCACCGACCCCGATCGACGAGGCCACCCCTTCGGCGAGCTTGCGCCAGGCGGTGACCCGCACCCGCATGCTGTGGCCGTCGACCCAGCGGCTGTTCTCCCGGTCCCAGCGGCGGGCCGTGGATGCCACCCGGAAGTTCGCCACGAGCTGCTGACTGCTCTCGATCCGCCGCCACTCCGGTGCGGTGAGCACGTTGCCGACGATCACGATGTTGGTTTCGAACACGATTTCCTCCTCAGGACGTCGAGCGCATCGGTCGGCGGCCAGCTTCGCCGTTCCCGGCCCCGGCCTGCGGATCTTGCGGTTCGGCCCTGTGGAGGACCCCGGAATGTGGATGGCATCCCGGCACAGCTGTCGATCTGTTATGGCGCGCGGCGGCCTACTCGTGGGTAGCCTGTGATCGTGGAGACCGATGTTCTGGGCGCGCCGTACGAGCGGCACACCATCGACCTGGGCCACGACGACGAGGGTCCGGTCGTGGCCACCCTGGTCCGGCGCCGGGCCGACCGGCCGTCCCGGCGGGCCGTGCTGCACGTCCACGGTTTCGTGGATTACTTCTTCCAGACCCACATGGCCGACTTCTTCGTCGAGCGGGGCTGGGACTTCTACGCCCTAGACCTGCGTAAGTACGGCCGCAGCCTGCTGCCCCACCAGACACCGAACTTCACCCGCAGCCTCACCGAGTACTTCCCCGAGCTCGACGAGGCCGCCCGGATCATCCGCGAGGACGACGGCCACGACCAGTTGCTGGTCACCGGCCACTCGACGGGCGGCCTGATCACGTCGCTCTGGGCGCATGCGCGCTCCGGCCGAGGGCTGGTCGACGGCCTGTTCCTGAACAGCCCGTTCTTCGACTTCAATCTGCCGTGGCTGGTCCGGCGTCCGCTGATGTCATTGGTGCTGGCGGTGAACGGCCGGTCCCCGTACCGGAAAATCCCCACCGCCTCCCTCGGCCTCTACGGCAAGAGCCTGCACAGCGAGCATCATGGGGAGTGGAGCTACGACCTGGCCTGGAAACCCATACTCGGTTTCCCGGTCCGGATGGGTTGGCTGGACGCGATCCGCCGCGGCCAGCGCCGCCTCCGCGCCGGCCTGGCGATAGACGTCCCGGTCCTGGTCGCCTGCTCGGAGCGCACGTTCCGCGGCCGGCAATGGCACGACGACGTCCGGATGGCCGACGCCGTCCTCGACGTGGATCACATCACCCGATGGTCGCCCGGCCTGGGCCCCCGGGTGACGATCGCCCGCTTCGACGGCGGCATGCACGACCTCACCCTCTCCGGCAAGGAAGTGCGCACCGAAGTGTTCCGTGAGCTGGGACGCTGGACCGACGCCTTCCTGCCCGCCCCCGGCACCCCGGAAGTCCGGGTGCCTCCCGCGCCGGAGGACCAAGCGGGCGCCGCCATGGTCCTGGAGGCAGCCGAGGCAGCAGTCGAGCACGCCACCAGCGACGAGGCGGACGACAGATCCGGCACGACCGCCTAGTATGTGCAGGCCAGCGCTCGTAGCTCAGCGGATAGAGCAACGGACTTCTAATCCGTCGGTCGCAGGTTCGAATCCTGCCGGGCGCGCAAAACCCTTATTGGGTACGCGCCACTGCTCCCGAAAAGCAGTGGCGCTCCTCTGACTACCCCGCGACCAAGTGCCGCTCAAGGCCGCAGCGCGGCCGCCGGCCATGCGTGGCCCACACCGGCCCAGCAGGGCGCGCGCCGTCCGGGCCAGCGGCGCCCCGAGGATGAGAGCCCACGCATCGTCATCGTGAACTCGCGTCCCGGCCAGGACAGTGGTGAATGGCTTCGGTGTGCTCCCATCCACCCGCGAAAAACTGCGAGGACCACCAACCAAAGCACCGTGACGAATGTTACGCATTAGTCAAGGCCTGGAGCACTGTGACTGCTCCAGGCCTCAACTCGACCACGGGCGAACCTGTACCCGTCCGCCACGCTGTCGGATCTCTGGCTCGCCGCTAAAGCTGCGACGAGGTCTGCAAGGCTGACGCACGAGGCAGCCGCAGACTTCGAGAGAACACCGCCACCGCGTTCTCTCGCCGCCAACACGGCCCGACGGAATCGCAAGCCAGGCAGCGCCCGGAGGCACTCGAAGTCACGTGATCATCAAGTATCTTCAGCGCGTCGCTGAGTAGCGATTCCGCCGATTTCGCGTAGTAGGTGTTACCCACAGCAAGCCTCATTCCTGCTGGTCAACGGCTCTTCGCTCCGTCGCTTAATGACGGTACGATCAGACGGCGAAGCGCAGAACTGACTGTCAGTACGAGTGGGCGGTACAGAAAGAGGAATGCCGAGGGAGGCTTCCGTGGCGCGAGGATCCACAACCCTGACCGACGGTCAGAGCTCACGAACAAACGGCCTCGTCTCGGGTTTTGTCCTGAAGCTCGCACGCCACTCCGCCTTGTTGACCCAGGAGCGATTCGCTGAAGAACTGGCGGTCGATGTCACCACCGTTCAGGGATGGGAGTCCGGCCGCCGCCCACTCTCCGCGATGAGTGCGGGCGACTTCCTCAAACTGTGCGGCCGGCTGTCCAGACTGGGTGCGCCCGCAGCGATAGGCCGCCATCTCCGCGAGGCGATCGAAGCCGACCAGGTCCTCACGACCGGCATCGTCGCGGGCGACGCTTGGGTAGATCCGGAAAGCCACCCGCTCGCCGCCAGCGTCCACCGCTGGACGATCACCAATCTGATCTTGTGGCCGCTCCTCGGACGAATGCCGAGGCACCTGCACGAGCTTGCCTCTGGATCCCCCCGGCGCGGCCCAACGCCAACCCAACCCAAGCTGAGCACCGAGGCACGCACTCGCTTCCTCGACCACCTGCTGACCATCGCGGACCGCGCACAGCGCTCCGACGAGGCACTATTGCGCCGACAGGCCGTCTACCTGCTCGGTTTCGACGGACGGCCGGAGGTCGTCGACTGGCTTCGCACCGAGTGGAACCGCGCGGGACGCCACCGGCCCCGAGACCACGACATCGCGGAACTCCTGGAGGCCCGCTCCGCATCGGTGGCCCTGGCAGTCGCCGGTGACAGCACCCACCTCTACGACTTCGTCGATCACATGACCGACCAGGCCGCAGAGGTAGCGAATCTCAACTACTGGGCCTACTGGATCGGCGAACTCAGCGACGAGCAGACCAACGACGACTTCATGCTCACCGCCGACACCCGATCATGGGCTGGAAGCCGGCTCCTACGGCACCTCATGGAACGCCTCGACCCAGCCTCGCCGCAGCGCCCTTTGAACATCTGCACCCTGCACGCGCTCATAGCCTCGCGTCCAGAGCTGCTCAGCGGACGGCAAGCCGTTCGCACATCGCTCACCGAAGTGCTCGATAGGCTCGCTTCCACCGCTGACCTGAGCGGCTCAGAGCGAGACCAGCTCGCCGGCCTCGAGTACGCGATCCGCATCGCCGACCGGTAGGAAGGACCCACCGTGCCAGAGGACGCCGAGGCAATCGCCGCATTCGGATACGAGCTGGGCCTGCTGAAGCGTGTCCGCCGCACCGGCTGGTGGCACGCCGGCGTCCGCGACCCCGAGTCGGTAGCCGAGCACACCATGCGGACAGCACAGCTTGCAGCACTCATCGCCGCCGAAGAGGGCGCCGACCCAGCTCGCGCCGCATTCCTCGCGCTCTGGCACGACACCCAGGAGACCCGCACCGGCGACCTACCGCACACCGCAGCTGCCTACCTGACCAAGCCCGACCCGCGCCAGATCACCGCCGACCAGACGAACGACCTGCCCGAGCGGTCTCGCGAGACAGTGCGCGCTGCGGTCGACGAGTACGAGGCGCGCCAGACACTCGAGGCGCAGTGCGCGAAAGACGCCGACAAGCTGGAGATGCTGCTCCAAGCCGTCGAGTACCGCGACACCGGCATCCGCCGAGTCGAAGGCTGGATCGACTCCGCCCGCAAGGACCTCAAGACCGAGACGAGCAGGCGCATCGCGGACGCCGCCGTCGCCCTCTCTCCGCTCAGTTGGCGAGAGCGTTGAAGTGTGTGTTTCGGCGAAGCCGCTGCAGGTCGGTGTGCTGGCACAGGGAAGTACACCCAACCAAATGCGCATGGAAGCACGATCAATTTACTTACTGCCGTTGACGTGACCTATGAATCATCGCTGACGCACGGTAGGCTGCGCGGAAAGCAGCACCAGACGCGCTATACCGATATCATGCCGACCTATTTTTGCGCGCATGAGTTCTGAGTTTCGGGGAGGAAACTTGGCCGCCCAGTTCGTTAACTTAGACGCCCTGATCAAGCGTGACGACTTCGAGGTCGACTCGGACGAACCCTTGATGGAGCAATCGAATCTGGGTCAGACAATGCGCATCACGGACTTGGCAGAAAGTAGCCTTATCTTCCACGTTCTTCGCAAGCCTGACTTCCAGCGCGAAACCGCTAATTGGACCCCCGACAAGGTTGCTGAACTCGTCAAGAGTTTCTTGGAGGGCGACCTCATTCCGGCCATCATCTTGTGGCGTTCCCCCAAAAGCGGCAACATCTTCGTTATCGATGGAGCGCACCGACTTAGCGCCCTCATAGCATGGGTTCAGAATGATTACGGCGACAGCCACACCTCAATGCGCTTCTTTGAGAATAATATTGTTCCAGATCAGTTGAGAGCCGCAGAGATCACTCGCAAGGCTATCGATCAGACAGTCGGATCATACGGCGACCTATCTCTCGCCTTAAGGAACCCAGATACGGCTAGTAGAGATCGTCTGCGGCTTGCTCGCAACCTTAGCATCCTGGCACTTGATCTCCAGTGGGTAGCCGGTGGTGCTGAGAAGGCCGAGAACTCATTCTTCCGGATCAATCAGAAAGCTACTCCCATCGACGAGACTGAACTCAGTCTCATCAAGGCTCGGAGGAAGCCGAACGCATTGGCGGCTCGCGCATTCATTCGCGCAGGAACCGGGCACAAATATTGGTCCGACTTCAATGAGGAAAATCGGGAAAGGATCGAAACTCTGGCCAAAGAAGTCTATTCGCTTATTTTTAAGCCGGATACGGAGTCGGTGATCCGCTCAGCGGACCTCCCTGTAGCAGGCAAGGGATATTCTTCTGACAGTCTAAAAATGGTGTTTGAGCTGGTCAACTTCGTGAATGGCCTAACTCCTGAGATGTGGCGCGAAGGCGACGGAAAGGCGCCTAAGAACAGGGCGGGGGATCCCCTCACGGCCTATCTAGTTGATGACTCAGACGGTGCTCAAACTATCAAATTCATGCAGGCCGTTCGCAAGGTGGCGGGCAAGATCGCTGGCAAGGAGCCGGGTTCTCTGGGCTTGCACCCCGCAGTCTATTTCTATGGCGCGACCGGCCGTTTTCAGCCCGCAGCCTTCTTGGCGTCCGTTCGTTTTATAGTGAATCTGGAGACGACCCGGTCGTTCTCTAAATTTACGAAGGTTCGATCCGAGTTTGAAACCTTTATGGTGGCAAATAAGCACTTCCTCAACCAAGTAGTTCGAAACTACGGCAGCTTCAGCAAGGCAGCCCCCCACGTATACACGATGTATGAAACTGTGTTCCGATCACTGGAGGCTGGCAGCAATTCCGCTGCGGTTATCTCCAGCTTGCAATCGACCCCGTCCCTCAAGTTCCTTAAAGAGATAACAGAGGATGACCGGTTGCATGGGAAGAATTTTTCAGCCGAGACTCGCAACTCGATTATGCTGAAAGATATCTTGGAGCGAGCCTCACTGTGCGGGATCTGCGGCGCCCGCCTGCCATACACCTCTGCCTCCTTTGACCACAAGACCAGGAAACAGGATGGAGGCATGGGAAACCCTGAGAACGCACAACTCACGCACCCCTTCTGCAATACGGGCTATAAGGAAAGTGAGCACGCAACCGCGTTAAGGGAATAACCGGGTAGCGGCCGGCCTGCTCCAAGCAAACGCCCACCGCCGAAATACCGGCATTATGATCGACATGGGCGCGGCACGTAGTCTGGCGAACCGGACGCTAAACCGGCGGAGCTCCAGGTTCCAGGTTCCAGGTTCCAGGTTCCAGGTTCCAGCAGCATCGATACACGTCAGCGGTCGAAGGCCATCGTGAGCCCGGACGCCTGTAGACCTGTCGGCACAGCCGGTCACAGGGACACAGTGGTAGGGGTGCCCACCTGGACGGGCAGGCACTCCTACGAACCCGCGACCACACCCCATCACCGGCCAGACCGTGCTTCTAATCCGTCGGTCGCAGGTTCGAATCCTGCCGGGCGCGCAAAACCCTTATTGGGTACGCGCCACTGCTCCCGAAAAGCAGTGGCGCTCCTCTGACTACCCCGCGACCAAGTGCCGCTCAAGGCCGCAGCGCGGCCGCCGGCCATGCGTGGCCCACACCGGCCCAGCAGGGCGCGCGCCGTCCGGGCCAGCGGCGCCCCGAGGATGAGAGCCCACGCATCGTCATCGTGAACTCGCGTCCCTGCCAGGACGATGATGAACCGCTTCGGTGTGCTCCCATCCACGCGCGAGGGGCTGCGAGCGCACCGGGCATGACCTCACGCTTCGTGGGCGGGACGCGGCGATCGCAGGTTCGAATCGTGCCGGGTGTGCAGAAAGCCCGTGATCGTCACGCGCGGTGCCGGTCACCGGGGTAAACCCGGCGCTTCGCGGAAAGCCGCGGACGTCCCAGGCCCCACAGAATGACGCATACCCCGTAACGCTCCGCCTGTCCGGTGACCCGGCGTGACACCACGTGATGCCGGATCGACGGACGCCTCGCGCAGGGATGGGCACACGCATCGTCATGGTGAACTCGTCGATACCAGAACACTGCCCGGTGATCGCGCGCAAGCCGGCGAGCAAGCACCCGTGCAGCCGACGTCACCTCGCGCCGCTGTCGTGGGCGTGCGGACTTCGCGCTCGCGCGGGACGGACACCCACCCGCCCCCACGCACAAACAGTCACCCCACGTGCCGGCAACCGAGGTAAACCTCGCGCTTCGCGGAAAGCCGCGGACGCCCCACGCCTCACAGAATGACGCAGACCGGCAGCGCGCCGCCGTGGCCGACGACCCACCGTGACACCGAGTGAGCTGCTTGGTCCCGCAGACCGAAAACCCCGGCACTCTGCGAACCGGCGAGCGAGCCCCGGCAACGAAACACCCCCGGCGGCTCCCGAAATACGAAACACCCCGGGCGAAAACGACCGGGGTGTTCCTGAGACCCCTCCGAAAGGAGAGAACCGCATCGTAGCTGACGGCTCACGGCGCTCGCGGCAGCAGCACCGTCACGATCAACCCGCCCTCGTCCCGGGCATCGGCCCGCACCCCGCCACCGTGTGCCCGCGCCACCGCCCGCACGATCGACAACCCCAGTCCCGCCCCGGGCGACGCGAGCCGTTCCCGCCCGTACCGATGAAACGGCTCGAAAAGCCCCGGCACCTCATATCGCGGAATCATCGGCCCGGAGTTGCCCACCCGCAACTCCACCCACCCGTCCGGGCGGGTCCGGGACGTCACCTGCACCCACCCGTTCGACGCGACGTTGTGCCGGATCCCGTTCTCCACCAGGTTCTCCACGAGGCGTTCCAGCAGGACCGGATCCCCCAGGACGGCGGCCTCACCCGGCTCGGCCAGCACCTTCACGGTGTCCGACACCGCGACATGGTCCACAATGTCCGCCAGATCAACGTAGGAGCGCTCGGTCACCTCCCGATCCGACCGCGCCAGCAGCAACAACCCGTCGATGAGCCGGCCATGGCGATCGTTGATCGACAGCAGCGTGGTCCCCAGCTGCTTGACCTCGGGTGACACCTCGGCCGGCTCCAGCGCCACCTCGAGCAGCGTCCGGTTCAGGGTGAGCGGGGTGCGCAGCTCGTGGGAGGCGCTGGCGATGAACCGGCGCTGGCCGTCGAACGACTGGTCCAGCCGGGCCAGCATCAGGTCGAACGTGTCGGCCAGGCGTTTCACCTCGTCGTCCGGGCCGGCCAGGGCGATCCGCTCGTGCAGGCCGCGGTCGGCGGCCGGTGACTCGGCGATGCGGCGGGCCGTCGCGGTGATCTGGTGCAGCGGCTGCAGCAGGCGGCCGGCGATGAGCCAGCCGAGCGCGATGGCGGCCGCGCTGATCACGACGAAGGCGATCGCGCCCCGGGTCAGGATGGTGTGCAGGGTGCTCGCCTGGGTGCCCTCGACCACCTTCTGCAGGTACCTCTCGCCGTCGGGCGGCGGCGCTGCCAACTGATCGGTGAAGACCGCGGTCTTGGCACCGGCCGGGCCCTGGTCGACGAGGACGTAGATCGCGCCCAGCAGGAGCAGGCCTGCGGCGACGAAGAGGCCGCCGTACACGAGGGTGAGCCGGCCACGCACGGTGAGTCTCATCGGATCCGGTACCCCACTCCCGGTTCGGTCAGCACCACCGGCGGGTCGCCCAGCTTGCGGCGCAGCTTGAGGATCGTCATCCGGACCGCGTGGGTGAACGGATCCGCGTTCTCGTCCCAGGCTTTCTCCAGCAGCGTCTCGGCGGAGACCGCGATCCCGTCGGCCCGGAGCAGCTCGGCGAGCACCGCGAACTCCTTGCGGGACAGGGGGACGTACCGGCCGTCCCGATGCACCTCCCGGCGGTAGGGATCGAGGCTGATCCCGGCCCGGCGCAGGACCGGCGGCGCAGCCGGCCGGGCCCGCCGGCCGAGCGCCGCCACCCGCGCCGAGAGCTCCCGGAACGCGAACGGTTTCGGCAGGTAGTCGTCGGCGCCCAGGGCCAGGCCGGTGACCCGGTCGTCGATCCCGGCGGCCGCGGTCAGCATCAGCACCCGGATGCCGGCCTTGCGCTCGGCGAGCACCTGGCACACCTTGTCGCCGTGCACGACCGGCACGTCCCGGTCCAGCACGACCACGTCGTACTCGTTGACGTCGATTCGTTCCAGGGCCGCGCCGCCGTCGTAGACGACGTCCACCGCGTGTGCCTGTTGCCGCAGCCCGAGCGCGACCGCGTCGGCGAGCAGCGGCTCGTCCTCCACCACCAGGATCCGCATTCCCCCATAGTGGACCGGCGGCGCGTCAATTCGCCGTCATCGTTTTTCGTGACGCCCGGGAAACCCGTCCGTCGCTTCACTGCCTGTCATGAGACCTATACCGTTGAGAGCCCTGGCCGCGGGGGCGCTGTTCGCCGCTCTGGCGACCGGATGCGCAGGCCCGGCCACGAGCAGCCCGGATGTGGCGACCGCGCAGAGCGCCGCCCCGGACGCGCCGACCACACCGAGCCCGTCCGTGAGCATCGACCCGGACTCACCCCTCAAGTACTCGCAGTGCATGCGCGAGAACGGGATGACCTGGTTCCCGGACCCGGACACCTCCGGGCGGATGGCCGTCCGGGTGCCGTCGAACGTGAACCAGGAAGACCTGAAGAAGGCCGAGGAGGCCTGCCGCCGGTGGGCGCCGGACGCCGGGGAGAAACCGCGGATGAGCGCCGAGGACCTGGAGAAGGCCCGGCAGATGTCCAAGTGCATGCGGGAGAACGGGGTGCCGAACTTCCCCGACCCGAAACCGGACGGCTCGATCTCGATCAACGGCGACAAGCTCGGCACGGGTCCCGGTGATCCGGCGTTCGACAAGGCGGAGGAGCTCTGCTCGCAGTACCTGCCGAAGGGGCGTACCGAGAAGAAGAGCGGCGCATGAGCCGGCGGGGACGGACCACCGCGGCGGTGGCCGCGGTGCTGACGGCGGGAGCGGCAGCGGCGGCGGTCTTCGTGGCCGGGCTGCCCGGGGGCGAGGCCGGGGCGCAGCCGGAGAGCGACATGCCGGCGGCCACCGCGGACGTACGCGAGGAGACGCTCGTCGACACCGAGGAGCACGACGGCGAACTGGGATTCGGCGACCCGGCCGCGCTGACCACGAAACTCGCCGGGACTGTCACGTCGATTCCCGGCAACGGCGCCACGGTGAAACGGGGCGAGCCGCTGTACAGCCTCGACAACGATCCGGTCGTGCTGCTCTACGGCAGCCTGCCCGCGTACCGGGATCTCTCGCCCGGCGTCGAGGGCGCCGACGTGAAGCAGTTCGAGAAGAACCTCCGGGCGCTCGGCTACCGGGGGTTCACCGTGGACGACGAGTACACCTCGGCGACCGCCGACGCGGTCGAGGAATGGCAGGACGACCTCGGCATCTCCGAGACCGGCACGGTCCCGCTCGGCCGGGTCATTTTCCAACCCTCCGCGGTACGGGTCGAGTCCGGCACCGCCGCACCCGGCGACACGGCCCAGCCCGGCACCGAGATCCTGAAAATCTCCGGGGTGCGCCGGGTCGTCACCGTCGACCTGGAGGTCGCCGATCAGCGGCTCGCCAAGAAGGGCGCGAAGGTCGACGTCACCCTCCCCGACGGCAAGGTGGCGCCCGGCCGGGTCGCCGACGTCGAGAGCACGATCGAGACCGCGGAGAACCCGGCCGAGGAGGACACCACGGTCCTCACCCTGACGATCACCTTCGACAAGCCGGTGGACGGCCTCGACGGCGCCGGCGTGACCGTCGGGTTCACCTCCTCCCAGCGGGAGAACGTGCTGACCGTCCCGGTGAACGCGCTGCTCGCGCTCGCCGAGGGCGGGTACGGCCTGGAGGTCGTCGACGGCGGCGCCACCCGGATCGTGGCAGTCGAGACCGGGCTGTTCGCGAACGGCCGGGTCGAGGTCAGCGGGGGCGGCCTCACCGAGGGGATGAAGGTGGGTGTGCCGGAATGAGCGAACCGGTGATCCAACTCTCGGCCGTCACCAAGAGGTACGCCGGCGGCGTCACGGCGCTGCGCGACGTCGACCTGACCGTCGGCCACGGCGAGCTGATCGCGATCGTCGGCCCGTCCGGGTCCGGCAAGTCCACGATGCTGCACCTGATCGGCACGCTGGACCGGCCCTCGGCCGGGACCGTGCGGATCGACGGTCACGACGTGTCCCGGCTCTCCGACCGGCAGCTGTCGGCGTTGCGGGCACGACGGATCGGCTTCGTGTTCCAGTCCTTCCACCTCGCTCCGGGCCGGGACGCGATCGCCAACGTGGCTGACGGGTTGCTCTACATGGGCGTACCCAGGAAGGAGCGTGAGCGGCGCGCGGAGGCCGCCCTCGTCAGGGTGGGTCTCGGTGATCGGCTGCGGCATCGGCCGGATCAGCTCTCCGGCGGGGAACGGCAGCGTGTCGCGGTGGCGAGGGCGGTGGCGGGTGACCCGGCGGTGCTGCTCGCCGACGAACCCACCGGCAACCTGGACTCGCACGCCGGCGCCGGGGTGGTCGATCTGCTGCGGGAGCTGAACGCGGCAGGAACCACGGTTCTGGTGATCACGCACGATCACGAGATAGCCGCCTCGCTTCCCCGGCAGGTGCCGATGCGCGACGGGCAGGTGGTCTAGGTGACGCTGCGGCCAGCGCCTATCGGCGCTTCCGACCTGCTGAGGCTTGGTGGGTACGGCCTACGCGCCCGCCCCCTGCGCGCGGTGCTCTCGGCACTGGGCATCGCGATCGGCATCGCCGCGATGATCGCCGTGGTGGGCATCTCCTCGTCCAGTGGCGCCGAACTGGACCGTCAGCTCGACGCCCTCGGCACCAACATGTTGCGGGTCTCACCGGGCCAGACCATGTTCGGCGACGAGGCGAGCCTGCCGGACGAGGCGCTTCCGATGATCGAGCGGATCGGCCCGGTGAGCTCGGCGACCGCGACCGGCCTGGTCGATGACACCCCGGTCTACCGCTCCGACCGGATCCCGGAGGGCGAAACCAGCGGCCTGGCACTGCTGGCCGCGCAACTCGACCTGCTGGAGACGGTCGGTGCGGAGCTGGCCGGCGGCAGCTGGCTGAACGCGGCCACCGCCCGGTACCCGGCCGTGGTGCTCGGCGCCACCGCGGCACAGCGGCTCGGCGAGGTGCCGGCCGTTTACATCGACGGACGCCGTTATCCGGTGGTCGGCGTGCTGAAGAACGTGCCGCTCGCGTCGGAGCTCGACAGCGCCGTCCTGATCGGCTGGGCCGCCGCCGAGTCCTACCTGGACTTCGACGGGCACGCCACCACCGTCTACACCCGTGCGGCGAAAGAGAGGGTGGAGGCGGTCCGTGCCGTGCTGGCCGCCACCGCGAACCCGGCCAGCCCCGACGAGGTCGACGTCTCCAACCCGTCCGACGCGCTGCTCGCGCAGCGGGCCGCCACCCGGGCGTTCAACGCGCTGCTGCTCGGCCTCGGCGCGGTGGCCCTGCTCGTCGGCGGCATCGGCGTCGCCAACACCATGGTCATCTCGGTCCTGGAACGCCGTGCCGAGATCGGTCTTCGCCGTTCGCTCGGCGCCACCCGGGGCCAGATCCGCACCCAGTTCGTCGCCGAGTCGCTGCTGCTGTCGCTGCTTGGCGGCGCGGCCGGGGTGCTCGGCGGCTTCGCTGTCACGCTGCTCTACGCCGGCACCCGGGGGTGGCCGGTGGTGGTGCCGCTCTGGGCGATCGTGGGCGGCCTGGGCGCGACAGTGGTGATCGGCGCGGCGGCGGGCCTCTACCCGGCGATCCGAGCCGCCCGGCTGGCGCCGACCGAGGCGCTGGCCACGGCCTGACCAGCCGGCGCCCCACCGAACGGCCGCCCGGACCGCCTCGGCCGCTCCGACCGCAGCAACCGCACCGACCGCACCGACCGCACCGACCGCACCGACCGCACCGACCGCACCGACCGCACCGACCGCACCGACCGCACCGACCGAGATGGCAGCACACCGCAGACCGCGCCAGCCGCGATGGCGGCACACCGAAGGCCGCGCCGGCCGAGACGAGGACTCACCGAACCGCTGCGTGTGCTTCCACCGCTGCCCCGGCGTGGGTGAGGGTTCACGATGACGATGCGTGTGCTCTCACCCACGCTGGACCGCCGTGCCTGACGATGCGTGTGCCCTCACCCACGCTGAACCGCCGGCCCAGGATCCACCCCCTGACCGGTTTCGATCCCACCTTCACCCTCCGGCGCCGCGGCATCGGACCCGGATCCCCGCTGCCCCGAACCGCCCGTGGTGTGCCGGGCCAGCCCGACGACTCCCCACGTCATGACCACCGCCGCCACCCCCGCGGCGACCAGCCCGACCGCGCCGAACCGCACCCGTTCGCCGAACAGCACGACCCCTGCCAGCGCCGCGACCAGCGGGTTCGTCACGCTCACCGTCGCGAGGGGAACAGCCAGCCCGGCACCCCGGTACGACAACTGCCCGATCAGGTAACCGCTGATCGAGAACGCCAGCACCATCCCGACCGCCAGCCCGGACACCGCCGTCGCGCCACCGGTGGTGAACGACGCCAGCACCGCCTTGGACTGCACCGACGCGATGCCGAACGCCACCCCCGAGGCGGCGGCCAGCAGCATCGCCCGCACCCGTGGCCCGGCCCAGAAGGCAGCCAGCGAGCAGGCGAACACCACCCCTGCGGTGATCACGGCGAGGCCGCGCACGCTCCCCTCGCCGAGCAGGGCCGGCCGGGGATCCTCCACGGAGAGCGACAAGATCAGCGCGAGTCCGACAACGGTCAGCCCGGCGTCCATCCAGGCGGCCCGGCTGATCGGCGTCCGGTACCGCATCTTCTGGATCGGCAGCGCGAAGAGCAGGGTCAGCGTGCCGAGCGCCTGCACCACGGCGACCGTCCCGAAGTTGAGCGCGATCACGTGCAGCACGACTCCGGCGCCGGTGAGCAGCAGCGCGACGGCCCAGCGGGACAACCCTCGATGGCCGTGCTCGGCGAGACGCTCCTGTGCGACGGCGGCCGTCGCGTAACTGGCGGCAGAGAGCAGGGAGAGCCCGACGGCCCACCCCAGCGACCCCATCGCACCCGCCTCTCGAAAGCCGTTCCATCGAACATACCGAGCGCGGAGCGCAGCATTACCGTCAAAACGCCCATTCGTAATTGTGTTTCGCGACTGTCGGCAACCTGCCAGCATCGCCGCATGGTGGCGGCGAAAGGCATGCGCATCGGCTGGGCGGATCTTCCCGGCCGGACGTGGCCGCAACGCAACATCACAAAACCCGCCTGAACCACACCCGCCGGCGGCTCGTAACAGTTACCGCATTGACCGGCAGGTGGGACCTCCAGCACACCGTTCGGGACCGCCACACCGCCAGGACTAGGCTTGACCGCTGTGAACTGGGCTTCGGCGTGGCGGCCCGGGCAGCCCACCGAAACATGGAACGGAAGATGATGATCGACCAGGCCAAGGTGCGAGTCCTGCTTCTGGAAAGCATCCACCCCGACGCGGTTTCCCGGCTCGAGGAGGACGGCTTCCAGGTCGAGTCCCTCCGTAACGCTCTCGACGAGTCCGAGCTGATCGAGCGCATTCCGGGCGTGCACCTGCTCGGTATCCGATCCAAGACCCAGGTCACCGAGAAGGTCCTGGCGGCCGCCGACCAGCTCGTGGCGATCGGTGCGTTCTGCATCGGGACCGACCAGATCAACCTGACCAGCGCGACCTCCACCGGTGTGGCCGTCTTCAACGCGCCGTTCTCCAACACCCGCTCGGTCGTCGAGCTCGCAATCGCCGAGATCATCGCGCTGACCCGCCGGCTCACCGAGAAGAACTCGCTGATGCACAACGGCGTGTGGGACAAGTCGGCGGACGGCTCGCACGAGATCCGCGGCCGCCGTCTCGGCATCATCGGTTACGGCAACATCGGCACCCAGCTGTCGGTGCTCGCCGAGAACCTCGGCATGTCGGTCTCCTTCTACGACACCGCCGACAAGCTGGCCTTGAGCAACGCCCACCGCTGCGCCAGCCTGGACGAGCTGCTGGAGACCAGCGACGTCGTCACCATGCACGTGGACGGCCGCCCCGGCAACGCCGGCTTCTTCGGCGCCGAGCAGTTCGCGAAGATGCGCCCCGGCAGCCTCTTCCTCAACCTGTCCCGCGGCATCGTGGTCGACCACGTGGCCCTGCGCGACGCGCTGAAGAGCGGCCACCTGGCCGGCGCCGCGGTCGACGTGTTCCCGAAGGAGCCGAAGGGCCGCGGTGACGAGTTCGTCTCCGAGCTGCGCGGCCTGCCGAACGTGATCCTCACGCCGCACATCGGTGGCTCCACCGAGGAGGCGCAGTCCGACATCGGCGGTTTCGTGGCGAACAAGCTGGCGAAATTCGTGACCGAGGGCAACACCACGCTCAGCGTGAACCTGCCCGGCGTCGCCCTGCCGGAGAACCCCGGACTGCACCGCATCGTGCACGTCCACCTCAACACGCCGGGCGTGCTCGCCCAGGTCAACCGGATAATGGCCGAGCACAACGTCAACGTCGAGGGCCAGCTGCTCAGCACCCGTGGCGAGTACGGCTACCTGATCACCGACATCGCCGCCGGTTACAGCGACGACGTGCTCGACCAGCTCCGCGCCATGGAGCAGACGGTTCGCCTGCGCGTCCTGTCCTGATCCTGCCGGGAAGCGCCGCCCTCGTGTGCGAGGGCGGCGCTTCGCTCATCTCGCGTTCTCGACCGTCAGCAGCGTGATCGGCGCCACCGCGTCGACGTCGTAGCGGTCGGCGTTCTGCCAGTCCTTCGGCGTCAGCGTCGACCCGGGTGCGACATCCTTGAGGGTACGGGTCCCGGCCGTCACCGTGGCCGCTCCACCACCCACCTTGACCCGCACCGGACTGGTCACCGGAGCACGCAGAAGCAGCTCCTCCATCCCACCGGTGATCTTCATGGGTACGGTCCCGGACGCCTTCGCGAGAGTCACCTCGGCCCGGCGTGTCCCGCCCACCACCTCGATCCTGCTGACCCGGCCCTCGCTCAGGTCCAGGAACCGCTCGGCGGCGTACCCGGAGAAGCGCAGCGTCCACCGCACCTCCGCGGAGAGCAGCACCTCGATCTCCCCGCCGGCGTTGGCACCGTCCCGGGACAGGTCGAGGCGTACCGCGTCGTCGCGTAACTCCGGATTGGGGTAGATGCCGGAGTCGCCGGCCGCGCTGATCCGGTACAGGTCGGCACCCAGGTCCGCGATCCGCAGCCGCACCCGGTCGGTCGCCGCCAGCAGCTCGAACGACCCGATGGTCCGCCCGTCCAGCGGCGCGCTGACCGCCTGGTCGTTGCCGCCGGCGCCGCCGGTCCCGAGCTGGAGCATCTCGGGGATCCGCGAGTCCGGACCGGAGTAGTAGATGATCCCGGTGAGCGTGATCGCCGCCAGCGCCACCACGCCGAGCACGATCATCCCGAACGTCACCATGCGGGACTGCCGGGGCCGTTCCCGTACCGCTGTGCTCTGTCCGGTGGCCGCCGATCCGGCGTTGGCCGGGGCGAACTCGCCCCACACCACCGGCTCGTTCCAGACCCCGGGCTCGTTCCAGCCCGTCGGTTCCTTACGGCCCGCCGGCTCGTTGCGGCCCGCCGGCTCGTTGCGGCCCGCCGGCTCGTTGCGGCCCGCCGGCTCGTTATGGGCCGGCTGGCGGGAGTCGCCGGCCGGCCAGGACGGCGGCTGTTCGGCCGCGTCCACCGAGGAGGGTGAACGGTCGCCGGTGTCGAAGGAGATCGGCGCCCAGGAGCTGCCGCTCGCCCAGGGCTCGGCGGGCGGGCCAAGCGTTTCCGCCGAACCGGCCCCCTGCCCGGCGGCGGGCGCCGGAGACCAGGGAACCTGGGTGTTCCCGGCCGAGGACGCTCCCTTACGGACGACCGGAAGCGCTCCGGACGACCCGGCATCCGGCAGGTCGGCCCCACCGGTCCGGCGGCTGCCGCCGATCGGCCCATCACCGAACCCGAACGAGGCCCGCCCGGCCGAGCCCATCGAGGCCGGGCTCGAAACGGAAGAAGCCGGGCTTGAAGCGAAGGACGCCCGGCTTGAGGCGGAAGAAGCCGGGCTTCCCGGGGCGGCGGATGCCGGCGTTGCGGAGAACCCCGAGGACGCCGCCGTCCCGGAACCGAACGCCGCCGTCCCGGAACCGAACGCCGCCGTCCCGGAGCTGGACGGCGCGGCCGGGCTGATCGGATGCCGCGGCGGAATCGTCGTGCGCGTTGCGGACCGGGCCGAGGTCCGGGTGGGCAGGCCCGGAGACTCGGCGGCTTTCTTCGCCGGCACGAACGGCTTGGGAAGGAACGATTCGTCATCCGCCACAACGGGCGCGGAGCCTGCTGACCCCGACGCCCCCGCGCCGAACCAACCCCCGGCTGGTGCTTCGGACTGCTTGGCCTCCGGCATCGTCGCCCCCGGACGACGCTGAGGCAGATCGGTGTCGGTCACGCCCGTCTCGGACGACGTGCCGACAGCGGTACGGTCCACTGCGGTTCCTCCCTGCAACGCCTCTCGGGTAAGGCCCCCGAATGGAGTACGGAAGGAATCGCTTCGCGGATGAGTGACGAGACGGTTTACCGCGGGTCAGGTCGGACGAGCCCGCGCCGAGTGGCGATCGCCACCGCCTCGAGCTGGCTGTGCGCGCCCAGTTTGGCGAGCACGGCCTTCTGATATCCCCGGCAGGTGTGCACGCTGATCCCCAGCCGCCGCGCCACCGCGCGGGCGTCCAAACCGGCCGCCATCAGCTGCAACACCTCGTCCTCGCGGGCGGTCAGCCCGCTGCCCCGGGGCACTGTCACCGGCGAGGTGCTGCGCAGCAGACGGGCCAGGATGTCGGTGGAGACGGTCATTCCGCCGCCGTGCGCGGTGCGCAGCGCGTTCAACACGTCACCGAGCGCACCGTTCTTGGAGAGGAAGCCGGCGAATCCGGCGGCTGTCGCCCGGTGCACGAGGGCCTGTTCCTCGCTGGCCGTGAGGATCACCACACGCGAGTCCGGCTGGCGGACCCGGATCAGCTCGGCGATCGCGATGCCGTCGGCATCGGACAGTTCCGGGTCGAGCAGGATCACGTCCGGCGTCAGTTCCGCGGCGAGGTTCAGCGCCTCCTGCCCGGTCCGTGCGTGCCCCACCCACTGGAGGTCGCCCTGACCTGCCAGAGCGTGCCCGAGCAGCTCCGCGAAGGTCTGGTGACCGTCGACGACGAGGACCCGAATCGTCTCGCCGTTGTCCATGCGCCACCTTCCTCTATCCACCCGTGCGGGCTCCGCGCAGTCTAAGGAGTACCCGACTCGATGCCCGCCCTACCAACAGACGGGCGTTGCGGCACCGAGCCTGACACAGCCGGTACACCCGACGCCGGGTTGCCACCGACTGGACGCGATAACCAGTCTTTCGGCCGAGTCTCCCCCTCGCTTTGGGGCCTTGTCCGTCCCGGTCCCCCGGCGCACAGTTTGTGATCATGTTCGACATCCAGCTCTTCGGCCGCCTCGAGGTCCGCACGCGGGGCATCCGCCTCGCCGGGGCCGATTTCGGCGGCGTGCGCGCCCGGCACCTTCTCGCGCTGCTGGCGCTGCGTGGTGAGCGGTCGCTTGTGGAGTTGTCGGACCTGCTGGCCGTGCCGGCCACCACGGTCCGGGACGACCTCGCCGTGTTGCGCGACCGCCTGGAGCCCGGTGTGCGCACCCGCGACTCGGTGATCACCGTTCGCCGCAACCGGCTGTCCCTGGCGCCGGACCGGGTCCGCGTCGACGTCGCGACGTTCGACGAGCTGATCGCGGCCGCCGCCGGCCGGACCGCCGAGCGTGCCGCCCGTCCGCTGACCGCCGCGGCGCACCTGGCGACCCGTCCCCTGCTCGAGGACGTCGACACGCCGTGGGCAGCCGAGGCCCGCGCCGAGTACCGCGCCAAGCTGATCATGAGCGTTCAGCCGATCCGGAGCTGACAAACTCCGGGGGTGCTCCCCACCACCGAACTACGACCCGTACCACTCGCCCCGGAGATCCGCCTGCACCTGGCCGGCCGCGATCAGCGCCTGTTCGGCGGCGAGTTCCACAGCGACCAGCCGCTGCCGTTCTGGGCGTTCGTCTGGGCTGGCGGCCAGTCCCTGGCCCGCTACCTGCTCGATCACCCCGCCGAGGCGGCCGGCAAGCGCGTCCTGGACGTCGCCACCGGCTCCGGGGTGGCCGGGATAGCGGCCGCGCTGTGCGGCGCCGCGTCGGTGGCCGTCAGCGACATCGACCCGGCCGCCGTGGCCGCCGCGCGGCGCAACGCCGCCGCCAACGGCGTGACAGTCACCGGCGACGAGCCCGAGCCGCAGCTGGTCCTGGCCGGTGACGTCTTCTACAGCCCCGCTGTCGCCCCGCAGATGACGTCGTTCCTGCGGGCAGCCGGTAGGGCGGGCGCCACGGTTCTGGTTGGCGACCCGGGGCGCGGGTACTTCCCGGAACGCCTCTTCGAGCTGGTCACCGAGTACACCGTTCCGGTGCCCGCGGCGCTGGAGGAGACCGAGTCCCTGGTGACCGGCGTCTGGCGCCTCAAATGAAATGCGTTCATCGCGCAAGCACTTGTAGGCTGCAAGCAAACCTCGAGGAAGACGACACGACGGTGGAACAGGACACGGCTCGGCTGGCCGACGAGATCGCCCGGTTCGTCCGATCCGGCGCCCGTTTCCGGGGCATGCTCAAGGTCGGAGATCTCGGTGCGGAGTTCTCCGCGTTGATGCTGCTGCTTCCGTTGCGGGCCCAGGGCCCGATGCGGGTCACCGACCTCGCCGAGATCAAGCAGGCCGACCCGTCGACGATCAGCCGCCAGGTCGCGCAGCTGGTGAAAGCCGGCCTGGCTCGCCGTGAGGCCGACCCGCTGGACGGCCGGGCCTCACGGCTCGCGGTCACCGAGGCCGGCGAGGCCGCCTGCGACCGCCTCCGAGAGGCCCGGGTGGCCCTGCTCGGCCAGGCGCTGGACGGGTGGCCGGCCGACCGCGTCGCCGTCTTCACCGACATGTTCGAGGAGTTCAACAACCTGATCGAGGCGCATCTACGGCTCGATCCCACCGCGTCCCCACGGGAGAATCCGTGAGTCACCCCAGCCCACCGGCAGCCAAACCGGTGGAATTCACCCACCGCCAGATCCTCACGATCCTGGGCGGCCTGATGATGGGCATGTTCCTGGCCGCGCTCGATCAGACGATCATGGCGACCGCGACCCGTACCATCGCTGACGACCTGCACGGCTTCGACCTGCAGGCCTGGGCCACCACGGCGTTCCTGATCACCTCGACGATCTCCACGCCGCTGTACGGCAAGCTGTCCGACATCTACGGCCGGCGCCCGTTCTTCCTCTTCGCCATCGGGATCTTCATCGTCGGCTCGTTCCTCTGCGGCCTCGCCACCGACATGTGGCAGCTGGCCGGCTACCGGGCGATCCAGGGCATCGGCGCGGGCGGCCTGATGTCGCTCGCGCTGGCGATCATCGGCGACATCGTCCCGCCCCGCGAGCGCGCCAAGTACCAGGGCTTCTTCCTGGCCGTCTTCGGCACCGCGAGCGTCCTCGGCCCGATCCTCGGCGGCTTCTTCGCCGGCGCCGACGAGATCCTCTGGATCGCCGGCTGGCGCTGGGTGTTCTTCATCAACGTGCCGATCGGCATCGCCGCGATGGCCGTCGTCGCGAGGGTCCTGCACCTTCCGCACCAGCGGGTCAGCCACCGGATCGACTGGCCCGGCGCGCTCACCCTGATCATCGGCCTGGTCCCGCTGCTGACCGTCGCCGAGCAGGGCCGCGACTGGGGCTGGAGCTCCGGCCGGTCGGTCGCCTGTTACGTGGTCGGCGTGCTCGGCATCATCGGTTTCGTGCTGGCCGAGCGGGCGTACAAGGACGAGGCCCTGCTGCCGCTGCGGCTCTTCGGCAACCGCACTGTCGCGGTCGGCTCCGCGTCCAGCACGATCCTCGGCATGGCGATGTTCGGCGGCCTGATGACCGTCCCGCTGTACCTGCAGATCGTGAAGGGCTCCACCGCCACCATGGCCGGCCTGCAGATGATCCCGTTCGTGGTGGGCATCATGTCCGGCTCGATCGTCTCCGGCCAGCTGATCTCCCGGACCGGCCGCTACCGGATCTTCCCGATCGTCGGCAGCACGCTCATGGTGGCCGCGCTCTTCCTCTTCTCCCGGGTCGGCGCGGACACCCCGCTCTGGCAGACCATGCTGGTCATGGTGCTGATGGGCCTCGGCCTGGGCAGCAACATGCAGCCGATGATCACGGCGGTGCAGAACGCGGTCTCCCCCCGGGAGATCGGTGTGGCGACCGGAGCGGTGACGTTCTTCCGCTCGATGGGCGGCACGCTCGGCACCGCGGTCTTCCTGTCGGTGCTCTTCAACCTGCTGCCCGGCAACATCAGCAGCGCTTATCAAGAGGCCGCGAAGGACCCGGCGTTCCAGGAGGCCGCGGCGGACTCCACGCAGCAGGCGCTGCTCGCACAGGCGCAGAGCAGCGACGCGCTGAGCGACACCTCGTTCGTGAGCAAGCTGTCCGACGTGGTGGCGCACCCGTTCAAGGTGGGCTTCTCGGACAGCGTGCACGTGGTCTACCTGATCGCGTTCTGCATCATGCTGATCGGCCTCGTGGTGGTCCTGTTCCTGCCGGAGCTGCCGCTCCAGCAGCGTTCCGCCCAGCAGGCCCGCGCCGAGGACGCCCTGCAGGCGGAGAACCACGCGACTTCCCCGGGTACGGGTGATCAGAGCGCCCGCGTGTCGGGCGCGTAGCGTGACCTCATGGCTGTTGTGAAGATCAACGCGATTGAAGTCCCCGAGGGCGCCGGCCCCGAGCTGGAGAAGCGGTTCGCGGCCCGGCACGGCGCCGTGGAGAACTCACCCGGCTTCCTCGGGTTCGAGCTGCTGCGCCCGGTGGCCGGCGACAACCGGTACTTCGTCTACACCCGCTGGGAGTCCGAGGAGGACTTCCAGAACTGGGCGAACGGCAGCGCCAAGGAGGCACACGCCGGCGAGCGCAGCCGCCCGGTCGCGTCCGGCGCGAGCCTGCTGGAGTTCGAGGTGGTCCAGCAGGTCCAGAAGCCCTGACCCGCGTGTTGACTTCGGGCGCGCTCCGCACCTCAAGTCCCCACGCAACCAGGAAACTCACCCGCGTGTTGACTTCGGGCGCGCTCCGCACCTGAAGTCAACACGCGGGTTGGTTCGGCCGGCGGTCAGCTGCCGGATTTGCGGGCCGCCGCGGCCACCAGCCGCTCGGCGACCACCCTGCGGTCCAGGCCGAGGCGCTGAGCGCTCTCCTGCAGCACCGCGTACGCCTCCTGCACCCCGCACCCGCGCTGCGCGATGATCACTCCGACCGCCCGGTCGACCTCGGCGCCCTCGGTGAGCGCCGCACGCCGCACCAATTCGCCGAGCAGCACCTCTGCCTGCCCGGCCAGGGCCATCGCGGTGACCAGCAGCTCCGGCGCAGGCTCACCGGGGTTCTCCAGGTAGACGCTGAGCGCCCCGACAGCGGTGCGCCGCACGTCGAGGGGGACCGCCGCCACGGCACGAACCCCGCTCGCGGCCGCCGCCTCACGCAACTGCGGCCAGCGATCGTCGTTGCACAGGTCACCGGCGGTCACCAGGGATCGGGTCCGGGCTGCTTCGAGACCCGGTCCGAGGCTCCCCTCGTACTGCTGACGATCGAAGGCCTCCCCCGCCGAGCCGGACGTGGCCTCCATGAGGGGGCCACCCTCGCCGATCAGCGCGACCGAGCAACGCACCGCGCCCGGCAGCGAGCCCACCGCGAGAGCGCTGAGGCGGTCCAGGGCACGCGGCAGCGTGTCCGCCGAGAGGAGCCGGACGGTCAGTTCGTGCAGAAGCCCGGCGAGTTCCACCGGATGCGGCCCGCCGGCGATCGTGACCAGCGCGGACGCCGATCGTCGGGACCTGCGGGAGGTGAGGGTACGCCGGAGCGAGCGAGCGCCCGAGGGCACGGCCGGGACGCGACGTTGCGGTGCGGACACGCCAGGGATACTGCCACGTCGATCGAGGATCGTGGGCGGGGAGGTGCCCCGTTCGGGGGCTCTCGCCCGGATAAACCTTCTCGTCCGGATAAACCTTCTCGTCTGGGCGAAGCGAAAAGTCTGACTCATCGAGTAAACCCGAAAAGTTCGAAAAATCCCGGAGATAGCAGAACGCCGCCCCTCGGCGAACCGAGGGGCGGCGCGAATGCCGGTGTGCAGGTCGCCTCGCGGCGAGCGGCTCAACACGGCTCCAGCCGAACTGGTATTCCGTGCAGGCAAAGGGTGAGGCCCGGGGACACTGGGCACACCGGCATTCGTAATCAACTGTCGGCCGTCCCGCCCGATTCCTGCAGTGATTGTGACCTGGATCACTACCACGTGTTTGCCCGGATCCGCCGTGGGTAGTCCGTGCCCGTGACTGACGACTTCCGTGAGCTGACCGAGTTCCTGGACGCCGCCTACGACGCCCAGGAGCGCCTGTCCAGCGGCGACCTGCAGCGCCGGGCGATCGCCGCGGACCTGCCCGCCGAGGCGCTGACCCGGATCGACGCGCTGCCCGAGGGCGAGTACGCCCAGGACGAGGCGGCCGAGGCCCTGCGCTCCCTGTGAGGGGGCGTCAGCCCTCGGCGCGCTTCCTGTGCGGGGGCGTCAGCCCTCGGCCTTCTCCTTGGAGATCGAGTACGCCATCTGCAGGAAGTCGGAGACCGCGGTGGCGGTGAGAACCGTCGCCGCGAGCCGGGTGAACCGCGGAGCGAGCACGAGTCCGCCGGTCAGCCCGGTCGCCACCCAGACGGCCAGGCAGAACGGGCAGGTGATCAGTTCGCCGATGCCGTGCCGGACACTGCTGCCCTCGTCCCGGACCTCCTCGTTGAGCTCCGCGGCGCCGGCCGGTTCGGCGTATCGGGTGAACGGGGCACGCAGCGGACTGGTCACCGCGTCCTTGGCGACCAGCCGGCTGAGCTTGTGGGTGGCGATCGACAGCAGCGCGACATCGGCCAGGGCGGGCCGTTCCGGCACTGGCCGGCCGGTCAGCTTGGTGGCGGCCACCAGGGCCGCGGACAGGGTGCCGAAGGCGCCCATCGCCACCAGGTAACCGTCCAGCGGCCGGTGTTCGTGCGGCGCGTACTCCCGGGCGATCCGGGTGAGGGTGGGTCGTGGCAGGGCCATGTCAGAAGTCCTGGGTGAGGCGGCTCGGGTCGACCTCACGCCCCGGGTACCGGGCCATGTACTCGGTCTCCAGCTCGGCCGTGCGCTTGAAGTGGTTCTCCAGCGCGGCGTCCGGCCCGTGCCGCAGCGTCTGCAGGCGGGTCCGGTACAGGCTGCCGAGTTCCCGGAACAAATCGTCGTCAGCCAGCCCCGCGGGGTCGATCCCGGTCTCGAACACCACCGGCGCGCCGTCCTCGAATCGCGCATCAGTCATCGCGTACCTCCGATCTTTCGGCTTCGCTCCGAGACCACGGTTGCCCGACCCTGCGGCTGCCAAACCCGCGCCGGTACGCTCGGGGGCATGAGAGGGCTGTGGACTCCGAGGTGGATGGCCGCTCATCTGCTCGCGCTGGTGCTCGCCGCCGGCTGCCTCGGCCTGGGCTGGTGGCAGTACAGCCGCGCCGCCGACGGCAACTCGATCAGCTGGGGCTACATGTTCCAGTGGCCGGTCTTCGGCGGCTTCGTGGTCTTCGTCTGGTTCCGCGAGGTGCAGCTCGCGCGCCGCAGGGCCGCGGGCGAGCCGGTCGAGGAGAGCACCCCGGCCCCGGAACCCGCGCCTCGCACGCCGGACGCCCCGGTCACGTTCAGCCGCCCGGTGCGCGTCGGGAACCGCCCGGCCGTCACCGAGGCCGACGACCCGGAGCTGGCCGCCTACAACGACTATCTGGCCTGGATGGCCGCCCACCCGGGCGCCCGCCCGGCCGACTATCCCCGCCAAGCCTCAGCCGAGCGACCCGCCCGCTGACAAGCCGGCGCCATCACCAAGGAGAAACAAGCCGTGCAGGGAGCCCTGACCCGTTACCGCACCATCGCCTGGATCGTCGGTGTGTTCCTGATCGTCCTGGTCCTGATCGGCATGCCGCTGAAGTACCTGGCGGACAACGACACGGTGGTCGCGATGGTCGGCCCGCTGCACGGCTTCCTCTACATGGTGTATCTGGTGCTCACGTTCGACCTGGCGCGCCGGGCGAAGTGGCCGTTCGGCCGAATGGTGATCGTCATGTTGGCCGGCACCATTCCGTTCTTCTCGTTCTGGGCAGAACGACAGGTGACGCGGCGCTGGGTTCCGGGCGTCTCTCCCGAACCGGCACTGAGCAATTAGTCCGGATCCCCGCGCCGAATTCACGCTTAGCTGCGATGAAATGACAGCGCGTTATCGGGATTAACTTCGCAACTAGGGCTATTGGCGTAAATCACTCGGCCGGGCCTTGATTTCTTTTCTTGCCCCGATAAGTTGATGCGGTTGGTCCGGTCCGCAGCCACAAACCCTCGGGTGGCGCCGGCCAACGCCGCCGAATCAATCGCGGCCATCCGGCGCCATCCCCCTACGGCGCCGGCCGTCGCGATCCCAACCGGGGACGGCTGGGCCTTCTTCCCGCCCACTGCCGTCAGCTGACACCCCGGTAGGCGGCGCAGCGGAAGAAAGGCCCTCTGACCAGTGCCACACCCCCGTACCAGGTTCCGGGCAGTCGTGGTCGCACTGACCGCGTTCGCGATCACCCTGTCGGGAGCCACCGCCGCCCACGCGGCCCCGTCCGCCGCCGAGCTCAAGAAGAAGATCAAGGCGGCCGAGGAGAAGCTGGAAGACGTCACCGAGTCGTACAACAAGATGCGGCTCGACGTGAAAGCGACAAAGGCCGAAGTGAAGCAGCTCGAAGAGTCGCTGAAGCCGACCCAGATCGCCCTCGCCGCGGCCAGCGCCAAGGTGGAGACGATCGCGACCACCACCTACATGCAGGGCCGGACCGGCGGCGTGACAGTGCTGGTCTCCGGCCAGCAGGGTGACCTGCTGGAGCGGCTCACGTTCATCGAGCAGATCGCCCGGGAGAACCAGCAGGACATCGACGAGTTCACCGAGACCACGCAGACGTTCGCGGAGCGCAAGGCCGCCCTGAAGACCACTCAGGCCAAGCAGTCCGCTCAGGTCAAGGAACTCGCCGACCGTAAGAAGAAGATCGAGTCGGACCTCGAGAAGCTGTACGACATGCGGGAGACCGCGTACGGCAGCGCCACCGAGGACACCGGGTCGTACACCGGCAAGGTTCCGAACATCGCCGGCTCGGCGGGCAAGGCGGTCTCCTACGCCTTCGGCGCCATCGGCAAGCCGTACGGCTTCGGCGACGACGGTCCGAGCTCCTACGACTGCTCCGGCCTCACCTCGGCGGCCTGGGCGTCAGCGGGCAAGTCGCTGCCACACAACGCGGCCGCGCAGTACCGCGCCACGGTACGGATCAGCAAGTCCGAACTGAAGCCGGGCGACCTGATCTTCTACCGCTCGAACGCGCACGTCGCCATATACGTCGGCGGCGGCAAGATCATCGACGCGCCCTCAGCGGGTCGCGACGTGCTCCACCGCTCGATGAACATCATGACCCCCAACGGCTACGGCCGGGTCAAGTAACACCCGCGCGAAAAAGGCCGGTGCCCCGTCGGGGCACCGGCCTTTTCGTTGTCCTGGGAGGAATTGTCCAGGGGAGTCGTCGTAGGCGGGAAGGAAGGTCAGGCGGCCTGCAGGCCCTCGGCGCGGGCCAGCTCGCGCAGCCGGCCGAGCGCCTGGATCTCCAGCTGGCGGATGCGCTCGCGGCTCAGCGAGAAGCGCGAGGCCACCTCGGTCAGCGAGTGCTCACGGCCGTCCTCCAGGCCGTAACGCGCCCGCATGATGCCGGCGGACCGGTCGTCCAGGTGGTTCAGCAGGCCCTCGATGCGCTGGCGCTCCAGAGCGCTGAGCACGATGTCCTCGGGGGACGGCGCGTCGCTGTCGGCGACCAGGTCGCCGAGGTTGGTGTCGCCGTCGTCGCCGACGGGGGTGTCGAGCGAGACGGTGTCCTGCGCCCAGCGGGTGAGCTCGTTGACCCGCTCGACGGTCACGCCGAGCGCCGCAGCGATCTGCTCGGGCTCGGGGTCGCCGCCCAGCTCACGGACGAGCTGGCGGGTGACGTTGCGCATCCGGTTGACGTCCTCGACCAGGTGCACGGGGAGGCGCACGGTGCGCTCCTGCTGGGCGATGGCCCGGCTGATCGCCTGACGCACCCACCAGGTGGCGTAGGTGGAGAACTTGAAGCCCTTTTCGTAGTCGAACTTCTCCACGGCGCGGACCAGGCCGGTGTTGCCCTCCTGGATCAGGTCGAGCATCGGCATGCCGGACCGCACGTAGCGTCGTGCGATCGAGACGACCAGGCGCAGGTTCGCGCGGATGAACAGGTCCTTGGCACGCTGGCCCTCGGTGACGAGCCGCTCCAACTCCTCCCGGCTCACGCCGCGCCGCTCCTCGCCCTGCTCGAGCAGGTGCTCGGCGTAGAGGCCCGCCTCGATCGTCCGGGAGAGCTCGACCTCTCGCTCGGCGTCCAACAGCGGCGTCCGGGAGATTTCGTGCAGGTAGACTCCGACGAGGTCGCGCTCTTCGGCGACCTGATCGGTACGCATCACGGTGCTCTTCTCCACGTTGCCCACGGTCCCCTCATTGCCGTCACTAACCCTGTTACGGGCATTACCTGCGTCCATCAGCCCTCTCCCGTAACGTCCGCAGCTCGTGCATTGCGGTTGCTGCCTGCTGCCTGCATTCCTTCAGAACAACAAATTGCTGCCAGCGCTGATTCCGACCGGCAGATCGAAAGTGTCACGAATGCCTGGGTGCTACCTGAGAGCCCAGTGCGGGGTAGCTGAGTGCGTTCTCCGGCGGCTCGTCTCGTAGACAGCCGGATACCCCTCGCGCGTCTCATAACACCATCGGCCTCTCATCGATCACAGCGACGGGCATCACCTTGGGCTGCGCGATGCTCGTCACCCCCAAGTACGGGAATCGCACTCGCCGGGTTCATGTGCAGCATCGGCCGGTCGACGTCGGGCCTGAAACAAACGCCACCGCGAAGTCCCGTCTCACCGAGCCGTTCGGGACCACCGGTCACAATGCGCCACGCCGCGCCACAGTTCACTCGCCCGCACGGGTGACGCCGCAGGAGCGCCGAATATTCCCAGGTGACAGCCAGGTGGGCGGGTTCAGTGAGCAAAAGCACAGCCACGGTCGTGTGACAAGCTTCGCCATATGACGGACACGCGTACGGCTCTGATCACGGGCGGGACCGGCGCACTGGGCGCCGCGACCGTCTCCGCGTTTCTCGAGGCGGGGTGGCGGGTGGTGGCACCGGTCCGGCCCGGGACCGCCGGACGGCTTCCGGCCGGCGCGATCGCCGTGGACGCGGACCTCACGAACGCGGATCAGGTCACCGCCGCGGCCGGCCGGGCGGCGAGCGACCAGGGCGCCCCGCTCAAGGCGGTGGTCAATCTCGCCGGTGGGTACGGGGGAAGCGGGCTGATCGCCGACACCCCGGTCGAGGATTTCGAGGCGATGTTCGCCGCCAACCTGCGGCCGGCCTACCTCACCACGGCGGCCGCCCTGCCGTACCTGATGGCCGCCGGAGGTGGCTCGGTGGTCTTCGTGTCGTCGCGGGCAGCCGTCGCGCCGTTCCCCGGCGCGGCCGGTTACGTCGCCTCCAAGGCCGCCGTCCTGGCGCTGGCCGAGACGGTCGCTGTCGAGTACAGGAAGCAGCGCGTGCGCTCCAACACGGTGCTGCCCAGCGTCATCGACACCCCGGCGAACCGAGCCGCTCAGCCCACCGCCGACGCCAGCCGCTGGGTGGCGCCCGAGGAGATCGCCGAGGTGATCCTCTTCCTGGCGTCGGACGCCTCCACCCCGACCAGCGGCGCCCGCATCCCGGTTTACGGCCAGGCCTGATTTCCGGCCGGGCCCGGTCAGAACACCTCGGCCAGCTGGAAGCCGAGCACCGCGAACGCCGCGAGCAGCGGTCCCGCCGCGAGCACCAGCGCCCGCACGACCGGACGCCGGCGCGGCGCCGGGACCACCCTGGCCTGCTGCGCCCGGCGTGCGGCCAGCTCGGCCTGGATCTGGGCGGCGACCTGGTCCGGGGTGCCGTTCGCGTCGATCACCACGAAGCTCGTGTACTCCGGCAGCGAGCGGTAGGCCCGGTCCGCCGCGTTCAGGTAGTCCATCGACTCGTGGTCGTAGCCGCGGCGGTCGATCCGCTGCTGGGCGACCGCCGGGTCGACAGCGAGCAGGAACGTGACGTCCGGCGCGGGGAACAGCCGGTAGGCGAGCCGGGCCCGACGCTCGGCGGCCGGTCGCGCGCCCCGGGCCCGCAGGCTCGCGTACTGGCAGTACGCGTACCGGTCCATCACCGCGATCTTCCGGGAGACCGTGCGGCGCAGCATCGTGCGCAGGATCGCCAGCCAGCGCAGCACCGACTCGATCGCCAGCATCCCCCGGCGGCCGACCAGCGCCTCCGCGTCGTCGCGGCCCAGCAGCCCGGCGACCCGGCCCACCCAGTGCCGGCCGCCGGCGTTACGGCGGTACCCGGCTGGGATCCCGGCCGCGGTCAGCTCCTCGGCCAGCCGGTGCGCCTGAGTCGTCTTTCCGGAACCGTCGATGCCGATGAGGGCGACGGTCCGGACGCCGGTTTGCTTCTCGCGGAGAGCCATACCAACTTACGGTAGCTCCGGCCTGCACGTTCCGTTTCGCACCCCGGAACACCTGGGCCGGGCCAGAATGGCCTCGGGGGTTCAAGGTGGGGCGACTCCGGGTAGTCGTTCACGGACCGGACACGGGACCAGGAGGTCGCCATGCCACACCGTGTGGACGAAGGATTGGCCGTCACCTTGAAGCGCGTCGCGTCCACGCTCAAAGGCGCGGACATCCCGTTCGCGCTCGGCGGGAGCTTCGCGGTCTACGCGCGCGGGGGTTACTCCAGCGATCACGACGTGGACTTTCTGATCCGGGAACAGGACAAGGATCGGGCGCTGCAAGAGCTGTCGAGTGTTGGATTCGAGACCGAACAGCCACCCGAGGACTGGTTGGTCAAGGTTTATGACGAGGGCCGGATGGCCGATCTGATCTACCGTCCGGTGGAGTCGCCGGTCACCGACGAGACGCTGCAGGACACCGATCAGATCTCGGTCGAGGCGATCTACATGCCGGTGCTCTCCGCCACCCAGCTGATGATTCACAAGCTGCTCAGCTACAGCCAGCACTACTGCAATTTCGCCACCGGCCTTCCGGTGGCCCGCTCGCTGCGCGAGCAGATCGATTGGGACCGGGTACGCCGGGAGACCGCCAAATCGCCGTACGCGGACGCGTTCTTCGTGCTCCTCGACCGGCTCGACGTCGTCTCGTTCCCGGCACACGAGCTTGGGGTAGGGGGATGAGATGACCCATCAGATCGACCTGGAGGCCGAGATCCAGCGATTGCTCACCGAGCATGACCGGATCGCCGAGCAGGGCATCACGGTCCAGCGCCGGGAGCACGAGATCGTCCTCGGCGGGGAGGTGGAGAGCGCGGAGCGCCGCGACGAGATCTGCCGGCAGCTCAACGACCACTTCCCGGATATCGATATCACCTGTGACATCGGCATCACCCGGGCCCAGGCGCCCAGCGAGGTGGAGGAGATTTCATGATCCGGATCGCTGCCGTGGGCGACGTCCACGTGGACAAGGACGTGGTCGGCCGGTACCGGCCCGCTCTCGAGGAGCTTCCCGAGCGGGCCGACGCGCTGCTCATCGCCGGTGACCTCACCCGGCACGGCACCGTGGAGGAGGCCCGCTGCTTCGCGGAGGAGTTCGGCGGCCTCGCCGTGCCGGTCGTGGTGGTGCTCGGCAACCACGACCATCAGAGCGACCTGCAGGACGACGTCACCAAGACGCTCACCGACGCCGGCATCACCGTGCTGGAGTGCTCGGCGACCGTACTGGAGATCCGCGGGCACCGGCTCGGCATCGCCGGCACCAAGGGGTTCGGCGGCGGCTTCGCCGGTGCGTGCGCGAGCAACTTCGGCGAGCGGGAGATGAAGGATTTCGTCGGCACCACCGAGGACCTCTCGGCTCGGCTCGGCGAGGCCCTGCGCTCGGTCCAGTGTGACGCGCTCGTCGCGCTCACCCATTACGCGCCGGTGCCGGAGACGCTCGTCGGCGAGCCGCTGGAGATCTACCCCTTCCTCGGCTGTTACCAGCTCGGGCAGGCGATCGACTCGGCGCCGACCGCGCTCGCCCTGCACGGGCACGCGCACCACGGCTCGGAGCGCGGCCGCACGGCCGGCGGCGTGCCCGTCCGCAACGTGGCGCACCCGGTGATCAAGCAGGCGTACAACGTGTACCAGCTGTTGTCCGAATCGGTCGACACCGAGCTCGCCCACGTCTGAGGATCACAGGTTTTCGATTTCCCGGCTTCGGGTATCGGATGGACATGGCTCTTCTGCTTTGGATTCTCGCCGTAATTCTCGTGGTCGCCGGCATCCTCGCGCTGTTCCGGCGGCAGATCCTCTGGGGGGTCGTCCTGATCATCGTCGGTCTGCTCGTCGGCCCCGGCGGTGTCAGCATCTTCAATGTATGACGCCGTGGTCTGACACGGCCCTCACCGCGAACCGGGATCGCCGCCGCCTCGTCCACCTGGGACTGGGCGACGGTGGTCCCGGTTCTCTTTGGTTTGCCGACGCACATGAGGTGCGATGCACGGTCGCTGATTTCTGACTGAATCCCCCGCGGACGATCGCCGACTTCCGCGAGGTAACCAGTGGCTCACGTGCATCACTTCACCTATGGGGCGTTCAATCCGATAGCCGCCTATCTCCTGGCGTTTCTCGGATCGTTCCTCGGGCTGCTCTGCACCGGACGGGCGCGTGACGCGCACAGCCGGGGCCGGCGCAACCGCTGGCTGGTGATCGCGGCCTTCGCGATCGGTGGCGGCGGCATCTGGCTGATGCACTTCTCCGCGATGCTGGGCTTCGACGTCCCGGACAGCCCGGTCCGGTACGACCTCACGCTGACCCTGCTCAGCCTCGCCTTCGCGGTGCTGACCGTCGGCGTCGGGCTGATCGTGGTCGGACATGGCAAGCGCAGCACCGGCCGGATCCTCACGGCCGGCGCCCTGACCGGCAGCGGCGTGATCGCGATGCACTACACCGGCATGGAGGGCATGCGGATCGCGGCCACCATCCACTACTCCCCCGCGCTGGTGATCGCGTCGGCGGCGATCGCGCTCGCGGCCAGCACTGTGGCGCTCTGGTTCGCCGTCTCGGTCCGCGGCTGGTCGCGGATCACCGGCGCCGCAGCGGTGATGGCCGTGGCGGTCTGTGGCATGCACTACACCGGGATGGCCGCCATGTCGATCGAGCTGGACCCGGCCGGCACCGCGCCCGGCGGCATCCGCCCGCTCACCATGCTCGTCCCGATCACCGTGATCACCGCTGCCACGATCATCGGGGTCGCGCTGAGCGCCCTGCAGGCGATGACCGAGGAGGAGTTCACCGACGGCGCCGGCACGCCGAAACGCGGCGTGCACGCGGAGAACCCGCAGCCCTGGTCCCGGAAGGGAACCTCGATGGGCGCCGTGCGGCTCTCCCCGGCCGCCCGCGCCGTGGTGTCCGGCCGCGCCGCCGCCGGCACCCGACCGTCCCCGGGCCCGCGCCCCTCGCCCCGTCCCACTCCGGCGGCAACCGCCGCACCGGAAGTCACTCCCGCGGGGCCCGCCGCCCCGCCGGCTGTCGTGCCACCCGCCACGTCCGGGGGCTGAGCGAAACCCGCGAACGGCTCTGATCGGGTATATCTGATCGGCATGGCACCACGGATGCTGCTCTCGATGCCACTGCACGCGATCACGGAGGTGTACGGCGAGGCCGGGTTACGCGACCGGTTCGCTCTCGAACTGGAGTCCTTCCCCGATGCCGACCGAGAGAAGCTGACCGATGCGCTGGACCTGGCCGCCACTCTGCACTCCGGCGACCGGCGGGTCCGCGAGCCGTACCTGAACCATCTGCTCCGGGTCGCCATCCGGATCATCAAGTACTACGGGGTGCGGGACACCGACGTGCTGATCGCGGCGCTGCTGCACGACGCGGTCGAGGACCACCCGGCCGAGCTGGGCGGCGTGCCGGCGGCCACCCCGTACCCGGAGGCCACCGAGGCGGCGCTCACCGTGCTGGCCCGCCGGTTCAACTGCCGGGTCGCCGACCTCGTCCGCTCGGTCACCAACCCGGAGTACGACCCGGCACGGGACCGCCACGAGCAGTACCGGGAGCACGTGACGGAGAACCTGGATCGAGATCCGTGGGCGCGAGTGATCAAGATCTCGGACTTCACCGACAACGGCGTGGGTGTCATCCACACGAGCCTGGACAAGGCGTTCCGGGCCGCGACGAAGTACCGCCCTCTCGTGCCTACGCTGCGGGAACTCGTCGGCCGGCCGGACACTCCGCTCTCCACCCAGGCCAAGGAGCACATCCTCGATCAGCTCGACCTGGCCGAGGAGCGATTCGCGGCCATTCTGGACGTCTGACCGGGGCCGCCGCCTAACCTGGGCGCATGCCCTCCACAGAAGCCTGGTGGCGTGACGCCGTCATTTACCAGATCTACCCACGCTCGTTCGCCGACTCGAACGGTGACGGCATGGGCGACCTGCCCGGTATCACCGCGCGCCTGCCTCAGCTCCGCCGGCTCGGCGTCGACGCCGTGTGGCTCTCGCCGTTCTACCCGAGTCCGCAGCACGACGCCGGGTACGACGTCGCCGACTACCGGGGCGTCGACCCGCGGTTCGGCTCGCTCGGCGACGCCGACAAGCTGATCACCACCGCACACGAGCTCGACCTCAAGATCATCGTGGATCTGGTGCCGAACCACACCTCCAGCGACCACGTCTGGTTCCAGGCCGCGCTGCGCTCGGCGCCGGGCAGCCCGGAGCGCGAGCGCTACATCTTCCGCGACGGCAAGGGGCCGGACGGCAGCGAGCCGCCCAACTCGTGGCAGAGCGTGTTCGGTGGCTCCGCGTGGCAGCGCCTGGACGACGGCCAGTGGTACCTGCACCTGTTCGACGTCTCGCAGCCCGACCTGAACTGGGACCACCCGGAGGTCCGCGCCGAGTTCCTCGACATCCTGCGGTTCTGGCTGGACCGGGGCGTCGACGGTTTCCGGGTGGACGTGGCGCACGGCCTGATCAAGGACGCCGAGCTGACCGACTGGACCAGCCCGGCGACGGTGCTCGGCGGCCTGGAGCCGGTCGGCCCACCGCCGCCCATGTGGGACCAGGAGGGCGTGCACGAGATCTACCGGCAGTGGCGGGCCGTCCTCGACGAGTACCCGGGCGGCCGGATCCTGGTCGCCGAGGCCTGGGTACAGCCCGAGGAGCGGCTGGCCCGGTACGTGCGGCCCGACGAGATGCACCAGGCGTTCAACTTCCCGTACCTGGAGGCGCCCTGGAAGCCGGCCGAGCTCCGCGCGATCATCGACTCGTCGCTCGCCGCCAACGCCACGGTCGGCGCGACCACCACCTGGGTGCTGTCGAACCACGACGTGGTGCGGCACGCCTCCCGGCTCGGTTTCCCGGCCGGCGAGCCGCGCAAGCCCGGCATCGGCGCCGACGACCCGCAGCCGGACGTCGCCCTCGGCCTGCGCCGGGCCCGCGCCGCCACGCTGCTGATGCTCGGCCTGCCCGGCTCGGCCTACCTGTACCAGGGTGAGGAGCTCGGGCTCCCGGAGCACACCACGCTGCCCGACGAGGTCCGCGAGGACCCGGCCTGGGAGCGGTCGGGTCACGCCGAGAAGGGCCGGGACGGCTGCCGGGTCCCGATCCCGTGGGAGGCGGACGCCCCGTCCTACGGGTTCGGCCCCTCGGACGCGAGCTGGCTGCCGCAGCCGGCGGTCTGGGCGGAGTACGCGCTGGACCGGCAGGCCGACGTGCCCGGTTCGACGTACGAGCTGTACCGGTCGGCGCTCGCCGCCCGGCGTGAGCACGCGCTCGGCTCCGGCTCGCTGGCGTGGGCGGACACCGGGGAGAGCTCGCTCGCGTTCCGCAACGGCGGGCTGCTCGTGGTCACCAACTTCGGTGCCGAGCCGGTGGCCCTACCGGCCGGCGCCCGAGTCCTGCTGTCCAGCGAGCCCCTGGACGCCGAGGGCCGGGTCCCGCTCGACGTCACCGTCTGGGCGCTCGTCTGATTCGGCCGCCACGGCCAGCAGGGCGTTGTGCGTGTCGGCCATGTCCGCCGCCACCGTCCTGCTGGCCAGCCAGTACATGATGCCGGTCGGGATGAAGAAGAACTGGAAGGCGGCCAGCCCCACCGCGTAGTTCAGCGGCGGCGGGAACGCTCCGGCCAGCCCCCGGAACGCGACCCCGACCAGCGCGTTGCCGCCGGCCCGGCCGACGCCGTTGACAAGGTTGCCGAGGCTGTAGACGGTGCCGCGGTGCTGCGGCGGGTTCACGTCGGCGATCATCGCGAACCAGTTCGGCGAGTTCGCCGACGTCAGCATCAGCGCGAACACGGCGATGGCGAGGCAGGCCGCGACGGTCGGCTCGGTCACCACGTTCACCAGGACCTCACGGATCAGCGTGCCGGTGGCCGCGCCGTCGGTCACGGTGATCTCCATCGGGACGAAGAAGAGCACCACGTAGAAGGGCACCGCGGCGAGCACGCCGACCGAGGCGACGAGGGCGCGGCCGCGCGGGGTGCGCCGCTGCAACCGGTCGCCGGCCAGCCCGCCGAGGATCGACAGCGCCGCGCCCAGCTGGAAGATCGTCGCGAAGACGCTGCCGACCAGCACCGCCGTGCCCGCCGAGTACCCCTGATCCTCGGCCCGCGCCCGGAACAGGATCGGCAGCCAGACCAGCGAGCCGAACGCTATCTGCGCGGTGCCGCCCTGCAGGATCAACCACACATTGGTACGGCGTCGCAGGATGACCGGAAGATCCTCATGATGGATCCGCTCGTCGTAGTCGACGCCCGCCAGCTCGGGCTGGCTCTCGCCCCGCGGCACGTTGTAGGTGAACAGGTACGCGCAGGTGGCGAGCACGCCAGCCGCCGCGGTCACCAGGAACGGCCGGCGCCAGTCGTCGTGTCCGAGAATGCCGCCGACGAGCGTGCCCGCTAGGGTGCCGACGCCCTGCGACAGACCCCAGAAACTCATCACCAGTCCCCGCCGGCGCGGTGAGATCAGGTCGCTCACCACGGCGAAGCTGACCGACGCCACCCCGCCGAGACCGAACGCCGCGACCACCTGCGCGGTGAGGAACGACGGATAGCTGCCGGCCAGGCCGGACCAGGCGGTGCCGAGCACCCAGATCGCGGTGCCGGCCACGAGCACCGGTTTACGGTCGGTACGGTCCCCGACGTACGCGAAGCCGATCGCCGCCACCGCGCTGATCAGGAACATGGCAGTGGTCGCCAGCGCGATGTGCCCCTCACTGACGCCGAGGTCCGTGCCGATGCTGCTGTAGAGCGGGGGGACGATGCCGATGGCGACGTTGTCGAGCGCGGCCAGGATCACGAACACCACCACGCTGTAGGCGCGGTGCACGGTCCCACCCCTGCCCATCACGCGGTAGAGGGTATCCGCTACCCGGCCACGCCAACCCCGTTCCGCCGGCTCGGTCTCCGGGCGCCGTCAGCCGGTCACCGAGAGAAGCAGGTCCGCGTACTGCTTGTGGCCGGAGACATTGGGGTGGAAGGACTTCGCCGGCGCGTCCATCCGCAGGCCCTGCATCCAGGGAGTGGCGGTGCACGCCTCGTGGCCGGCGAACCGGGCGCGGCTGTCGACGAAGGTGAAGCCGGTGCGGCCCGTCGTGCTGTTCCGGGTCACGTCGGCCAGCACGTCGGCCGCGTGGTTGATCACCGCTCGCTTGGCGGGGGTCAGCGTGCCGCAGTTCACCGTCGAGGTGGCGGCGGCGAGCAGGCGCGGGTAGCCGAGCACGTACACCCGGGCGTTCGGCGCCTTGGCCCGGACCGCCGTGAAGAGCTGGTTGAACGAGCCCGGGAGCTGCGTGTTGGCCTTGGTGATCGCGGCCTGGACGGCGGTGCTGCAGGCCGCCTCCGAGGAGATCACACAGGTGGAGATGGCCGAGGTGAACCCGACGTCGTTGCCACCGGCGCTGATCGTGACCCATCCGGTGTTCGCGTCCAGGTTGCCGAGCTGCTTGGTGCGCACCGCAGCCGTGGTCGCGCCGCTGCACGCCCGGTTCGCGACCGAGCCGAAGGAGGCACGGCCCTTGCGGCTCAGCCAGAAGCGCGAGTACGACGCGTCGGTGCGGAGGCAGGCGTTGTCGACGAAATTGCCGGAGCCGAGGCCGGACGCGTACGAGTCGCCGATGGCCTCGTAGTCGCGCGCCGTGGCCGCGTGGGCGGCCGGCATGGTGGCGACGACTGCCGTGACCGAGGCTCCGGCGACGGCGAGCGCTTTGATCCAGCGACGCATGAGTGGGGTACCTCCGAAGGTGGTTGATCTTCCGACAGGGAGATTCTGTCGGCCCACCACCCTCGGCCGGATCTGTCCACAGGCGGGTTCCGTCTCCACCTTTCGGTATAGGTACCGAGAACGGCGCCGCCCGTGGCAGCGCCGTCCTCCTTCCCTGCTCCGGATCAGTTGCCGATGTTGGCCTGCGGCCCGGCGTACTTGGCGAGCAGCGCGGGGACGTCCGCTGCCGCGTCCAGGGTGTACGCGTAGTAACTCTTCGGGTTGAAGGCGGACCCGTTTGTCACCTGCTTGCCGGTGGAGTTCCTCACGATGCTGCCGCTCTGCTTGAGCTGGCCCTTCGTCAGGTCGTCGACGTTGTACGGGTTGGCGACCTTGTCGAAGTAGCTGTTCTCCAGAACCATCTTGGTGCTGCCGCGCGACAGGTTGCCGTACGAGGTGATGTTCTGCATGTAGTTGTTGTAGAGGTGGGCGAGCGCCACGTTGTCGGTGCTGGGGTTCCGCTGGTTGGTGTTCCTGATCCAGTTGTGGTGGATCGTCATCCGCGCGGTCACGTTCTCGGTCCAGCCGATGCCGAACGCCTTGTTACCGGTGTCCAGCAGGTTCCAGGACACGGTCAGGTACGTGGTGTCCTTCCGGCTGTCGATCATGCCGTCGTTCATCCGCGTGATCTTGTTGTGGTCGATCCAGATGTGGTCGGCGGTGTCCATCTGGATGGCGTCGTAGTCGTAGTCCTTGTCGTCCGGGTCGTCCTCGGTCATCTGGGTGTCCCGGATGGTGAGGTTCCGGATGATGACGTTCTTCACCCCCGTACCCAGGAAGAAGCCGCCGCCGACGATCTCACCGCTGGTCCCGACGCCGACGATGGTCTTGTTCGACTTGACCTTGAGCTCGGTGCCCTTCGGGGTGATCGTGATGGCGCCGGCCACCTTGATCACGTAGGGCTCGGTGGCCGTGACGTACCTGGTCAGGTCGGCGAGGGTCTTCACGGTGACCGTCGTGCCGGCCGCGCCGCCCGTGGTGCCGCCGCCGGTCGATGCGAAGCCGTCCGGCGTCGAGGCCCAGGTCCGGCCGCTCGACGACGCGGTCGGCGCCACCGTCGCGCCGGTGACCGGGGTGAACGCCCACTGCTTGTTGGAGTTCGCGGTGCACGTCTCCTGGATGATCGACGCGCCGTTCGCCGTCGACGCCCCCTGATCCGAGACACACAGACCGCTGTTCACATTGATGATCTGGAACGTGTCAGTGCCCGACGCGGTCAGCTTCCACTGCTGGTTGGTCTGCCCGCTCGCGCAACCCCACTGCTGCAACCGCTGCCCCGAGGTCTTGGAACCACCCGGCACATCAATGCACTTACCACTGCTGACGTTCTGGATCAGGAAGTTGCTCCCCGACGCCACCAGCTTGAACTGCTGCCACGCCGCATTCGCGGCACAACCCCACTGCTGCAACAACGCACCGTTGTCCTTCGACGCGGCCGGCACATCGACGCACTTGCCGCTCTTCTTCACGACCAGCTGGTAGGTGCCGCCGGCGGCCGGGGCAGCCGCCGCGTTGGAGGGCAGCACGGCCCAGCCGACGACAGCGGCGGGGACCGCGAGCACCACGGCCGTCAGAGCGGCACGCTTCTTGGAAAAGTTCATGATCAACCCACCGGGTTCCAGTTGTCCGAGCCCGCGAGGTACTTCTGCGGGGTGTAGTTGGCAGCGGTCGACGCGCTCATCTGCGGGCGGTTGCCGTTCGTGGTCGCGCCCGCGCCGGTGTTCGCGTACTCGAAGAACCGGGCGTTCTGCCACGAGTTCGACGACATGTCGGTCCACGGCTGCGCGGTCTTGATCGTGGCGCTCAGGCTGGTCTCGCGGTACAGCACCTGCGCGTCGGCGCCCCACGGGCGGCCGAGCTGCGTGGTGTTGTTCGTCGCGCCGGTCACCGTCGACTTGTAGATCAGGAAGCCGTACGGGTTGCCCGCGTCGGTCCGGGCCGCGGTGATCGGTCCGCCGCTGCTGCGCTTCTGGTAGATCTTCGTGGCGTTGAAGACCGCGGTGCCGCCACCGAAGATGAAGTCGACAGTGCCCTCGACATACGAGTTCTTGACGTACGACCGGCCGCTGTTGACGAGCAGCGTGTCCTGGGCGCCGAGGAACCGGACGTTGTCGAAGATCAGCTTGTCGGCGTTCAGGTTGGCCGCCACCGCCTGGCTGCCCTCGCCGTAGTCGTTCGCGATCGTCAGGTTGGCGGCGTTGAACTCCTTGCCGCCCGCGAAGAGCGTGGCGCTGCCCGACGTGCCGTAGCCACCGGCGTTGCTGCGGTTGTTGACGATCACCACGTCGTCCGACGAGTCACCGCCACCCTTGAGCGTGATGAACGGCTTGTTCGACGGGACCGTGACGATCTCCCGGTAGGTGCCGGGCTTGATGGTGATCGTCTGCCGGGCGGTGTTGTTCGCGGCGACGGCGTCGATCGCGGCCTGGACGGTCCGGTACTTGCCCGAGCCGTCGGCAGCGACAGTGAAGCTTCCGGTGCTCGATCCGCTGACCGGGGTGAACGCCCACTGCTTGTTGGAGTTCGCGGTGCACGTCTCCTGGATGATCGACGCGCCGTTCGCCGTCGACGCCCCCTGATCCGAGACACACAGACCGCTGTTCACATTGATGATCTGGAACGTGTCAGTGCCCGACGCGGTCAGCTTCCACTGCTGGTTGGTCTGCCCGCTCGCGCAACCCCACTGCTGCAACCGCTGCCCCGAGGTCTTGGAACCACCCGGCACATCAATGCACTTACCACTGCTGACGTTCTGGATCAGGAAGTTGCTCCCCGACGCCACCAGCTTGAACTGCTGCCACGCCGCATTCGCGGCACAACCCCACTGCTGCAACAACGCACCGTTGTCCTTCGACGCGGCCGGCACATCGACGCACTTGCCGCTCTTCTTCACCGCAAGCGTGTACGTCACGCCGGCGGCTGGGGCGGCCGCGGCGTTGGACGGGAGCACGGCCCAGCCGACGAGTCCGGCGGGTACGAGCAGCGCGGCCGCGAAGCCGAGCACGGTCCGCTTGCGAGATCTTCTCTCTGCCACTGCGGGTCCTTCCTACATGGGGATGCCATGTAGATGCCGCGGTGGCGAGGGGACAACAAGTTTTCGGCCGGCTCTTGATTTTTTATCGAGAGCCGGCCGGGAAACCTGTCAGCGGGTGCGGTCGATCACGGCGTTCTGGGCTGCCGCGTACTGCTCCCGGATCAACGGGACGGGCTTGTCCTCGTACACCTCGGGGCTGGCCGCCGACCACGCCGGCGGAGTGTCCCCGCCGCGAGTGACCCACGCGGCCTGGCGGGCCGCGCCGTCGGCGACGTACTCACCGGGCGGCGGGACCAGCACCGGCTTGCCGAACAGGGCGGGCGCGATGCGGCGGACCGCCTCGCTGCGCGCACCGCCACCGACCAGCACGATCCGGTTGGCCTCGGCGCCGTGCGCGACGAGCGCGTCCAGACCGTCGGCGAGGGCGCAGAGCATCCCCTCGACGGCGGCCCGGGCCAGGTGCGCCGGGTCCGAGGTCTTGAGCGTCAGCCCGTGGATCGCGCCGGTGGCGTCCGGCCGGTTCGGGGTCCGCTCACCCTCCAGGTACGGCACCAGGACCAGCCCGTCGGCGCCCGCCGGGGCGGACAGCGCGAGCCGGGACAGCTCGTCGTGATCCACGCCGAGCAGCTTGGCGGCCGCGTCGAGCACCCGGGCCGCGTTGAGCGTCACCACGATCGGCAGGAACCGCCCGGTGGTGTCGGCGAAGCCGGCCACCGTGCCGGTCGGGTCGATCGGCGCGACGTCCGACGAGACGAAGACCGTGCCGGACGTGCCGATCGACACGATCACGTCGCCGGGCAGCGCGCCGGTGCCCAGGGCGGCCGCCGCGTTGTCACCGGCGCCCGGACCGAGCGGCGCGCCGTTCGGCAGGCGACCGGCGATGCCGGTCGGTCCGAGAACCTCAGGAACTGCGAGGGTACGGCCGAAGCCGAGCTCCAGCAGATCCATCCGGTACTCGTTGGTCTTCGCGGACCAGTAGAGGGTGCCGCTGGCGTCGCTGCGGTCGGTCTTGATGTCCGCGATGTCGGTCGAGCCGGACAGCTTCCAGGTCAGCCAGTCATGCGGCAGGCAGACCGCGGCGACCCGGGCCGCGTTCTCCGGCTCGTGCCGGGCCAGCCAGCGCAGCTTGGTGAGGGTGAAGCTGGCGACCGGCACGATACCGACCGCTTCCGCCCACTTCTCCCCGCCGCCCAGCTCGGCGATCAGGTCGGCGGCCGCGCCGGCGCTGCGGGTGTCGTTCCACAGCAGCGCCGGGCGGACCACCTCACCGTTATCGTCCAGCGCGACCATGCCGTGCTGCTGCCCGGCGACCGAGGCGGCGGCGACGTCGTCGAGACCGCCCGCCTCCTCGATCGCGGACTGCAGCGCGGACCACCAGGCGTCCGGATGCACCTCGGTGCCGTCCGGATGGCTCGCCCGGCCCTGCCGGACCAGCTCGCCGGTCTCGGCGTCGCGGATCACGACCTTGCAGGACTGGGTCGAGCTGTCGATCCCGGCTATCAATGCCATGGTCAGCGGGCTCCGAGCAGGTGCTCGATCGCGAGCTGGTTCAGCTTGACGAAGCCGAAGCCCTTGGCGCCCACGGCGTCGGCGTCGTAGTCCTCGAACGCGCTGCGGTCGGCGAGCAGCTCGGCGTAGCCCTCACCCGGGTTCAGGGTCGGGGTCGTGAGCTCGGCGACCTTGCTGGCGGCGAGCGCCTCCTGCACCTCGGGGTCGGCGCGGAACGCCTTGGCCCGCTCCTTGAGCAGCAGGTACATCCGGATGTTGGCCTTCGCCGACTCCCAGACGCCGTCGTAGTCCTCGGTGCGGGACGGCTTGTAGTCGAAGTGCCGGGGGCCGTCGTACGCCGGGGCGCCGTCGGGTCCGTTCTCCAGGAGGTCGACCAGCGAGAACGCGTTGAGCAGGTCACCGTGGCCGAAGACCAGGTCCTGGTCGAACTTCGGGCCGTGCTGACCGTTCAGGTCGATGTGGAACAGCTTCTTGTGCCACAGCGCCTGGGCGATGCCGTGGGTGAAGTTGAGGCCGGCCATCTGCTCGTGGCCGGTCTCCGGGTTGATGCCGAACAGCTCCGGACGCTCCAGCTCCTGGGTGAAGGCGATGGCGTGGCCGGCGGTCGGGAGCAGAATGTCGCCGCGGGGCTCGTTCGGCTTCGGCTCGATGGCGAAGCGCAGGCCGTAACCGCGGTCCTCGGAGTACTGCGCGAGCAGGTTGAGCGCCTCGCGGTAGCGGTCGAGGGCGGCGCTGACGTCCTTGGCCGAGTCGTACTCGGCACCCTCGCGGCCGCCCCAGAGCACGAGCGTCTTCGCGCCCAGCTCGGCGCCGAGGTCCATCTGGCGCAGCACCTTGCGGATCGCGTAACGCCGCACGGAGCGGTCGTTGCTGGTGAAGCCGCCGTCCTTGAACACCGGGTGGGTGAAGAGGTTGGTGGTCACCATCGGGACGATCAGGCCGGTCTCGTCGAGCGCCTTCTTGAAGCCCGCGATGATGCCGTCGCGGGTCTGGGCGTCCGAGCCGAAGGGCACCAGGTCGTCGTCGTGGAAGGTGATGCCGTAAGCGCCGATCTCGGCGAGCTTGTGCACGGCCTCGACCGGGTCGAGGGCCGTGCGCGTGGCGTCACCGAACGCGTCACGAGCCTGCCAGCCAACGGTCCAGAGACCGAAGGAGAACTTGTCTTCGCGTGTGGCCTGGACCGACACGGTTACCTCCGGGAAACGCGGTTGATTTGTTTATTGGTTGAATTATTTGCCGAGGGTGTGGCATTGTCAAGGGCGTGACGGCCCGCCTGACTTCTCGTTCCAGTGCCCCCGTCCGGCAGTCGAGCGTGCGAGCCCATAATCTCGCGCTGGTGCTGCATACCGTGGCAAACAGCACAGATCGGCTCTCTCGCGCGGGAGTTGCGGCCGTCACCGGGCTCACCCGGGCCACCGTTTCCGCACTCGTCGACGACCTCGTGGCCGGCGGTCTGCTCACCGAGCTCGACCCGCCGCCCCGCACCGGCGCCGGCCGCCCCGCCGTCGGTCTCGCGCTCAGTGCCGCCGGTCCGGCCGGGCTGGGCTGCGAGATCAACGTCGACTACTTGGCGGCCTGCGTGGTCGACCTCACCGGCAGCGTCCGCCAGCGGTTCGTCGAGCACGCCGACCAGCGCCGCTCCGACGCCGCCGGCTCACTGGAGGCCCTCGGCCGCCTCGCCGCTCGGGCCCGGCTGGCCGCCGAAGCCGACGGGCTGATCGTCGCCGGGGCCGCCCTCGCCGTCCCCGGCCTGGTCGCCGGCGACGGCCTGGTCCGGGTCGCGCCCAACCTCGGCTGGCAGGACGTCAACGCGCCGGCCCTGCTGCGCGCCGTCCCCGAGCTGGCCGACCTGCCGATCAGCGTGGACAACGAGGCCAACCTGGCGGCGCTCGGCGAACTGCTGGTCGCCGGAGGTGACCCGACATTTCTCAGCGCCGGCGGCCGCCCGACGTTCTTGTACGTCTCCGGCGAAGTCGGCATCGGCGCCGGGCTGGTCCTCGACGGCGAGCTCTACCGGGGCGTGCGCGGCTGGAGCGGCGAGATCGGGCACGTCACCGTCTACCCCGACGGCCGGCCGTGCCGGTGCGGCGCGCGGGGCTGCCTGGAGCAGTACGCCGGCCAGGAGGCCCTGACCGGCGACGAGCCCCTGGCCGCGGCCGCCCTCGGCATCGCACTGGCCGCCGTCGTCAACCTGCTCGACGTGCCGGTGATCGTGCTCGGCGGCGCCTACGCTCCGCTCTTCGCCGAACTGCGCGCCGGGATCGAGGAGGAACTCACCCGCCGGGTGCTGACCTCAGGCCTCGCTCCGGTCGCCCTGCGCCCGGCCGCGCTGGGCGCCGACGCCGCGATGCGGGGCGCCGCAGACACGGTGATCCGCGCGGTACGCGACGACCCGGCAGCCTGGCTCCGCCGCTGACGCCCTCCCGCCGGTGAGTGACGTTCGATTCCCGGGGTGGCCGCCGACGCCAGGTGGCGTCGAGACATCCCGGGCCGTAGCTGGTAACCACGCCCGCCCATAACCTGCGCCGGCTACGGCTCGCGACACCCCGCCGTAGCTCACGCCCGTGACCACGCCCGGATAACCGCCCCCACCTACGGCTCGACCCACCGAGCCGTAGCCCACGCATGTGATCAACGCGGCTGGTTGCTTGTCCGCGCTGCGACGGGGTCAGGGGCACACGATGCGGTTCCGGCGCGTGGATGAGAGCACACCGAAGCGGTGCGTGTGACCGCGTCTTGGTCCTGGCACAGGTGGAAGCTCACGATGGCGTTGTGTGTGCCCTCACCACGTCCTCGGCCCCGATCTTGGCAACTCGGCGGACGCCGGGCGGGGGGCGACCCTGAGTTGCCAAGATCGCGGCGGAGCAGGAGCCCGCGCGGAGCCACCGCGACAGCGGCGGGAACGTGGCGCGGTGGCCGACAGCGGCGGGAACGCAGCGCGGGGGCCGACAGCGGCGGGAACGCAGCGCGGGGGCCGATGGCTAGCGGCGTGCCTCGCCGGGCGGGCATTCGGGCCTGCGTTGCAGCGGTAGCGGAAGTCGCCGGACGGCCTGGGGACGGCAGGGGGTCGCGTGGACTCACGGTGACGGGGTCGGCCCGGCAGGGGCGGCTATTTCCGTACATGTCTGAAAAAGAACGACCGCCGCCCGGATGGACGGCGGTCGCTCGGAGTGCGTGGGGATCAGCTGGCGCCGGTTCGGGTGCCGATTGCCTCGAGGAAGATGTCGCTGATCTGGGCCGGGTCCTCGGCGACGAAGACGCCGCTGCCCTTGACCGTTGCGGAGATCTTGTCGAGCTCGGCCTTGTTGACCTCGTTGCCGATGCCGATCAGCACGAGGCGGACCGGTTTCTTCGGGTCGACGGCCTTCTGGAGCTGGTCCAGGAACTCGCCCTGCTCCAGGCCGTCCTCGTTCTCGTTCTCGCCGTCGGTGAAGAGGATGACCGAGTTGCTGCGGCCGGCCTTCCAGTTTTTCTGGACTTCCTGGTACGCCGCGAGAACCGTGTCGTAGAGACCGGTGTTGCCCGCCGGAACCGGGTCGAGGTCGTTGATCGACTCCTGCAGCCGCTGCCGGCCCGAGGTGAGCGGCGTGATCGGCACGAGCTCCTTGTAGGGCCGGTTGCCGTCCAGCTTGGTGGAGAAGCGCCAGACGCCGACCGCCCACTTGTTGTTGAACAGCGCCAGACCGCCGCGCGCCGCTTCCTGGGTCACCTGGGCACGTGTCGCGCCACCGGCCGACGGCACGGCCTTGTCCATCGAGCCGGAGACGTCGAAGACCGCCAGCACCCGGCCGGGCAGGGTGGTCGCCACCCAGGAACCGACCGCCTGGCTCAGCTCCTTGCCGCTGACGCCGGACGCGGCCTTGCCACCACCCTCGGTGCCGCTCGGCGATTTCACCGCAGGCGAGGCGGCCGGCGCGCCGACCGGGGCCTGGAAGCCCGAGCCGTAGGTGCCGTCCGGCGCGCGCAGGCCCACCGTGGCCAGGTTGTCCTTGAAGCCGGAGCCGGCCAGCTGGGCGAGCAGAGCGTCGGCGGCGGCCGCCTTCTGGGTGTCCACCACCTGCGGCATCACCGCGTAGGGGTAGTCGAGGGGCTGCGACGCCGGCTCCATGTAGAGCGCGCTGAGCTGGACCGCGGGACGCTGCGCGTTGTACGCCACCACGTCCTCCTCGGACAGCGGCGCGGCCTGCAGGCTGTTGCCCAGGTCGTTGGCGTCGGTCGATTTCGGGAACTGCTGGAGCAGCTCCTCCCGCAGCGCGGACCGGTTCTCGGCGAGCGCGGTCAGCACCTGCACCTTCTTGAGCTTGCCCTCCTGGGTGGTGCCGGCGTTGAGGCCGACCGAGAGCAGGCTGGTCAGACCGGCCGCGTCACGCGTCGGGTCGACGATGCCGACCTGGAGCGTGCTCTCCGTGCCGAACTGGGCGAGCAGGTCCTTCCACGCCATCTTCTTGTCGGGCCAGCCGAAGTTCTTCGCCACCGGCTCGGGCATCGCGAGGACGAGTGGGCTCTGCGCGACCGAGGCGACCTTCGTCGGCTTGAAGCCGGGGGCCTCCTGCTGCAGGCGCAGCAGCCAGGTCGACGAATCCGGCAGCCACACATCGGGAACCGCGACCGACTCCGGTGCGGTGCCCAGGCCGGCGAGGGCCACGTCGTGGTCGCGGGAGACCGCGCCGGCGATGTCGGCGGGGTTCTCGTCGGCGACGTCGACAGCGACGCACGTCCCGGAGACCTCGGCTCCGCCAGCCGTCCACTGCTGAGCGATCTGCTGGACGGCGGGCGCGATTTCGGGAGCGGCGGCAACCGTCAGTCGCACGGATCCGGTGCAAGCGGAGTCCGCTAACTGCTGATAGCCGAGCCACGTCCCCGCAATTACGACGACTATCGCCATCGCACCTCCGACGACGCCCGCTCCCTTTGCGTTGAAGTTTCTACGATGGCGGCCAGACACGCGCTCCATAGTGTCGAGCCCGGAAGCCGAATGCCATATACGTTCGGACGAAAATTACTCAGATTGGCGTTTCCCTATCTAGGTAACACTCTGCGTGACGACTCCGTCTCGATCAGTATCGACTTCCGGTCCAGGCACGCCGGATTTGCGGGAAAAGATCACGGACGTGCCTGCCTGACCGATCTCGCCTATGGCCTGATCACCGGAGGATTCCAGCGCAGCAGACAGGTGGGGCTGGGCTCACCGGTCGGCTCACCTTGCGAACCGGGAATTCCGGTGTCCGGGTCCACGCGGAAAACGGTCACGTTGTGTGAACGCTGATTGGCTACGTACAGGTGATCCCCGAGCAGAACCATGTGCCGCGGCCACACCCCTCCGGTGGGCACCTCGGCGATCAGGGTGAGCGACTCGCCGTCCCAGGAGAACGCGGAAACGGTGTCCGGTCCCCGGTTAGCCACATAGACGTGCCTGCCATCGGTGCGAATGGCGATCTCCGATGGGTGGACGGCCCCCGACGACTGGCTGGCGGCGACCGCGCCGGACAACGCGAGGGTCGGCCCACCGGCCGGCCGGTACCAGCTCACGTCGCCGCTCAGCTCGCCGGCGAGCAGAAGCGTGCCGCCGGTCGAGCGCACCAGGTGACGCGGGCCGGTGCCCGGCTTCGCCTCCACCGCCGGGTCGGGCAGCGACAGGCGCCCGGACACCGGGTCCAGCCGGGAGCGCCACACCCGGTCCGAGCCCAGGTCGGAGATGAGCACGTCGGCGCCGTTCGGGTCCGGGACGACCTGGTGCGCGTGCGGACTGGACTGGCGCTCCGCGTTCGGACCGGAACCCTGGAGCTGGAGCACATCACTGCGCCCGGCCGGGACGCCGTCGGCGTCCAGCGGGAAGACCGCGACCGATCCGCTGCCGTAGTTCGCCGCCACCAGGTGCCGGCCGTCGCCGGTCACCGCCAGATGACACGGGTCGGCGCCGCCGGTGCTCTGCACCCCGAGCGGGATCAGCGAGCAGTCCGGCGCGACCGAGAAGGCGGTGATCGTGCCCTGGTCCAGTTCGTTCACCGCGTAGAGGACCGGAAGGGTCGGATGCTGCGCGAGGAAGGACGGCGACGGGGTGCGCGCCGCCAGCCCGAGCCGGGTCAGATCACCGGTGGCCGGGTCGCGGCGGAGCAGCGTGATGCCGTCGCCCTCACCTCCCTTGTCACCGGTGTAGCAGCCGACGAAGACGTATTCCGCGCTGGAGACCATGGTCCGATCCCATCACACCGAAGCGTCCCCGTCCGTTTGCCTCGCCTTCTTGACCGGTACAGATGCACTGGCTACTGTACCGGTACAGACCGAAACAGGAGGCAAGTCATGGAACTACCTGCCGCGTACCTCCGTGGCGTCCAGGACATGACCCGTGAGGTCCTGAGCGCCCGGCCGGACGCACCCGTCGTGGCGGCCGCCGAGCCCGCCGCCCGTACGCCGCGGTTGCGGATCTCGCTCGCCAACGCTCTCTACCGCGCGTCCTGCGCGGTGGCCCCCGCCGGCCACCGCCCAGCCTGATCTTTCCTCGCCACCGGGACCGGGATCGCCTTCCGTCACCGTCCGATGAGAGGCGATCCCGGTTCCCGGGGATACCGTGTGGACATGCCCAGGGTGACGCTGCAGACCATCGCCGACCGGGTCGGCGTGAGCCGGATGACGGTGTCCAACGCGTTCTCCCGCCCCGACCAGCTCTCCCCCGCCCTGCGCGAGCGGATCCTCGCCGCCGCGCAGGACCTCGGATACGTCGGTCCCGACCCGACCGCCCGCGCCCTCGCCAAGGGCACCACCGGCGCGGTCGGCATCCTGCTCACCGACTCGCTGCGATACGCCTTCACCGACCTGGTCGCCGGTCGGTTCCTGGCCGCCATCGCCGGGGAGCTCGCGCCGACCGGCCTGGCGATCACCCTGCTCACGTCCGCGGCCGCCGGTGACGTCGTGCCCGCGCGCGACGTCGCTATCGACGGCGCGGTGGTCTACTCCTGCGATCCCACCTCGCCGGCCGTCTCCTGGCTGCGCCGGCGCAACCTGCCGATGGTCTTCGTCGACCAGGACCGCGTGGACGACGTGGCGAGCGTCAACATCGCCGACCGCGCGGGCGCCCGCGCCGCCGCCCAGCACCTGGTCGACCTCGGCCACCGGCGGTTCGCCATCGCGATGAACGGTGAGAACGGCCGGCACGGCTTCATCGCGGACCCGTCGACGCTGGTCGAGGGCCACGCCTCCCACCAGCGGCGGCTCGGCTGGTCCGACGTCCTGGAACCCGCGGGCATCAAGCCCGCGTTCCTCCGTCACCCTCTGGAGAAGACCGAGGATGTACGGCGGGACGCACGCACCCTGCTCTCCGCCGAGGATCGGCCGACCGCGTTCCTGTGCTTCTCCGACACCACGGCGGTGGGGGTCCGCCAGGCAGCCGAGGACCTCCACCTGCGGGTTCCGGAGGACCTGTCGATCGTCGGGTTCGACGACGGGCCGGACGCCGTGCGGATGCAGCCGGCGCTGACCACCGTGCGCCAGGACGTGGTGGCGAAAGGGCAGGCCGCCGCGGCCGCGCTGGCCGAGGCGATCCGGCGCTCCCGGGGCGGCGTGGCCGGGCCGGTGCCGCACATCATGCTGCCGACCGAGCTGGTGGTACGCGACAGCAGCGGGCCGGCGCCGCGGACCCCCGTCTGATCCGCGCCGCCGGCCCGCCGCTCTCGGCGACAGCTCAGCCCTTCAGCAGGTCGTACGCCGCGGCCGGGGCCTTCACCGCGTCCTCCGGGGCGGTCAGCGCGTCAGCCGATCCGTACCTGTCGTAGGTGACCGCGTACGTACCGGCCTTGACCTTGCCGGCCGCCGGGATCCGCACGGTCGCCGTGGAGACGCGGCCCTCGCCGTCGACGACCACCTCCAGCGGGACGGCCGTGGCCTTGTCGCCGAGCGCGGTCAGGGTCTTCTCCTCGACGATCCCGGCCTCGGTGCTCCTCGTCAGGTCGGTGGTGCCGGTGAAGTGGCCCGGGGAGGTCTCCTTGAGACCGTCGGCGGCCCGCACCAGCGCCCCCACGTAACCCGGGTCGAGTTCCGCCTCGCTGTACTTGAGATCAGCGAAGTCCGAGTCGCCGGTCTTCGCCGGGTCCAGGACCATCCACTTCTTCGGCAGCTTCGGCAGACCCATGTCCGCTGTCGCGCCGGTGAACGCGACCTTCGTCCAGATCTTCTCCTCGACCACGAGGAACTTCATCGACAACGTGATCGGGGTGTCCGGCACCTTCTCCGAGATCTCGGCGGTCAGCGCCTTGCCGGCCGGATCGATCACGCCGGAGAACGGCTGCGTGCCGCCCTTGATCGCGTAGTGGTAGGCCGGCGTCGCGGTGTCCGGCATCGCGTTCAGGATCGTCTCGCTCGCGGTCGGCGCCGGGCTCTGCGCCGTGGTCGCGGCATCGGTGCCGGCCGCACCGCAGGCGGTCAGGGCAGTGCCGGCGGTCAGGGCGGTGCCGGCGATCATCAGGGTTCCGGCGACGAGGCGTCGGGTGCGGGTCATGGCATGTCCTTTCATCGGTGTGCTGCCCCGAGACTCGTGGTCACCACTGCCGATGCGCTGCGGCTATGCTGCTGCCGGCTGCGGTTCCGCTGCCGTCCGCTGAAACTGCTGCTCAACAGGAGGGGCACCGGGGTGACAGACAGCCCTGCTGCCGTCCCGCTGCGGTTCGCGATCCTCGGTCCGGTGCGGGCCTTCCGCGATGCCGAACCCGTCGATCTGGGTCCGGCCAAGCAGCGTGCGGTCCTGGCGGTCCTTCTCCTGAACCCGGGCCGGCCGGTGCCGGTCCACCGGATCGTCGACGCGGTCTGGGGCGACGATCCGCCGGAGAACGGCCCGAACGTCGTACAGAAGTACGTGGCCGGGCTGCGCCGCGTGCTCGACCCGGACCGTTCCCCGCGCACGCCCGGCCAGTTGCTCGCCCTCACCGACGGCGGGTACGTGCTGAGAGCCGTCACCCTTGACGCCGACGACTTCCGGGCCCGGCTGGCCCGCGCCGACGCCGAACGCCGGGCCGGCAACACGACCGAGGCCGCCCGGGTCGCCCGCGTCGCGCTCGACATGTGGCACGGCGAAGCTCTCGGCGGGCTGACCGGCCCGGTCTTCGAGACGGCCCGGAACCGGCTGACCGAGGAACAGGCCAGCGCCTGGGAACTGTGGGCGGAACTCGAGGTCGCCCACGGCGTGGACAGCGGCCTGATCTCCGAGCTGGGCCGGCTCGTGGAGCAGTTCCCGCTGCGCGAGGGACTGCGGGCGCAGCTGATGATCGCGTTGCAGCGCGCCGGGCGGCAGGCCGAGGCGCTCGCCGCGTTCCGGGACGCCCGGGAGTACTTCCTGGACCAGCTCGGCGCGGAGCCGGGCGAGCGAATGCAGGAGGCGCACCGGCGGATCCTGCGGGACGAGGCGGTCTATGTCGAGGCGGTCGACCCGTGGGCCGGGCGGGATGTGACGCCGCAGGTCACAGTGGTGCCGATGGTGTCACCGGCGCCGGTGGTGTCACCGGCGCCGCCGGACCCGCTGCCCCCCTTTCCCGCCCCGGCCTCTTCGGCGCCCCTTGTGCTGACGCCACATCGGCGGGACGTGCGCGCCGTCGAGGTCGTCGTCGCCGCGCTGCTGCCGATCTTCATCTGCACGTTCGGCAGCTGGATCTGGTTCGCCTGGGCGGCCGTGCAGCGACGGACCCGGCACGAGCTGATCGCGGCGATCGGCTACTTCCTCGGCGTCCTCGCGGTGGTCTTCCTGTTCGCGACCGACCCGAGCCCGGTGGACAGCCCGACGACGAGCTCGGCCGAGGACGCCGCGATCCTGCTCGCGATCCTGCTCTCGCTCACCGCGGCGCTGCACGGCGCGGTCCTCGCCGCGCACCCCGGCGACACCCGGCGGGCTCGTGCCCGGCGGGATCTGGCCCGTCAGTTCGCGGCGGTCAACCCGGACGGCGCCCGGCAGGCGGGGATCGGACGGCCGGACCTTCTCCGCGCGTTCGACGACGGCGGGCTGCTCGACCTCAACCACGCGCCGGTGCAGGAGATCGCCCGGCTGCGCGGCATCGGGCCGGCCGAGGCGCAGCGGATCATCCATGATCGGTACGAGCACGGGCCGTACCGGCAGCCCGCGGATCTGGTGACCCGCGGGCTGGTCCCGGCGTCGGTATTGCGCCGGATCGAACGCTGGCTGATCTGCGTCCCGCCGGGCCGGGGCAGGCCCGGCTAGCGGCTTCCGGCGGCGGCCAGCTGGCGGCGCGCCACGTACTCCACCAGCTCGATCAGCACGTTGCGGGCGGCCACCTGGTCACGGGCGTCGAAGAGCACGACGGGGACGCCCGGGTCCAGGTCGAGCGCCCGGCTCACCGCGTCCGGAGCGAAACGCTGCTGGGTGTCGAAGCAGTTCACCGCCACCACGAACGGCGTGCCCCGCTGCTCGAAGTAGTCGATCGACGGGAAGCAGTCGGCCAGCCGCCGGGTGTCGGCCAGCACCACGGCGCCCAGCGCACCCTGCGACAGCTCGTCCCAGAGGAACCAGAAACGGTCCTGCCCGGGTGTGCCGAAGAGGTACAGCTGGAGGTCCTCGGTGATGGTGATCCGGCCGAAGTCCATGGTCACGGTGGTGGTGGTCTTACCCTCCACGCCCGAGACGTCGTCGGCGCCCTCGGCGCCGGTGAGCACCTCTTCGGTCTGCAGGGGCCGGATCTCGCTGACCGACCCGACCATCGTGGTCTTGCCCGCGCCGAAACCACCGGCTATCAGGATCTTGAGCGCGACCGGGATGCGCGACGAGCCGCCGTTGCGGTCAGAGCGCACGGAGTCCATTGACAACCGCCTTGAGAACGTCGACGTCGTGCGGCTGTGTGGCCGCCGGAGGTTCGTACAGCGAGATGAGCCCCGCTGAGCGTAGATCACCGAGAAAGACCCGGACCACGCCGATCGAGAGGTCCAGCTGGGACGCCAGCTCGACCACCGAGATCGGCTCCCACGCCGCCGCGACGATGGCGTGGTGCTCGGGTTGCAGCTGCGGACCGATCGGCAGGTCGGGAACGGTGGCCACCACGAACGCGACCAGGTCGAAGTCGCCGTCCGAGGGGGCGACCCGGCCTCCGGTCATCGCGTACGGCCTGACCACCGGCCCCGCGTCGGAGTCCAGCCAGTCGTGTGTCACACGCGGCTGCTCAGAGGGCATCGGACGGCGCGAGCACCGACCGCTCCGGCGCGCTCATGATCTGTCCCACCCGGGTCACCAGCATCGCCATCTCGTAGGCGATCAGGCCCAGATCGGCGTCGGCGGAGGCCAGCACGGCGAGACAGGCGCCCTGACCGGCGGCGGTCACGAAGAGGAAGGCCTCCTCCATCTCCACCACCGTCTGCCGGACCTGACCCGCCTGGAAGTGCCGGCTCGCGCCCTTGGCGAGGCTCTGGAAGCCGGCCGCCATGGCGGAGAGATGTTCGGCGTCCTCCCGGCTCATCGCCGCCGAGGCGCCGAGCATCAGCCCGTCGGCCGAGAGCACCACGGCCTGCTCCGCGGTTGGCACCCGTTCGATGAGATCGTCGAGGAGCCAGGTGAGGTTCGCGCTCTGCTTCGTCTGTGCCACTATGCGTCCTTCTCCAGCCTGAGGTTCTCTCCGGTGCCGTACGCGCGGTCGCCATCCGCCGCCTCGGTCCCGGATGGTGCGTTGTCCCGGGTCGCCGTGACGTCCACGAGAGCCGGGAAACTGACCGTATCGTCCGCGCGCTCGGTTTCCGCGGCGGCCGTTTCTGTGCGTGCGGCGTCCGTTTCTGTGCGTGCAGCGTCGAGGCGCCCGCGATGGGTGCCGAGCTGCAGGGCGCTCATGAGCGTGCGAACCTGCTCCGGACTGCGAGCGGGGGCGGTGGACTCCTGATCCACGGCCGGCTGACGCAGCTGCGGCGCGAGACTCGCCTGGCGGACCCGTTTCGGCAGGCCGTCGTCGTCCGGGGTCTCCACTGCGGACGGACCGCGTTGGGCCGGCACGACCGGCGCTTCCGGCGGCGGCTCGGAAGGACCGGAATTCCTGGGTACGGCCCGAGCCACGCCCGTGCTCCCGGCCGGCATCTCGATCGCCGGGTTCGGCTTGCGGCGGACCCGGCGTCGCTGCACCAGGCCTTCGGCGCTCAACTCGTCGGCGATCAGGCTCGGCGCCGGGCCACCCGGATCGGCGGTGGCCTCGGCCGGCGTCTCCTCGGCCGCCCCACGCCGGCCCGGCACGGTGACCTCACGCAGCTCACCGGTGCCCTGCCACTGCAGCGACGCCAGCGACTGCCGCAGCGGATCCTCGCTGCCGGATCCGACCAGCGGCGCGTCGAGCCCGCCGGAGGCGGGGCCGATCGGCAGCGCCGGGCCGGAGACGCTGGTCACCAGTTCCCCGGGGAGCAGCACGATCGCGGTGATGCCGCCGTACGCGGAGGCCCGCAGCGAGACCCGGATCTGGTGCCGGTTCGCCAGCTGGGCCACCACGAACAGGCCGAGCCGGGCGCTGTCGGTGGGGTCGAAGTCCGGCGGCTCGGCGAGCCGGCGGTTCGTCTCCTCGATCGCCTCCGGGGTCATCCCGAGGCCGCGGTCCTCGATCTCGATGGCGTAGCCGTTCGGCAGCACCTGACCGATCACCTGGACCCGCGCGTGCGGCGGCGAGTACGACGCCGCGTTCTCGATCAGCTCGGCGAGCAGGTGGATCACGTCACCGACCGCCCGGCCGAGCACCGCCGAGGAGGTGATCGCGCGGATGTCGACCCGCTTGTAGTCCTCCACCTCGCTGATCGCGCCGCGGACCACGTCGATGATCGGCACCGGGTTGCGCCAGCCGCGGCCGGGCGCAGCGCCGGCCAGGATGACCAGGTCCTCGGCGTGCCGCCGCATCCGGGTGGCGAGGTGGTCGACCCGGTAGAGGTCCTCCAGCTCCTGCGGCTCGGTCTCCCGGCGCTCCATCCTGTCCAGCAGCGAGAGCTGGCGGTGCAGGAGGGTCTGGCTGCGGCGGGCGATGTTGAGGAACACCTCGTTGATGCCGCGCCGGACGTTCGCCTCGTCGACCGCCGACTGCACGGCCGTACGCTGCACCGCGTTGAACGCGTGACCGAGCTGGCCGATCTCGTCGCCGCCGTACTCCAGCGGGGGTGTCTCCACCTCGACGTCGACGGCCTCGCCGCGCTGCAGCCGCCGGACCACCGCCGGCAGGCGCTCGGACGCCAGCTCCAGGGCCTCACGCCGGAGCCGGATCAGGCGCCCGACGATCGACCGGCCGAACCGGACCGCCACGAAGATCGAGAGCACGAACGCGACGAGGCCGAGCAGGCCGGCGATGCCGAGCCAGAGCAGGACGTTCACGGCCAGCGGGATGGCGTCCTCGGCCACCTCGTCGACCGACCGCAGCACGAAGTCGCTGAGCTCGGCGTTCGTCCGGTCGTACGTCGGCTGCCAGCTCTCGCCGCTGACCGGCGGTGGCCCGCCCGCGTAGCTGTCGCCGATGAGCGAGTTCTGCATGATGTCGAGGTCGACGAAGGCGGGGCTGGTGATCACCCGCGAGTAGTCGCCACGGGCGTCGTCCGGCATGTCCTCCACACCGGACTTGAGCAGGTAGCGCGAGTTGGCGATGTCCTCGATCAGGATGCCCCGGTTGATCGCGTGGATGTAACCCGCCGCGTTCGCACCGGCCAGCATCGCGTCGACCCGGCTCAGGTGCTCCAGCCCGCGCAGCGCGCTGATCAGGCCGCGGACCTCCCGGTCGACCCGCTCGTGGAAGAAGATCGCCGCGGTGGCGGACACCTCGAACGCGGCGTCGATCACCGCGCTGAAGTCCCGCACCACCGGGAGGACGTCCTTGATCAGCCGGTCGTCGATCCCGGCGCGGGTCTCCGGCAGTTCGTCGAGCAGGACGAGCATCTCGCCGACGCGGGCGCGCACCGGCTCGGTGAGGTCGGCCTCGGCGACGGCCCGGCGGAAGGTGGTGGCCGCCTCGTCGGTCGCGGCCCGCTCCCGGTTCAAATCGGTGGCGGTGGGCTTGGCAGCGGAGACGTAGATCGCCGAGAAGTGCCGCTCGCGCTGCAACTGCGCGATCAGTTGCAGTCCCGGGTTGCCGAGCTTGTGCACGGCGTCGCGGGCCTCGAGCAGGTTGAGCGCCGGACCGGCGGTCACCACCGTCGCGAAGACCCAGAGGGCGAGCAGTGCCGCGAGCGGCACCGCGACCATCGCGGTGATCTTCGAACGGATGGACCAGTTGCGGCTTCTCATCAGGCTCCGCCCGAGGGTTCGGTAGGAAACGATCAATACGCCGGCCAGCCCGGCGACCGATCAGAATGGGACGGCCACCACGCCTGAGTCATGCGCTCGGCGAAGAATACGTAATGACGTGCGTCTCAGCTAGTTCCTCGATCTCCCGGATGTGGTGCATCCGTCCTGTTTGTCCAGCCAGATCGGTGTGCGATCTTTTTTGAGAGATCGTCGGGTGCACGACAGTCCGCCGCGCGGCGCAGTGAGTGAACATGAGGATTGGCGGCCGGTACGAGTTGGGCATACCTCCAGTGGAAGAAGGAGGAACCTGATGTCCGCCACCGTCACCATCGTCCTGATCGTCGTCGTCCTACTCGTGCTGGCAGCGATCGTGCTGGGTGTCCGGGCCATGCGGCGCCGCAAGCTCCAGCAGACCTTCGGACCCGAGTACGACCGAGTGGTCGCCGATACCGGAAACCGCACCGAAGCCGAGCGTGAGCTGCACGAACGCACCAAGCGGCACGCACAGCTCGAACTGCGTCCACTGTCCGGCGAGTCGCGTGCCAAGTACGCCACCGCCTGGGAAGAGGTCCAGATCCGGTTCGTCGACAACCCCAAGGAGGCGGTCTCCACCGCCGACGAGCTGGTCACCGCGCTGATCGCCGAGCGCGGGTACCCGACCGGCGACTACGACGAGCGGCTCGCCAACCTCTCGGTCGAGCACGCCGCCACCCTGGAGCACTACCGCTCCGCCCACGAGATCAGCCGGCGCAGCCGGAACGACGAGGCCGAGACCGAGGATCTGCGTCAGGCCCTGGTCCATTACCGCGCCCTCTTCGCCGACCTGCTCGGCGAGAACCCGGTCGCGCACGCGAGCACCCCGGCGTCGCGCCCGGCCGCCGACGACTCGATCTCCGACGATGCGCCGGCCCGCACCGTGACCGACACTGAGGACACCGCCACCGAACCCGGCGTCGCGCGTTCCCGCCCCGACGCCACCAGCCGCTGAGGAGCACCCGACGATGCGCTTCTTCTCCAACGAGGCCAAGGACAACGCCGAGGACCAGGACGACGTCCGTACGCAGGATGCCGAGCGTACGCAGCAGAGCGAGCCGGTGGTGCCTCAGCAGCGCGCCGGATCGCCGTGGCAGCACGGGCCGGCCGACGCGGACCGGCCGATCGCCGAGCCGGCGCCGCAGCCCACCGCGTTCGGAGCGTCCACTGTGGGTGGTGCGGTCGCCGCGTCGGCCATGGCCGAGCCGCGTCCGGCCGGAGGCCGTGACGACGACGGCCGGCCCACCGATCGCACCACCGACGCCGCCTCCGGTGTCGCCGACGACCGGACGGTGGCGCTGGACGACCGGCCCCGGGAGCAGGCGGACGCCCGGCCCCAGGAGCAGGCTGACGCCCGGCTGCGGGAGCAGACCGACGCCCGGCCGCAGGAGTCGGAGGCCGATCGAACCGTGGCCATCGACACCACCGGCCGGGACCGGGCCGACACCACCGACCAGGACCGGACCGTGCCGATCGGTCAGAGCCCGGCGGACACCCACGACGACCTCGACCTGCCGCTGGACCTGGACGGGCCGCCGCACGGGCGACGCACCGACGACAGCGACGCGGCCGCCGCCTCGGTGATCGAGGACCGCGGCACCTTCGAGGATCCGAAGGTTCTCGACGAGGCCGAGCGGGTCGACCCGGTGGACACGGCCCTCGCCGACAAGGGCACCTTCGCGGACCCGCAGGTGGTCACGGCGCCCACCCCCACGACCGAGACCGATCAGTCCGCCGGTCCGGCGCCGTTCTTCCCCACCGCCGAGGTGCAGGCGCTCAAGGACCGCTGGCGCGACGTGCAGCTGCGGTTCGTGGACGATCCGAAGGCGGCCACCGGGGAGGCGGCACAACTGGTGGACGAGGCAGTGGACCGGCTCACCACGGCACTGCGCGAGCAGCGCGGCGCCCTGGCGAAGGGCCACGACGACACCGAGGCCCTCCGGGTGGAGCTGCGCGCCTACCGCGACATCCTGGACCGGCTGCTGGGTCTCTGAACAGCGAGGACATGAGAAAGGGGAGCCGATCGGCTCCCCTTTACTCGTGCTGGTGCGCGGAGTACCGCGGCTCCGGAGTGTCGTCCTCCGGTGGAGTGGAGGCCGACGGCTCCGGATCCTCGCTGACCTCCTCGCTCGGCTCCGCGGACGGCGACGGCGGGGGCTCCTCCTCGAGGCTCGGGCTCGGTGAGACGGCCGGGTCACTGGGCGGCGGCGGTGACGACGGGACGGCCGGCGAGGACGGCGACGGGGACGGGGAACCAGGCGTCACGACGACCGCGGCCGGGCTCATCGACGTCCGTTTCGGCGCCGGGCTCGACGTGGTTTCGCTGTCGTCGCGATCGGGGTAGACCCGGATCCAGTCGGCCCGGTCCGGAGTCTCGCCGGCACCGACACCGCCGAAGTCCATGTCCGATTCCGAGTACTGCTCGCCCACCACGGCCGAGGGTCGTTCGTTCGGGGCGACGTCGGCGGTGCCGAGCTGAGCGCCGAGCCAGAGGGCCGGTCCGACACCGACCGCCACGATTGCCCCGAAGAGCGTCGACGGACCTCGTGCCATGGCGCCCTCCCCCGGGTTTGGAGACGATCGTCGCGCCTCCCCAGCAGTCGTGCTACCCATTTCAGGTGCCGGCGAAGCGAACAATCTCCGAGGTCATTGTGACCCAAAGTGACGTAATGGTTGCTCATCCGTCGGGGATGAGACTGTCCTAGCCGTGGATACGGGCATCCACCGCACCGGGTTCAGCCACTCCCTCCGCCGAGGGCCGTGCGGCGGGCACCACCGGCCGCGTCCCGGTGAGGAACCTCACCGCATCGTCCCAGGCCTTCCAGCCGCCGAGCAGTTCGTCCGCGTCCAGCGCCGGGCGCAGCGTCACCCCGTCGCCGTCGCGCACCTCGATCGTCCAGCCCTTCCGGCGGCCGGGCAGCGCGGTCACCCCGGTCACGTCGGCGAACGGCAGGAACCGGCTGCCCGGCTCCGGCGCGGAGGCGGGCTCGGGTCGGGACGCGACCGGCACCCCGTCGGCGGCGATCCGGGCGAGCCGCCGCTTCGACTCCGGCTCGCGGCCCCGGGGCAGTCCCGGCACCAGCAACAACCCGAGATCCGTGATCAGCATGTCGGTACGCGCGCCGTCCACCGTCAGGTTGATCAGCCCGCCCAGGACCGGACGGGCCGGCCCGCCGTCCCCGGCCGGCGCCGCGAGGTCGACGCCGATCTTCTCCAGGTACTCGAGCACCGAGGCGACGGTCTCCGGCTCGGCCGCGGCCTGTGCCAGTTCGGCGAGGTTGAGGTAGGCGCCGTCGACACCGACCACCTCGGCCGCCCCGGTCCAGCTGTGCCGCCACCGCACGATGCCGCTGCGCAGGGCAGCGAGCGCCATCATCAGCCCGAGCAGGTCGATGATCCGGTCGGTGGCCGCGCCGGGCGAGGCGCCGGGGAACAGCGTCTCCGCCGCCGACCGCAGCCGGCCGTCGGCGGCCAGGTCGAGCACCTGCGCCGGACCGGTGATCTCGGCGCCCACCGCTCGGGAGATGGTCGCGAGCGCGGCCTCGGCCTCCCGCTCCATCTCCGCGGTCCGGGCGATGCTCAGGCACTCGTCCCAGGTCACGATGGTGCGACCGCCGACCGGATAGGCGACCTCCTGCAGAGCCCGGCCGAGCTGCGGCAGGTCGGGCACGAGCTCCACGGTCTCATCCGGACAGTCGGAAGCCTCCGGAGAGCCGGAAGCCTCCGGAGATTCCGACGATTCCGAGGCCGCCGGTATGGACGACGGCGGCAATGACGAGAGCCGTTCCGCCAGCGGCGGATGGGTGTCCCACGGACCGGCCGGCTCCGGTTCCTGTCCGCGCAGCAGCGTCATCTCCGCCGACCGTGCGGCAAGCACCCGCAGCAGCCCTCCGAACACGTCGTCCGGCACATATCCGGCCTGCCACCCCGGCCCCAGGTACTCAGCGTGGAACAACCGCTGCATCCCGGCGAGCGCGGGCAGATCGCGCAGCACGGCGGCGACGGACTCCACACCGGCGTGCTGGGCCGCGATCCGGTCGGCGGCCAGCTCCTGTTCACGGCTGAACGGTGTATCGATCCGCCGGTACAGCGCGGCCCAGGCCCGCAGCGCGATCCCGGCCGGATTGCGGCGGGAGATCCGGGGCACCACCCGGCCGACGGCCACCCGCCCGCGGTAGGCGAGCGGCGCCCACCGGCTGAGCCGGGGCGAGTAGTGCGCCAGCTCGTGGGTGACAGCGGCGCTCAGCCGGTCCGGACCCCAGGCCTGGAGCAGCGGAAGTCCCAGGTACAGGTCGCGGCGGCCGCCGACGAGGCCGAGCAGGCGGGTCCGAACGCCGGCCGTGACGCCTGCGTCGGCGACCACGATCAGGGTGTCCGGGACGGCCACGCCGGCGGCCACGGCCGCGGCGTCGACCAGGTCCCAGAGCCGGGGCGCGCGGTCACGGGTCACCGTCACCCCGGCCGGCAGGCGCCGGCGGGTGTGCAGGGCGCGCCAGGTCGCGTACCCGGCGGCGCCGAAGGTGGCGATGCTCAGCGGCACCCCGGCCCGCAGCGCCACGGTGCTCGGCAGCATCCACAGCACCGCACCGAGCGCCAGCAGCACGAGGGCGAGCTGCGCCCCGGCCACCAGTACGAATCCGGCAAGCGCCGCCGCCGATCGTGCACCCTTGCTCAAACCGTCGTCCTCCCCGAGAAACCGTCACAGCCTAGTTTCACGTCCTTGCAACCGGATATACGTGCGCCATGGCCCACCTCGATCAGACCCTCGCCGTCGCTCTCAAGGGGTACGCGTGGCTGCCCGATCTACGCCGCCGCGCCTCCGGCCGACCGGTGCGGACCCGCGTCATGGGACAGCCCGCCGTCGGCATCTGCGGCCCCGCCGCCGCCCAGTTCTTCTACGGCGCCGGCAACCTGGAACGGCACACGGCGCTGCCCAGCCTGGTCGTGCACACGCTGTTCGGCGAGGGCGCGGTGCACACGCTGGACGGGTCGGCGCACCGGCACCGCAAGGCCCTCTTCTCCAGCCTGCTGCTCGGTGAGAACGGCATCGACACGCTGGCGAAACTGACCGGCGAGGCGTTCGACGTGGCAGCGGCCGGCTGGCGGGGTGGCCGGGAGGTCACGCTCTTCGACGAGACGGCCCGGATCATCGCGAAGGCGGTGACGCGCTGGGTGGGCGTACCCGAGGAAGAGCGTGAGCTGACCGCCCTGGCCCGGGATCTGGTCGCGATGGTCGACGGATTCGCGACAGTGGGTCCGCGCTTCGCGCGGGCCTTGGCGGCACGCGAGCGGCAGGAGCGCATCCTGTCGAAGACGATTGCGAGGGTACGGGCGGAAGCTCCCACGCCGGAGCCGATCTCGGTGATCGCGCACCACACCGACGACGGCGTCCTGCTGGATCCCCGCACGGCGGCGGTCGAGCTGCTCAACGTCATCCGCCCGTCGACCGCGGTGGCGTGGTTCGTCGCGTTCGCCGCGCACGCCCTGGACCGCTGGCCGTGGCACGCCGCCCGGCTGCGGGCCGGCGACGACGAGTACACGCTGGCGTTCGTCCACGAGGTGCGCCGCTTCTACCCGTTCGCGCCGTTCCTCGGCGGACGCGCCGCCCGTGACCTGTTCTTCCAGGGTGAGCCGATCCCGTCCGGGACGCTGGTGCTGCTCGACGTCTACGGCCAGAACCACGACCCGGACCTCTGGGACGACCCGTACGCGTTCCGCCCGGAACGGTTCCTGGGCCGCGAGATCGGCGACTTCGATCTGATTCCGCAGGGCGGCGGCGACCCGCGCACCGGCCACCGCTGCCCCGGCGAGAAGATCACGATCGCCCTGCTGGGAACGCTGGTCCAGCACCTGTCCCGGCTCGACTACTACCTGCCGCCGCAGGACACTTCGATCAACCTCTCCCGAATCCCCGCGATCCCCCAGAGCCGCATCAAGCTGGTAGTCCCCTGACCTTCCGCGATCTTGGCGATTTCCTGTTGTTGTGCAAGTCGCCAAGATCGGGCGGGTCAGCGGGGCCAGGGGATGTCGGCCGACGGGTGGTAGGTGACCCCTGCTGCGGTCCAGCGGGGGCCGAAAGCGGCCAGGCGGGTGCGGAACGACTCCCAGTCCCGGACGCTGCGCGGCGACCAGGCCACCTCGGCGATCGCCGGGAGCCGGGGGAACGTCAGGTACTGCACGTCGGCGACGCTGCGCAGGGTCTCCGACCAGAGCGGCGCCTCCACGCCGAGCAGCGCCGACTCGGGCACACCGGGCAGGCGGTCGGCCGGGTCCCAGTCGTACGCCCGCCGGACGTCGATGTGACAGGCCCAGTCCAGCCCGATCCGGGTGTCCGCGTCGTACTTCATGTCGAGGTACACCCGGTCGGCCGGGGCCATGATGATCCGCCGGCCGTCCGCGGCGGCCCGTGCCGTGTCGTCGTCGGCGGCCTCGGTCCGCCAGTACTGGACGACCGCGTTCTCCGGCAGCTCGACCGCGGCGATCTCGTGCCAGCCGATCGCCCGCTTGCCGTACTTGCCCGGCAGCGGAAGCACCCGGGTCAGGAACGCCCGGTAGTCCTCGACCGGCGTGGAGTGGCACTCGTCGCCGCCGATGTGCAGGTACGGCCCGGGCGTCACGTCGGCCACCGTCCGGATCACGTCCTCGACGAACGCGTAGGTCTCCTCCTTGCCGGCCACCAGCGAGCTGTATCCCACCTCGGCGTCGGTGCGCTGCGGCACCGGCTGCCCGTCGGCGGTCAGCTCCGGGTACGCGTGGTGCACGGCGTTCACGTGTCCCGGCATGTCGATCTCGGGAACGATCGTGACGAAGCGGGCGGCCGCGTAGTCGACGATCCCGGTGTACTCGGCGAGCGTGAGGAAGCCCGGCCCGGCGCCGTCCACCCCGGTCCCGGCGCCGCCGCTGATCTCGGTGAGCCTCGGCCAGCCCGGGATCTCCAGACGCCAGCCCTGGTCGTCGGTGAGGTGCAGGTGCAGGTGATTGATTTTGAACTGGACGAGCAGGTCGATGTGCGCCTTGATCTCGTCGGCGGTGAAGAAGTGCCGGGCGATGTCGAGCATCGCGCCGCGGTACTCGTAGCGCGGCGCGTCCTCGATCACCCCGCCGGGCAGGACCGGCGCCAGCTGGAGCAGCGTCTGCACACCCCAGAACAGGCCCTGTGGCGTGCCGCCGCGCAGGGTCACCGACTCGCCGGTGATCTCACAGGTGTAGCCCTCGGCGGCGAGCGACGGGTCGAGCTCGAGACGGATCGCGCCGCCGGGACCGATCGGGATCGCCACGCCGGTGACACCGGCGAGCTCCGCGGCGAGGTGGGCGGCGACGGCGGCGGCCTCGGGGACCGCGCTCACCGCCGTACCGTCAATGATCGTGAACGATGCGGCCGGAACGGGCCGCACGGAGGCGGGGTGAGGAATCACATCGCCGAGTCGCTTCGTCAGAGGGCGCACTCTGAAGACTCTAAACTGTTTCTCCATGGCGATCACCACGCGTCATGGCCTCCTCGGCGATGAGCGGCTGCTGCACGGCCTTGCCGCCCGGACGTTCGGCCTGGCCTGCCCGCCGGGCATGGCGCAGGCGGACGTCGACGCGTTCGTCGCGGCGAATCTGTCGGTCGACAGCTTCACCCGATACCTGGCCGACCCGAACCGGATCATCGTGCTGGTGTCCGAGGGCGATCAGCCGGTGGGTTACGCGATGCTGGTCCGCGACCGGATCACCGATCCGGACGTGGCAGCCGTGGTCGACGAGGCGACGAGCATCGAGCTGAGCAAGTTCTACCTGCTGGCCGAGGCGCACGGCAGCGGGGCGGCGCACGCGCTGATGACCGAGACGATCTCCACGGCGGCGCGGACCGGCGCGCGCACCTGCTGGCTCGGCGTGAACCAGCAGAACGTGCGAGCTGCGAAGTTCTACGCGAAGCACGGATTCGACATCATCGGGGTGAAACGGTTCCTGGTCGGCTCCGAGTGGTGCGACGACCACATCCGGCAGCGGGATCTATCCTCGCGGGATGGCTGAGGTACGGGCAGCGCACGCCACTGACGTCGCGGCGATCCACGGCATCTGCACCAGGGCGTTCCACGCCACGTACCGGGACACTCTCCCGGCGGGCTATGTCGGCCGCATGCTTGCCGAGTTCTACGCCCCGGACCGGATCGCCGGGCGGATCGCTCCCGAGCCGCCGGGTTGGCTCGGCTATCAGCTCGTCGAGGAGGACGGCCGGATGCTCGGCGTCGCCGCGGGCGGTCTCACCGACCCCGGCGCCGCGGAGCTCTTCATGATCTATCTGGAGCCGTCGGAACGCGGTCGCGGTCTCGGCACCCTGCTGCTGGACCGGATCACCGAGCAGGTCCGCGACCTGGGCGCGACCGAGCTCTGGGTGGCCGCGGTGGTCGGCAACGACCTCGGGGTGCCGTTCTACGAGGCGCGCGGCTTCACGATCCAGAGCAAGCGCCGGGCGTACGGCTCGACGGACGCCGAGGACGCCTGGTCGTGGCTCCTGCGGAAATTCATCTGAGCCGGCGCTTCAAAGCGACGAAGAATTGTCGTACCCCGTCGATACCTTGAAGGTGCGGTTCGGCGCCACGGGGGCGCCGAACCGTCCAATCAGGACATCGTGGTTCTCACAGCACAGCGGCCCTCACGGCACAGCTGCTCTCACGGCATCGCAGTGCTCTTGATCAGCGTCTCTCCCGCCCGGCGGGCGCCGTCGCGGAGCTCGGCCGGTGACTCGATGACGAACGGCGCCGACAGCACCCCGAGCACCATGATCGGCCAGCCCAGGTCGTCCACACTCATGGCCAGCCGGCAGGACGAGGCGGTCACCGCCGTCACCACGCCCCAGTCGCCGACGACGGATCGCACCGTCTCCTCCGGCGCCTCGATCAGCACCGACACGTCGTAACGGTTGGGGATGGTCGCCAGCCGCGAGCGCAACCAGGCCACCGGATCGCCGCCCGGCAGCTCGCGCGGGCGGAACCGCGCGCCGGTGAGCGACGGATCGCTGAACCGGTCCACCCGGAAACTGCGCCAGTCTCCGCGGTCCAGGTCCCACGCCACGAGGTACCACCGGCGGCCGAGCGAGACCAGCCGGTGCGGCTCGACGTGCCGGCGCATCGCCTCGCCGTCGCGCGGCGCGTAATCGAACCGCAGCCGTTCCTCACCCCGGCAGGCCATCGCGATCGTGGTCAGGGTCTCCGCGTCGAGCACCGGGCCGCCACCGAACACACCGGGCGCGGTGACCGCCTGGAGCGCGTCGATGCGGCGGCGCAGCCGGGGCGGGAGCAGCTGGATCACCTTGGCGAGGGCTCGCACCGACGTCTCCTCGAAACCGGCCACGGCGCCGGCTGCGGCGCTGCGCAGCCCGACCGCGATGGCGACCGCCTCCTCGTCGTCGAGCAGCAGCGGCGGCATCGCCGCGCCGGCCTGCAACTGGTAACCGCCGGCCACGCCACGGCTGGCGTCGACCGGGTAGCCGAGCTCGCGCAGCCGGTCGACGTCACGGCGCAGGGTCCGTGGGCTGACCTCCAAGCGGCCCGCCAGCTCCGATCCCGGCCAGTAGCGATGGGTCTGCAGCAACGACAGGAGCCGGAGCATCCGAGCACTCGTGTTCGCCATGTCCTCAGACTCCATCACATTGCGGTCAGAAAGTGGCCGCTTCGAACTCTAGCGTCGACACCATGATGATTGAGACGAGAGAGCTGACGAAGCTGTTCAAGGACGTCCGCGCGGTCGACGGCATCAACCTGACGGTGGCTCGCGGCGAGCTCGTCGCCCTGCTCGGGCCGAACGGCGCCGGCAAATCCACCACGCTGCGGATGCTCACCACGCTGATCCCGCCCACCTCGGGCAGCGCGCAGGTCGCCGGCTTCGACGTGGTCCGCCGGCAGCGCGACGTGCGGCTGCGGATCGGATACATCGGACAGGGCAACGGCGCCGGGCACAGCCAGCGCGGGCGGGACGAGCTGATCAGCCAGGGCCGGGCGTACGGGATGACGGTGCGCGCGGCCCGTGCCCGGGCGGCCGAGCTGATCGACTCCCTCGGGCTCACCGACGTCGCCGACCGTACCGTCTCCACCCTCTCCGGCGGCCAGCGCCGCCGCCTGGACATCGCGATGGGCCTGATCCACGCCCCTGAGCTGCTCTTCCTCGACGAGCCGTCGACCGGGCTCGACCCGCAGAACCGGGCCAACCTGCAGGAGCACATCGTGCGGCTGCGCGCCGAGCACGGGACCACGATCGTGCTGACCACGCACTATCTCGACGAGGCGGACTCGATGGCCGAGCGGGTGATCGTCATCGACCACGGCCGGATCATCGCGGACGACCACCCGCGGGAGCTCAAGGCGAAGCACGTGGGTGACCGGGTGATCCTGGGCTTCCCCACCCCGGGCGAGACAGTGTCCGCGGCACGCCTCAGCGGCGGCACGGAAACCGACGGACGTGTCGTGATCTCCACCGAAGACGGCCCCCGCCACGCCCCGAAGATCATCGACGAGTTGCGCGGGCACGACCTGGCCCCGGACTCCATCGAGGTCAGACGACCCACCCTGGACGACGTCTTCCTCACCCTGACCGGCCGCAGCCTGCGTGAGGGCGGCGCGGCGGACACCCAGCCCGAGCTCGTGGAGGCCTGATCATGACATCGCTCGTCACCGACACCCGCGTCGTCTTCAGCCGTGAGCTGCGACCGGTCATCCGCGACCCGTTCTCCGTGATCTTCTCGATGGTCCAGCCGCTCTTCTTCCTCGCGCTCTTCGCGCCGCTGCTCCCGGGCGACTCGTCGCTCCAGTGGTTCGTCCCCGGGATCATCGTGATGTCCTGCCTCTTCGGCTCCTCGATGACCGGGTCCAACCTGCTCTTCGAGATGCAGACCGGCTCGCACGAGCGGATGCTGGTCACCCCGCTGCGACGGCCCGCCCTGCTGATCGGCCGGGCGCTCAAGGAGATCGTCCCGATGCTCGCGCAGGCCGCCCTGATCGTGGTCGTCTGCATCCCGTTCGGATTCGAGCTGCACCTGCCGGGCGCCCTGATCGGCCTGGGAATCCTGGCCGGCTTCTGCGTCGGGCTCGGCGCGCTCTCCTACACGCTGGCGCTCGCCGCGAAGAACAAGGAGTGGCTCTTCTGGACGGTCCAGCAGACGCTGCTCTTCCCGCTGCTGCTGCTCGCCGGGGTGCTGCTGCCGATCGAGAACGGTCCGGGCTGGCTGCAGGCGCTCTCCCAGGCCAACCCGATGACGTACGTGGTGGACGCGGAACGCGCCCTGTTCGCCGGCGACGTCTGGGCCCGGCACACCGCCGAGGGTCTGATCGCCGCGGTGCTGGTCGGGGCGCTGGGGTTGTTCGTCGGCGTCCGGGCCATGCAGCGATCGGATTGAGCGATACCTTCTCCCCCATGAGAGGCGCGCTCGGCCGGCTGCTGGAGAACATCGTCCGTCCCCCGACGCCGGCCCCGCAGGCCCGGCACGGTGATCAGGACGCGGTCGTGGACTGCGCGGTCTACGCCGGCGGAGCGCGCCGGTCCGGGCCACGACAGATTCCGTACGGGGAAGCGGCTCGCCTGGCCGGCCGGCGCGGCAGCTTCGTCTGGCTCGGCCTGCACGAGCCGAGCCGCTCCACGATGACCGCCGTCGCCGAGGTGTTCGGCCTGCACGAACTGCACGTCGAGCAGGCCGTGTCGGGCGGGCACCGGCCCGGCGTCGAGGTGCTCGGCGACGTGACCCGGCTGGTGCTGCGCACCGCCAGGTACGTGGAGCACGACGAGTTGACGGCCACCTCCGAGGTGGTGGAGACCGGCGATGTGACGATCCTTGTCGGACCGTCTTTCGCGATCACCGTGCGGCAGGGTCCGGTCGGCCCGCTGGCCCTGGTACGCCGTGAGCTGGAGTCCCGCCCCGAGGTGCTGCGGCAGGGCCCGTGGTCGGTGGCGTACGCGGTGGGCAGCCGGATGGTGGACAGCTACCTGGACGTGGCCGGGCATGTGGAACACGACCTGGACCGGATCGAGGAGGAGACGTTCGCCACCGTCCGGTCCTCCGAGTTCTCCCACATCTATCAGCTGAAACGGGAGATGGTGGAGTTCAAGCGGGCGGTGCTGCCGCTCGGCGAGCCGATGACGCGGCTGCTGGAGCTGCGCGACGTGCCGCCCGCGCTGCACCCCTACCTGGTGGACGTGCGTAGCCGGCTGGCCCGGGCCGCGGACCGGGTGGGCGGCTTCGACGAGCTGCTCAACTCGATCCTGCAGGCCCGCCTCGCGCAGATCTCGGTCGATCAGAACCACGACATGCGCAAGATCGCCGCGTGGGCCGCGATCGCCGCGGTGCCCACTGTGATCGCCGGCATCTTCGGCATGAACTTCGCGGTGATGCCCGGCCTCGACTCCCGGTACGGCTTCTGGGGCGCGATCCTCGCCATGGTGCTGATCGGTGGTGGCGTGCATCGCAGCCTGAAGAAGTACGGCTGGCTATGATCTTCCCTGGATTCCCCGGGGAAAGCAGCACGTCATGTCCACCACGAGCTTGACCCTGCGCGAGCGTGCCTCGCTGCCGCTCGAATACGTCCGCACGGTCGGCCCACTCGTCGGCGTCACCGCCGGCCGCGTCCGCGACGCATTGATCGGCCTGCACGCCGCACACCCGGCGCACCCGATCGTCTCCCGGCTGAGCCGCTCCGCGAACAGGTGGGAACACCTGGACGGCCCGGAGTTCGCCCGGTTCGCCGAGGGCGCGGTGACCGACCTCGGGCACGACCCGGTGAACTTCGAGGCCATGACGCGGCAGCTGCAGTTCGAGCCACCCGGCCAGCACCCGGTACGGATCCTTGCCGGTGGCGGCTATCTCGCGGTGCGGGTGTCCTCGGCGTACGCGGGCGCCACGAACCCGCTGCTGCGGGAGCTCGCCCTGGCAGCGTACGAGTTGCGCGCCGCACGCATACCCACCTCGCCGGCCAGGCAGCAGGCGGCCCTGCCGAAAGCCTGGTGGAAGCAGGTCGGCCGGCATCCCGGACGCTGGATGCTGCCGAAGCAGCAGTCGCCGGCGACCGGGCCGTCGACGTCCTGGCACCCCAGCCTGACCATGCGCTCGGCGCGGTCCGCCCGCGTCCTCGACGAGATGGCCGCCTGGCGGGACCGGTACGCGCCAGGCGTCAGCACCGCCGCGATCACGTTCGCCGCGTTCACCGCCGCACTGATCGAACTCGGTCTCGAACCGGACCCGCACGGCGGCACGTTCCTGCTCGACCTCGGTCCGGCACACCTACCGGCGGACGCGCTCACCGACCCGGTCGCGATCCACCGGACGCTCGCCGACGAGCTGGCCTCGGGCCGGCCGCTGACCCGCAAGATGCTCCGGGCCGGGCGGGCCGTGCTGACCGGCGCGCCGGTGGAGTCCCCGCCCGGTCTGGCGTTCAGCGATCGGGGCCGGCACGACATGCTGGGCGACCTGCCGTGGGCGGTGGTGCCGGCCAGCCGAATCAACCTGAGCGTGCCGACCGTCAGCGGGCCGCAGACCATCACCGTGACGAGCAGCGAGATGACGGGTGTCCTGCATCTGGAGGCGACGTTCCACGCCACCAGCTACGACCCGGACGTGATCGCCCGCGCGGTCGAGCTGACCTGCACCGACCCGGCCGGTCTGATCATGGCGAATCGCTGAGACGAATCGCTGCGGCGTTCGCCGGTGTGAACGACAACGCGCGACCGGGAATCGCACCCCGGCCGCGCGTCGCTCATTTCCCGGTCACGGGGATCAGTGGCCGCCGCCACTGTGCCCGTTACCGCGCTGACCACCGCCGTGGCCGTTCTGGCCGCCCTGGCCCGGACCACCCTGGCCCTGGCCGCCCTGACCACCCTGGCCGCCCTGGCCGCCCTGGCCGCCCTGGCCGCCCTGGCCGCCCTGGCCGCCCTGGCCCTGGCCGTTCTGGCCGCCTTGGCCGCCGTTCTGGCCGCCTTGGCCGGGACCGCCCTGGCCGCTCTGGCCGGGACCGCCCTGGCCCTGGTCGTACTGGCCGCCGGGACCGCCACCGCTGTGGCCGTGGCCCGGACCCTCGTGCCCCGGAGCGCCGGGGCCGTCATGGCCGGGCCCGTCCGAGTGGCCGTGCCCGGGGCCGCCCGGACCGCCGATGCCACCCGGCGCGTTGTCGCGCATCACCACCGGCATCGAGAGAACCGAGGTGCGCGTCTGGGTGCGGGCCCTCCGCCCACACTCGGAGTACGAGATGGTCGCCAGCAGCGTCGCGACACTGTTGCGCCGCGCGATCGGGGTGACCCGGAGCTGGATGTAGTCGGAGCGGCCGGGACGCAGCACGTGGCCGCGGGAGAAGGTGGTGAACCGCCGCGAGCCGAGGTAGTCGACCTTGACCCGTTCACTGCGGACCCGGATGCGCGCGTCGCAGATGGTCCGGTCGGTCCGCCAGTGGACGAGGACCCAGCTGGCGGCGTTCGCGCGTACCGCCTGAAGCCAGGGGGAGACCGGCTCGGGACCGCGGCCGGCCGCGGCCGCCGGAGCCGCCGCGGACACCGCCGCCATGCCGGCGGCAGCGGTGGCCAGGGCAATCATCGCCCCGAATCGCCGAGTCTTCTGCATGAGTTCCTCCAGTGCCTCTGTTGTCGTCGTGGGGATCCGGCGACAAGCGGACACTAAGGGAATTCCGGACATAGCGCTGCGGCTCCAGCGGCGTTTCGGGCATAACGTCGTTTTATGTACAAAACGTTTAGTGCCCCTCAGCCGAAAAGATGATGTTGGAAACGGGGTGCTGGAACGGTTGGTTTCCGGGTAAAGGGCACGGCATGAGCGAGAACGGTGAAGACCTCGGCGCCCCGGTGTCCTACCTGGTCCTGAAGGAGGGCACACCGGTCTACGACCGATCCGGCGACAGCGTCGGAACGGTCGAGCACGTCCTCGCGGACGAGCGCGAGGACGTCTTTCACGGGCTGTTGCTCAAGACCGCCGCCGGCCACCGTTTCGCCGGTGGCGACCAGGTCGACGGCCTCTTCGAGCGCGGCGTGATCGTCAGTGAGCCGGCCGACCGGCTGGCCGAGCCGAGCGCCGACGCGCCGGCCGGGCTGGCCGAGAACCGGGCGACGGCACTGCGCAAGGCCTGGGACTGGCTGATCCAGCCGAAATAACGGCAAGCCAGCCGAAACAGCACAAAGGCTGCCCCGAAGCAGGAACCCCGCTGGCTGATTAAGAAAGCCGTTCACCGGCGGAAACGTGGGTGCGGCCGCCGCTGACCAGTCGCCGGGCCATCCCTGCGGGCCAATGGATCTTCGCTGAGGTCCGATTTCTGCTACCTCGAGGACTCGGGGTGCCACCTCGCGACAGCCGTATAGGCCGCATATGTGCTGGTAGTAGAGTTTTCTGGATGAGCCAGCGGGGTCAGTGCTGCCGGAATGGGTGCGCCAGCCGTAGGCCCGAGCGGCTACCCGGGCTTGATCACATGCCTGAGCTACGGCCGGGCGACACCAGCCGTAGGCCAGAACGGTTACCGGGCTTGATCACATGCCTGGACTACGGCCGGGCGACGCCAGCCGTAGGCCGGAGCGGTTACCCGGGCTTGATCACATGCCTGGACTACGGCCGGGCGACGCCAGCCGTAGGCCAGAACGGTTACCCGGGCTTGATCACATGCCTGAGCTACGGCCGGGCGACACCAGCCGTAGGCCCGAGCGGTTACCGGATCTTGATCACATGCGTGGGCTACGGCCGGGGCGGCGGGTTCCAAGATCGGCGAGGCGGGAGGTGCCAGGCGGGAGGTGCCAGGCGGGAGGTGCCAGGCGGGAGGTGCCAGGCGGGAGGTGCCAGGTGCGAGGTGCCAGCCGCAGGACGCCGGCGCGGGGTCGGCGGGGCACGCGGGGGCGCGGGGAGCCGAGGCCGAATATCTGCTGGTAGGGAGCTTTATTGATTAGCCAGCAGGGTCGGCAGGGAAAAGCCAGCCGAAACAGCGAAAAGCCCGCTCCGGCGTACCGGAACGGGCTTTTGCCGCTGTCTACTGTGCGCGGTCGCGGTCGCGGTAGGTCCAGGTGCCGCCGCCGAGCGTGGAGCGACCGGCGGCCTGGCCCGGCTGACCCTGCCGGCTCTGCTGCGACTGCTGGCCCCAGAGCTGGCCGGGCGGGGTGCCCGCGGCCGGCGCCGGACGCGACTCGAGCCGGGACGCCAGGTAGGCGGCGGCCTCACGGTCCTCCTCGCTCGGGGCGGCGGCCAGCGCGTACACCATGCCGAGCACGGCGAAGACCACCGCTGCGCCGATCGGGACGAGCAGGCCGCTGGCGGTCGCGCCGGCCACCGAGCCGAACGACTGCTCGGGCAGCACCGACATCGCGGCCATGCCGGTGAAGTGCATGCCGTTGACCGCGACGCCCATCACCAGCGCGGAGACGAAGATGACGACCGGGGTCTTGACGATGAGGGTCAGCCAGAGCGCGACGGTCGCGGCGACCACGGCGATCGCCACCGAGAGGGCGACCTCGCGGCCCGCGTAGTGGATCTCGCCACGGAGGCGCATGGCGGCCATGCCGGTGTAGTGCATCGCTGCCACGCCGAGCCCGGCCAGCACGCCACCGATCAGGATCCGGATACGCGGTGCGGAGCTGCCCAGCAGGGCGATGGCGAGGCCGACCCCGACCGCGACGAACGCGATCACGGCGCTGGCGACGGTGAGGCCGATGTCGTACCGGATCGGCGTTCCGGTGACGCTGAAGCCGGTCATGGCGACGAAGTGCATGCTCCAGATGCCGGTGGCGCCGATGGCGACCGCGGCGAGCGTCAGCCACCAGGCCCGCTCACCGCCGGACTTCGATTGGCGCAGGCGCACCGCGGCGGTCAGTCCCAGGAGCGAGCCGAGCACGGAGAGCAGATAACTCACTGCCGGAGTTACCCATCCGTGGTCGAAGTGATGGATCTCCGCCATTGCGCTGTTCCTCTCGGGATTTGCTTCCGCCGGCTGCATCCTGCCCGCACCACCGCCATGGGCGTGACTGATTGTGACGCAGCTTTCGTTACGAGAGAACGAGCAGCACGTCTCGATTTAGATCTCGTCCGATCGGACGATCTTCGATTTACGCCCTCTGCGCACTGTATCTGCAGATAAAAGCTCAGATGTCGATCTGTAACCACACCGCTACAAAGAAATAACGGTTGTCATAAATATAACCTTGGGTTACATCTGGGCGATTCGAACCATCGATGCGGGTCGTTCAGCCCGCGCGGGACAGCAGGCTCACCGCGGGCGCCCGCTGCGAGTGGAGAACCTGCACGGTCTCCTCGGTGCAGGTGCCCGGCTTATCGTCCATCACGCACAACGTGCCCACGACGTGACCCTCCGCGGAGTTGAGCGGGACACTCGCGTACGACCGGATGCCGCTGATCGAGAAGAGCGGCGTGCCCGCGTACTCGTCGCCCGACGTGCTGCTGTCGCTGATCAGCACCGGCACGTCCTCGGACACCACGATGGTGTCCGGCGACCACTCCACCGGGACCCCGCCGGCCTCGCGGACCCACTTCGGCAGGCCGTGCGAGCCGGCCAGCACCACGCTGTCGTTGAGGACCAGCGTGATCGCCGCCATCGGCACGCCGGTCAGCCGGGTCAACTCCTCGGCGAACGCGTCCAGGGCGGCGACCTGAGCCGGCCGGGTCAGGTAGTCGGAGACCGCGAGCAGCCGCTCCACGTCGACCAGCTGGGTCGCCGCGTCGTGGCCCGCCTGTTCGCCCGACCCGCGGGCGGCGAGCAGCTCCCTGGTCGCCTCGACCAGGTGTTTCGGGCGTACCGGCTTGGAGATCGTGACGTCGACCAGGCCCCGGGCGGCAGCCGGCGCCGCGGCGGACAACATGATCACCGGCGTGCCGCCGGCCGGATCCCCGGCGCGCAGCCGCTCGGCGACGTCGAGACCGCTCAGGCCGGGCATGTGGTGGTCCAGGATGACCAGGTCCGGGCGAGCCTCGGCGATCAGAGCGAGCGCGTCCAACCCGGTCGACGCGGTGCGCACCGAGTGGCCCTCGTTGCTCAGCACGGTCGCGAGCAATTCGGCGATATCGGTGTCGTCCTCGGCGACCACGATCGACGCCATCTGTTGCTCCTCATCGGTCAGACCAAACCCTGCCACCGCTCGGCAGATCGACCTTAACCCGATCAAGCCCGGCGAATCAGGCGTTTGCCTGCCCGGCCATCGCCGGCTCCGCGCCCCAGGTGACCTCGCGGTCCCGGATCCGCCGCGCCAGCTCCCGGATCCAGGTGATCTCCGCAGCCACCATGCCCCGCCAGTACTCGGCTTCCAGCGCGCCCTGCGCGGGGTCGCTCCCGGACGACGCGAGCAGCGCCGCCCGCTCCTCCAGGATCAGCGCGGCCCGCTCGGCGGGGAGCACCCCGGCGTGACCGACGGCCAGCACGAAGTCCATCGAGGCGACCGGCGAGTCGCGCAGCCCGGACTCGACCCGATGATGAAAATCGGCCACCCCCGCGGCTGTCGTCTCGTAGACGGTGCGCGGCGGCCGGTTGCCGACCCGGCCCGGCTCGCGAGCCGCCACGAGCCCGCTCCGCGCCATCGATTTCAGCAGCGTGGCGACCGTGCTACGGGTCACCGGCAGCCGGCCGCAGCGCTCTCGCAGCCGTCCGGCAAGGTCGTACGCGTGCGCGGGTTGTTCGGTCAACAAGCCCAGAATAGGCAGAACCAGGCTGTTCCGGGACGCATCCATAGGCATCGCCCCAGCGTATACATCTAATGAAAACGGTTAGTGTGAGGCGATGCGGGAACGACTCACCAACTGGGCCGGCAACATCGTCTTCGGCACCGACGAGGTGCACCGACCGAAATCGGTCGCCGAGGTGCAGGAGGTGGTGGCGGCCGCCACCGGCCGGCTGCGCGTGCTGGGCAGTGGGCACTCGTTCAACCGCCTCGCCGACACCACCGGCGCCCTGCTCTCCCTCGCCGAGCTGCCCCGCACCGTCGAGATCGGACCGGACCGGTCCTCGGTCCGCGTCGACGGCGGCCTGCGCTACGGCGACCTGGCGACGCCGCTGAACGACGCCGGTCTGGCCGTGCACAACCTGGCCTCGCTGCCGCACATCTCGGTGGCCGGCGCGGTCGCCACCGCCACCCACGGCTCCGGCGTGCGCAACGGCAACCTCGCCACCGCCGTCTCCGGTTGTGAGATCGTCCGTGCCGACGGCGAGCTGGTCACGCTGACCCGCGCCGACGCCGAGCTGGCCGGAGCCGTGGTCGGCCTCGGCGCGCTCGGCGTGGTCACCGCGCTCACCCTGGACGTGTCGCCCGCTTTCGATCTGCGGCAGTACGTCTACGAGAACCTGCCGGCCGCCGCCCTCCACGACGCGCTCGACGAGATCCTCGCCGACGGCTACAGCGTCAGCCTCTTCACCCGCTGGACCGGGCCGGGCGTCGACCAGATCTGGCTCAAACGACACGACCCGATGCCGGCCGGCGACTTCCACGGCGCCACGCTCGCCGACGGGCCGCGCCACCCGGTGCCCGGCATGCCCGCCGAGAACTGCACCGAGCAGGGCGGCGTGCCCGGACCCTGGCATGCCCGGCTGCCGCACTTCCGGATGGAGTTCACCCCGAGCAGCGGCGAGGAGCTGCAGTCCGAGTGGCACGTCCCGCGCGAGCACGCCCGGGCCGCCATCGAGGCGGTGGGCGAGCTGCGCGAGCGCGTCGCGGCCGTCCTGCAGGTCTGCGAGATGCGGACGATCGCCGCGGACCAGCTCTGGCTGAGCCCCAACTACCAGCGGGACAGTCTGGCGCTGCACTTCACCTGGATCGCGGACACCGAGGCGGTGCTGCCGGTGGTGGCGGACGTGGAGAAGGCGCTCGCCCCGTTCGCGGCCCGGCCGCACTGGGGCAAGATCTTCACGACCGCGCAGGCCGACCTGCGTGCCGCGTACCCCCGCTTCGGCGACTTCGCCGAGCTGGTCCGGCGCTTCGACCCGAAGGGCACGTTCCGCAACGACTGGCTGGACCGGTTCCTGGGATAGGAAACGACTGGCTGGACCGGTTCCTGGGACAGGGATCAGCAGCCGCAGGCCACCCCGGCGGGCGAGGTCAGCTCGTCGGCCGGCCGCGCGCTGACACCGTTCCGGTCGCGGACCGGGAAACCCTCCCGGACCCAGTACTCGTACCCGCCGAGCATCTCCCGGACCGGGTAGCCCAGCCGCGCGAACTCCAGCGCGGCCTTCGTCGCCCCGTTGCAGCCGGGACCCCAGCAGTAGGTGACGACCCGGCTGCCGGGCGGGATCACCTCGGCGGCCCGCGCCGCGATCTGCGCGGTCGGGACGTGGACCGCCTGCGGCAGGTGGCCCTGCTCCCAGGACGCGTCGTTGCGGGTGTCGATCAGGACGATGCCCGGCACGCCGGCTTCCAGGTCGGCGTGCACGTCGCTCACGTCGGTCTCGAACCGGAGCCGGGCGGTGAAGTAGGCGATGGCGTCAGCGTTATCCGTGGTCATGCCACCGATCCTGCCGGGATCGCGGAGACCGGCCCAGTGGCGGTAACGACGCCGACCGCTAAGATCCCGCCATGCTGCGTGTGAGTCGCCGCGGCCCGACCGTGTCGGTGCTCGCCTTCGAGGGGATGTCGGTCTTCGAGATCGGCATCGTCAGCGAGGTCTTCGGCCTGCCCCGTCCCGAGTTCGACTTCCCGTGGTACGAGATGACCATCTGCGCCGAGACACCCGGTCCGGTGCGCGTGGTGGGCGGCGCGGCGCTGCACACCGAGCACGGCCTCGACGCGTTCGCCGCCGCCGAGACGCTGATCGTTCCCGGGGTTCCGGACGTGCACGCCGACGTCTCACCGGCCCTGGTCGACGCGCTGCGCGCCGCACACGCCCGCGGCGCCCGGATCATGTCCATCTGCTCGGGCGCGTTCGCCCTGGCCGGCGCGGGCCTGCTCGACGGGCGCCGGGCCACCACGCACTGGCGGTACGCGGAGGCCCTGCGCACCCGGTACCCGGCGGTGGAGGTGGACGCCGACGTCCTCTACATCGACGACGGACCGGTCCTGACCAGCGCGGGCAGCGCCGCCGGACTCGACCTGTGCCTGCACGTGATCCGCCTCGACCACGGTCCGACAGTGGCCAACATGGTGGCCCGCCGCCTGGTCGTCCAGCCGCACCGGGACGGCGGCCAGGCCCAGTTCGTCGAGGCGCCGGTCCCCGCCGATCCGGAGGACGACCGGGTGGCGCGCAGCATGGAGTGGGCGATGACGAATCTGACCGCCCCGATCACCGTCGACGTGCTGGCCCGGCGGGCGCACATGTCGCCGCGCACGTACCTGCGGCACTTCGCCCGGGCCACCGGGACAACCCCGATCCGCTGGCTGATCACCCAGCGGGTGCACGCCAGCCTGCCGCTGCTGGAGTCCGGCAGCGCGCCGATCGAGGAGGTGGCGGCCACCGTCGGCTTCGACACGGCGGTGACGTTCCGGCACCACTTCACCCAGGCGATGCGGACGTCACCGTCCGCCTATCGCCGGGCCTTCAGTCCTGACCGGTCCTGATCACGGTGACGCCGCCGCCTTCCACGATCGCCGACCGGCCGACGGGCCGGCCGGTGACAGCGTCCGTTCCCGGCTCGGGCAGCGGCACGACGGCCTCCGCCGGGCCGTGGTTGAGCAGGAACAACAGGGGGCCGCGGCGGACCGCTTCGACGTGCGGCGGCAGGTCGTCGAGCACCGGCACGACGCCGGCCTCGGCGGCCACCGACCGGAGCATCCGCTGCCAGCCGGCGTCGTCCAGACCGGCCGAGACGTACCAGGCGGTGCCGTTCCTGGTCACGGCCGGCACCCCGGCGAGCACGCCCTCCGCGTAACGCGCCAGCACCTCGGCGCCCGTCGTTTCGACCCGTTCCGTCCACCCGAAGGTTGCGGTGCCGTCGTCCAGGGCGACCGGAGTCCCGGGGTCCGTGGGGTGCCATTCGGTCACCCGTACCCCCAGGAGATCGCGGAAAGCCGCCGGGTAACCGCCCAGACCGACCCGCGCGCAGGCGTCCGCGATGCCGCTGAGATGACCCACCACCAGGTGGCCGCCGGACGCGACGAAGTCGCGGAGGAGCGCTGTCACCTCGGGCGGCGCCAGATAGAGGTGGGGGACCACGATCATCCTGTATCGGGAGAGATCGCTGGCGAGCGCCGGGAAGACGAAGTCGGTGGTGATGCCGGAGCGGAACAGCGCGCGGTGCGCCTGCCGGACGGCACCCAGGTAATCGATGCCCGCGGATGGCAGGCCGGCGCCCTGCAACGCCCACCAGGAGGGCGCGTCCCAGGTCAGCGCGACCTGCGCGGCGGGCGGCTCGAGCTCGGCGAGCTGCGGTGCGAGGACCGCGAGGGTACGCCCGAGCCGCACCGCCTCCCGGAAGACCGGACTGTCCGGGCCCGCGTGCGGCACCAGCGCCGAGTGGAACAACTCGGCGCCACCGCGCGGCTGCCGCCACTGGAAGTACATCGCGCCGGCCGAACCGCGGGCCACGTAACCGAGGCTGTGCCTGGTCAATCGGCCCGGCTCCTTGGCGTGCATCCGGCCGCGCGTGTAGATCAGGTTCGGCGCCGTCTCGATCAGCAGCCACGATCCGCCGCCCCAGCCACGCGCCAGGTCGCCGGCGAACGCCGTCTCCTCCTCGGCGCCGATGCCGGCGCTGTCCGGATAGTGGTCGACCGCTACCACGTCGACCGATTCTGCCCATCGTGCGTGGTCCACGCTCACCCAGCCGCCCTGCACGAAGTTCGTGGTGATCGGCACGTCCGGGCCGGCTTCGCGGAGCAGGTCGCGCTGTTCCCGGTACGCGCCGAGCATCTCGTCCGAGAGGAAGCGGCGGAAGTCCAGCACGTGCGCGGGATTCGGCAGGTACTGAGTGGCGCGCGGCGGCATGATCTGCGCCCAGTCCGAGTAGCGCTGGCTCCAGAACGCCGTTGTCCACGCCTCGTTCAGCGCGTCCAGGCTGCCGTGCCGCTCCCGCAACCAGCCGCGGAACGCCTCCGCGGTCAGGTCGCAGCGACAGTCCGTGCCGTACTCGTTGTGCACGTGCCACATCGCGAGCGCCGGGTGGCGGGCGTACCGTCTGCCCAGCTCACGGGCGATGTTCCGGGCGGCTTCGCGATAGGCCGGGGCCGAGACGCAATACGTGTCACGGCTACCGTGCGTGAGCCGCACCCCGTCGGCCGTCACCGGCAGCGCCTCCGGATGAGCCAGCGTGAACCAGGGCGGCGGTGACGCGGTCGGCGTGGCGAGGACGACCTTGACACCGCCGGCATGCAGCCGGTCGAGCACGCGGTCCAGCCAGGCGAACTCGTACTTCCCCTCGGCCGGCTCCAGATGGGACCACGCGAAGACGCCGACGGTGACGGCCGTGACGCCGGCCTGCCGCATCAACTCGACGTCGGACTCCTGCACCTCTTCCGGCCACTGCTCGGGGTTGTAGTCGCCGCCGAAGAACATCCTGCCGCCTTGACTTTAGTTTGAGGTCTAAACAAAGTAGGAGGAGTGCAGATCCCTGTCAATCCGTCCTTCCATGCTTCCTTCCATGCTTCCTTCCAGGACGCCAACGCCACCGGGGACTGGGAACGCGCGCTGATCTGCGGCAATGGGCGGCAGGGCGCGCTCTGTTACGGCTCCCCCACCGCGCTGCGCTTCACGCTCGCCCACGAATACCTCTTCCAGCCGGTCACCGAACCGCTTCCGGCGCCGCCGACCGCTGCGGCGCTGCCGCGATTGCGCGAGCTGATCGGCGCCGGGCGCTTCACCGAGGCGGCGCAGGCGGTCTGCGACCTCGCCGTTCACCACCACGATGGGTACCGGGACACGCGCTGGATCGACCCGCTGATTCCCGCCGCGACGCTGACGTTCACGCCTCTCGCCCCGATCGCCGCCGGTGACTACGTGCGCGGAACCGACTTCACCACGGGCGTGGTCCGGCAGTCCTGGGGCGGGGTGGTGTGCGACGCGTTCGTCTCCCGGGCCGACGACGTGGTGGTGATCCGAGTGTCGGGATGCGCCGGGACGGTCACTCTCGGGCCGGCTGCCGGGGAACCGGAGCGACCGATCTCGTTCAGTGTGGACGGCGGCTTGCTGCTCGGGCGGTTCACGGACGCGCCGTGGGCTGCGGTGCGGGGGTGGACCGTGGAGACGCGGATCCGCCGTACCCGTGAAGAGGTTCTGATCGTGGCTCGGGTCTCCCTGGGAGAGCCAGCTCTTCCGGAGGGCGACTGGGACTTCGATGTGCTGCTGGCCCGGCATGTGGCGGTCCACGGTGAGCTCTTCGGACGGGTGCGCCTGGATCTCGGTGGGGACCCGGTGCAGCGGCTCTTCGACGCGGGCCGTTACGCGATCATCAGCAGCACCGGGGAGCGCCCGCCGACGCTGCAGGGAGTGTGGACCGGGACGTATTCGCCGCCGTGGCGCAGCGGGTGGACAGTGGACGGGAACCTGCAGGCGGCGGTGCTCGCGGTGCACTCGACGGGTACGCCATCGTTGATGGAGCCGCTGTTCGACCTGGTCGACGAGTTGATCCCCGACTTCCGGGAGAACGCTCGCGATTTATACGGCCTGCCGGGATTCATGGTTCCTGCGCACTTCAGCACGCACGGCCGGCACAACCATTTCGGGCCGATCTGGTGCCTGACGTTCTGGACCGCCGGCGCGGCCTGGCTCGGCCGCCTCTACGTCGATCACTGGCAGCACACCGGCGATCGGGAGTTCCTGGAGTCGCGGGCCCTCCCGTTCCTCCGCGAAGCCGCCGAGTTCTACCTGAGTTTCGCGGTCGTCGACGGCGGCCGGGCCCGGTTCAGCCCGTCGTACTCCCCCGAGAACCACCCGGCCGGCACCGGTTCCCAGGCGTGCGCCGACGCGACCATGGACATGCAGGTGGTCGGCGACCTGCTCCGCTCCCTGCTGACGCTCGACCCGGCCGCCACCGACGCGCCGCGCTGGCGGGCGCTGCTCGGCGCGCTGCCGCCGTACCGCATCACCGCATCCGGCGAGCTGGCCGAATGGCTGGACCCGCGACTTGCCGACAACCACGAGCATCGGCACTGCAGCCACTTCTACCCGTTCTGGTACGCCGGCGACCCGGCGATCAGCGAAGACCCGGCGTTGCACGCCGCCGCGGTGCGGGCCGTGCGGGCCCGCTTGCGCTGGTGGCTGAGTTCCGATTCCGACGAGATGGGGTACGGGCTGGCCCTGCTCGGCATCGCCGCGGCGCACCTGGGGCTGGCCGCGGAGGCGCACGCGGCGCTGATCCGGATCGCTGACGCGTACTGGCGGTCCAACCTGGTGCCGACCCACAACCGGGATCACATGTTCAACGTGGATCTGGCGGGTGGGCTGCCCGCCCTGGTGGTGGCGATGCTGCTGCAGAGCCGCGACGCCGGCGCGGACGGAAAGGCGCGCCTGTCCGTGTTGCCGGCCCTCCCGGCGGCGTGGCCGTCCGGCAGCGTACGCGGACTTGTCGCGCGCGGCCCGGTGACAGTGGGCTTGTCGTGGTCGCCGGGCACGGTGTCGGTGACGCTGACATCGCCCCGCGACCGGGAGGTGGAGCTGACCTGGCCGGGAGGACGCGAGCTCGTCGCCGTGCGGGCCGGCATCCCCCACGAGGTGACACTCCCCCGCTAACCCTTCACCGCTAACCCTTCACCGCACCGATGATGACGCCCTTGGTGAAGTGCCGCTGGATGAACGGGTAGACCAGCAGCGCGGGAATGATCGTCACCACCACGACCGCCATCTTGATCGCCAGGGTGGGTGGGACGGCGGAGCCCAGGCCCGGTACGTAGACGGCGGTGCCGGAGGATGTCGGGGACTGCCCGGCCAGGATGAACTGCTGCAGGACACGCTGTACCGGCTGCAGATCATTGCGGTCGATGTAGAGGACGGCGTTGAAGAAGGCGTTCCAGTAACCGACCGCGTAGAACAGACCCACCACCGCTGTGACCGCTTTTGATAGCGGCAGCACGATCCGCCACAGGATCCGGAGTTCGCCGGCGCCGTCGATGCGGGCGCTGTCCAGCAGTTCGCCGGGGATGTTCATGAAGAAGGCGCGGAGCACCACCAGGTTGAAGGCGCTGATCGCGGTCGGGAGGATCAGGGACAGCAGGTTGTCCTTGAGGCCCAGGCCGGTGACGACCAGGTACGACGGAATCATGCCGGGATAAATCAGGAACGTCAGAAGAAAGTAGAAGAGGATCGGCCGGTGTCCCAGCGAGCCCGGACGGGACAGGCCGTAAGCGGCCAGCACCGTCACCACCAGGCTCAGGGCGGTCCCGGCCAGCGCCACCACCGTGCTCACCATGATCGCGTCAGTGATCTGCCCGCCCGTGAAAATCACGATGTAGGCGGACGGGTCGAATTCTCGGGGCAGGAAGACGTAGCCGCCCGCCTCGTTGATCGTCGTCTCCGAGGACAGGCTCGTGACCAGGACCACCCAGAGCGGCACCAGCACGGCCAGCACCACGACGGTGAGGATCGTCCCCTTGCCGAATCGGCCCAGCAGGCTCGGCTTCTCTTCCCAGACTGGTCGGACGCTCATGACTTCGAATAGATCCCTTGCTCGCCGAACCGATGGGCCACCTTGTTGGCGCCCACGATGAGCAGCAGCCCGACCATCGCCTTGAACAGGCCGGCTGCCGCGCCCACGCCCCACTGCTGGACAGCGATGCCCTGGTAGTAGACGTAGGTGTCGAGCACCTCGGCGGCGTCCCGGCCGACCGCCTCGCGTTGCAGGACGAACTGCTCGAAGCCGACGTTGAGCGCGTCGCCGAGCCGGAGGATGAGCAGCAGGATGATGACCGGCCGCAGACCCGGCAGGGTGATGTGCCAGAGCCGGCGCCAGCGACCCGCGCCGTCGGCGGCTGCCGCCTCGTAGAGGTTGGTGTCGATCGCCGCGAGCGCCGCCAGGAAGACGATCATGCCCCAGCCGGCGTCCTTCCAGAGCGACTGTGCGGTGATCAGGAACAGGAAGGTGTCCGGGTTGGTCATGATGTCCGGGACGGTGAAGCCGGCCTGGCCCGCCGTCTGCACGATCAGGCCGGCGCCGCCGAACATCATCTGGAACAGCGAGACCACCAGCACCCAGCTGAAGAAGTGCGGCAGGTAGACGACGCTCTGCACCAGCGAGCGGATCCGCGGCGACAGGATGCTGTTGAGCAGCATCGCCAGGGCGATCGGGATCGGGAAGTAGAAGATCAGCTGGAACGCGGTGATGGTGAGGGTGTTGCGCACCGCGTCCCAGAACGCCGACGTCGTGAAGAGGTACTCGAAGTTCCCGAACCCGATCCACTCGCTGTAGAGGAACGCCTCCAGGGGGTTGTCCCCGACGTACGGGTTGTAGTCCTGGAACGCGATGACGTTGCCGAGCGCCGGGACGTAGTGGAAGACCAGCAGCAACGCCATCGCCGGCACGCACATGAGCAGGAGCGGCCAGTCCCGCCGCAGACGCGCTCGCACGGTGATGTGCTGCCGGAGCGGCTCCGACCGCGCCGCCTTCCGGAAAACCGAGGGGATCGCGCTCATCGGCCGTTGTCTGCCAGGACCTTGGCGTAGAAGTCGCGCGCCTTGTCACCGCCGCCGTTGCGCCACTCGGTGACCACCTTGTCCAGGTCGGAGAGGGGACGCCGCCCGCGCATGATGTCGGTGACCTTGTCCTGGGTGGGCTGCTCGAGCGCCGCCTGCTCGGTGGGCACCTCGACCTTGATGCCCTCCCACGGGTTCTTCTCGAGGTGCTTCGTCGCGTCGTTGCCCCAGTTCACGAAGTCCTCGGCGTAAGTGGGGATGTCCGGCCCGCCGACGATCACCGGCGGGCGTCCACCGGTGAAGACGAACTGGTTGGCGAACTCCTTGACGTACAGGTCGTTGGTGACCGGGGAGCCACTGGCGTCCCGCTTGAAGTGGGTGCCCTCGACCCCGTAGTTCTGCAGCTCCCACTCCTTGGTGCCGAACGGCGCCGCGGTGTAGTTGAGCACCCGCAGCAGCTCCTGGGTGCGCTCCTGGCCGAGCCCCTTCTTCACGAAGGTCCACATGATCGACGGGGTGCTGCACCAGCGCACCGGCGGCGTGCTCGCGTCCGCCCCGAACACCTTGACCGCCTGCATGGTGAACCCGGGGTCGTTCTGGATCGCCGGGCGCCAGACTTCCTTCCAGGCGCCGCCACCGTCCCAGAACATGAAGATCTTGCCGCCCTTGAAGAGCGTCTTCACGTCACCGCCCTTGCTGCTGGCGATGTCCGGGTGGATCAGCTTCTCGGCGTAGACGCGGGTCATGAACTCGACGGCCCGCTTGTAGTTCTCGGTCTCGTACCGGTGGTAGACCTTGCCGTCGGCGCCCTTGGCCCAGCCGTTCTGCGAGCCGGTGTTGCCGCAGATCTGGAGCACCTCCTGGAAGAGGTCGCCGAAGGCCCACTCGCCCTTGTCCGGGTTCGTCATCTTCTTGCCGAAGTCGTAGAGCTCGTCGAGCGTGGTCGGCACCGCGACGCCGCGCTGGTCGGCGACGTCCTTGCGGTAGAAGAGCAGCGTCGGGAACGGGTTGTCCGAGGGGAACGGGACGCCCATCAGCTTGCCGGCCCAGACCGAGTCGGCCCAGGCCTTGGTGTCCAGGCCGGCCAGCATCGGGTACGCGTTCACCTTGTCCCCGGCCAGATAGGGCGTCAGATCCTCGAAGAGCACGTGCACCGCGTCGTTGAACCGGGCCAGCTTGTTGATCTCCCAGCCGGGAATGCAGGTCAGGTCCGGCACGTCGCGCGCGCCGAGCATGGTGTTGAGCTTGTCGCCGTAGGTGACGCCGTCCTGGATGCTGAAGTTAATCGTGCCGCCGAGGTCGGCGTTCACCGCACCGACGAGCTTGTTGCCGGTGGGCGGGGCCGGTCCCCACCACGGCGTGGTCACCGAGATCGGCTGTCCGCTGGTGATCGCCTTCTCGCCCACCGCGTCGGCGAGCGTCGCCGGGTACTTCAGGTAACCGTCGGCGACCGGCCGGATGCCCTTGATGTCGGGCGGGACCAGCGTCGAGTCCTTGAAGGTGGGCACCACACCGGCCGCCTGCTCGGCGGTGGTCGCGGAGCCGGAGCCACCCGGCTCCTTGCTGCATCCGGTGAGCAGCCCGCCGCCGGCCACGGACGCCGCGCCGAGGCCGACCAGCCCGAGGAAATTACGCCTGTTCGTCGACGCGCCCACGGCGCACCTACCTTCCGAAATGGCCTAAGTTTGGTTAGCGTCTAAACTAAGTACATCGATGACAAGCTAACTGACGTGTGGCGCGGGCGACAAGAACGAAATGGGAGCGCGCCCAAATGGGGATGGCAAGATGACGGATGTGAGGACCATGGGCTTCACCGACGTGCGCGCCACCAACCTCGCCGTGGTGCTGCGCCACCTGCGGACCAGCGGGCCGAGCTCGCGCGCCGCCATCGCCGCGTCCACCGGCCTCAACAAGGCGACCGTCTCCAGCCTCACCAGCGACCTGATCGACCAGCGGCTGCTGCGCGAGACCGGCGCGAGCGGCAACCGGATCGGGCGGCCGGGGACCGCGCTGACCCTGGACGGTTCCGCGTACGCGGCGATCGGCCTGCAGGTCGCGGCCGACCGGATCACCGCGCTCGCCCTCGACTTCGCCGGTGACCAGCTGCTGCTCTGGCACCGCGCCTTCGCCTCCCCGCCGGAGGCGGCCGGTCCCGGCCGCGCGATCAGCGCGATCATCGCGCTGGCGCAACGAGCCGCGACCCGGGTACGGCAACAGGGCCGTTCCGTCCTGGGCCTGACCATCGCCGTTCCCGGCCTCGTCGACGATCGGGGCACGGTGCGGCTCTCCCCGGCACTGGGCTGGTCGGACCTGGACCTGCGCGGGCCGGTGGCCGGATCGCTACGGCAGCCCGACCTGGTCGTGACCGTTTCTCATCAGGCAAGCCTGGCCGCGCTCGCGGAGCGCGACCGGGCCGCGGAGGACAACCTCGTCGTGGTGACCGGCGCGGCCGGCATCGAGGCGGGCATCGTCGTCGACGGCCGGCCGTTGCACGGCGCCCGGGGCTTCACCGGCCAGATCGGCCGGCTCACCCTCGGCCCCGCCGGCTCACCCACCCTGCACGACCTGGCCGGCGTCGAGCCGCTGGTCCGCCGCGCGCTGCCCGGCTTCGACACGGAGTCGCTCGCCGATCTCGGGCCGGCCGTCGAGCAGGTCGCCGTGCTGGCCCGGTCCGGCGACGCGGGCGTGCTGGCCGCGCTCCGGGACACCGGCCGGCACCTCGGGCAGGGTCTGGCGATCCTGGCGAACGTCGCCGATCCCGCGGTGATCATGCTGGGCGACCACTACGCGACACTCGCCGAGTGGCTGATCCCGACCGCCGAGGCCGAGGTGGCCGGGCACACGCTGGCGCCGGACGGAGTTCGCGTGGTCGCCTCCGAGCTGGGTCTGCACGCCGCGGCGCTGGGCGGCGCACTGTCGCATCTGGACCGGGTGGACCACGGCAGATCGATACCCGTTACTGCTTGACCCGGGCGAGCGCGGGTGCGAGCCTCAGGGAACCCCGACCGAAACATTCGCGAAATCCATTCGCGCGCCTGGTTGTCGAAGCGCTTCGACATGTCCCCGAAGGAACGCGTCGTGACCGAGTCCCCCACCGACCATGAGCCCGCCCCCGCCTTTCGCGACCCGCAGCACAAAGTCGCGGTCCGGGTCGCCGACCTGCTCGACCGGCTGACCCTCGACGAGAAGATCGCCCTGCTCAACCAGCACCAGGCCGCCGTGCCACGGCTCGGCGTCGCCTCGTTCCGCACCGGCACCGAGGCGCTGCACGGCGTCGCCTGGCTCGGCACCGCCACCGCCTTCCCCCAGGCGATCGGACTCGCCAGCAGCTGGAACCCGGACCTGGTGCGGCGGGTCGGCGAAGCCGTGGGCACCGAGGTCCGGGCCATGCACCACCGCGACCGGGAGAACGTCGGCCTCAACGTCTGGGCGCCGGTCGTGAACCTGCTCCGCGACCCGCGATGGGGACGCAACGAGGAGGGTTACGCCGAGGACCCGTGGCTCACCGGAGTGCTCAGCACCGCGTACTCCCGGGGGCTGCGCGGCGACCATCCACTGTGGCTGCGCACCGCGCCGACCCTCAAGCACTTCCTCGGCTACAACAACGAGACCGATCGCTGCCTGACGTCGAGCAACCTGCCACCGCGGGTGCTGCACGAGTACGAGCTCCAGGCGTTCCGGCCCGCCCTGGCCGACGGCGCGGCAGTGGCCGTGATGGCGTCGTACAACCTGGTCAACGGCCGACCCGCGCACCTCAGCCCGCTGATCGACGAGACGGTGCGGTCCTGGTGCGACGAGGACGTGCTGGTGGTCGGTGACGCGTGGGCGGTGCACAATCTGGCCGGCGACCAGCACTGGTTCGACGATCAGGTGGCCGGGTTCGCGGCAGCGCTGCGCGCCGGGGTCGACTGCGTGACCGAGGACGTCACGGCGACGCGGGAACGGTTCACCGCGGCGATCGACCGGGGTCTGATCACCGAGTCCCACGTCGACGCGGCGGTCCGGCACATCCTGTCGATCCGGGTGCGTCTGGGTGAGTTCAACGCGGACGAGGACCCGTACCGGCACATCGGCCCCGAGGTGATCGACTGCGGCGAGCACCGCGACCTGGCCGGTGAAGCCGCCCGCGCCTCGGCCGTGCTGCTCAGCAACGACGGGATCCTGCCACTCGACAGGCAGGCCGCCGGCCGGGTCGCGGTGATCGGGCCGCTCGGCGATCAGGTCTTCGAGGACTGGTACAGCGGGACCCCGCCGTACCGCACCACGCTGCGTGCCGGCGTCACCCGCCTGATCGGCGCGGAGGCGGCGCTCTTCGCGGAGGGCGTGGACCGCGTGGCCTTGCGCTGCGCGTCCGGCCTCCTCTGGGCGTCCCCCGCAAACCCCTTGGGGGTACGGGGCACCGAGGCGGCCGACATCCCGGAAGAAGCCCTTTTCGACGTGCTCGACTGGGGCGAGGAGACGATCTCGCTGCGCGCCGCGTCCACCGGCGGTGTCGTCGGCTCCGACGCCGATCTGCTCGTGACGGATCGCCCCGGCCCGAACGGCTGGGAAGTGCGTGAGACGTTCCGCTTCGTGCCCGTACCCGACGGGGTCTTGCTGCACCACCTCCAGAGTGACAGTTTCCTGGTAGCCGGCGACGACGGCCTGGTCCGCACCGCCGCCGAGGAGGCCGCCGGCGCCACCGTCTTCACCGTGGACCTGCTGGTCGACGGGGTCGCCGCCGCTGCCGAGGTGGCCGCGGCGGCGGACGTGGTGCTGCTGGCCCTCGGCAACCATCCCCTGGTCGCCGGGCGGGAGACCGCGGACCGCCGGGACCTCGACCTGCCCGGCACCCAGGACGATCTGATGCGGGCCGTGCGAGCCGTCAACCCGCGTACCGTTCTCGTGCTGACCAGCAGTTATCCGTACGCCGTAGGCTGGGCCCGGGACCACCTGCCGGCCCTGCTCTGGTCCGCGCACGGCGGCCAGGAACACGGCGGCGCGCTCGCCGACATCCTCTTCGGCCTCGCCGAGCCGTCCGGGCGGCTCACCCAGACGTGGTACGCCGACGACGGCGATCTGCCGGACCTGCTCGACTACGACATCATCGCGTCGGACGCCACCTACCTCTACTACCGGGGCGCCCCGCTCTTCCCGTTCGGCCACGGGCTCGGGTACACCTCGTTCCGCTACGAGAACCTGCGGCTCGACACCCCGGCCACCGACCCGGCCGGCACCGTCACGGTCACCGTCGACGTGGTCAACACCGGTGACCGGCCCGGTGACGAGGTGGTGCAGCTCTACACCCGCCAGCAGCGATCCCGGGTGAAGCAGCCGTTGCGGCAGCTCCGCGGCTTCCGGCGAGTCCACCTGGCCCCCGGTGAACGCGCCACCGCCCGCTTCCCGCTTCCCGCCGCCGACCTCGCGTTCTGGGACGTCACCCGCTCCCGCTGGGTGATCGAGGACGCCACCCACACGGTCGCGGCGGGCCGGTCCAGCACCGACTGGCGCCAGACCACGACACTCCGCGTCCACGGGGAGCGGGTACCGGCCCGCTCCCCCACGCTGCGCCTTACTGACAACGACGGCTACGCCGGAACCACCACCGTGCCGATCCCCGGAGCGGCTGCCTCGGACGGTGGCGAGGCCCTGCGCAGCCTGATGCCCGGCGCGTGGGCGGTCTTCGACGGTGTCGACTTCGGGCGAGGCCCGACCCGCGCCTTGGCCGCCGTCGCCGCTTCAGCCACCGTCACTGCCCCGGCCACCGTCGCCGCCCCGGCCGAGTCCACGATCACCATTCGCCTGGACGACCCGCTCTCCGGCCCGGTGCTGGCGGTGCTACCGGTACCGGTGGCGGCCGGCGCGGATCCTTTGATCGAGGTGTCCGCGCCGATCCCGCGGTGCACCGGCCGGCACGACGTCTTCGTCCAGTTCACCGACAGCGGCACCACAGCGGCGACCATCCGCTTCACCTGACCCCGCCCGGCAGCGTGCCGATGCCGCCGCATGTCACGCCGGGTCCACGTGGAGACCCTGATCGAGGGCCGGCCGACCCTCACCCGGGTGAGGCGCGCCGAGCCTGTCACCCGATCGGGTTCCTGGTGCCGGCCCCACATGACCGGGATCCGGATGCGCCGGAAACCCCGTGCCCCGATGCCGGCGATCAGCTCCCGGGTGACCCGGCGTTTGCCCCACGAGGTCTCGTCGCCGGCCGGTCGAGTCGAACGTATTGCCGAGCTTCCAGCCGGGCTGCACGGCGGCGGCCGGAGCAGCGGCGGCTATGAACGCATGAGGGCGGGCCATCCGGGGGCGAGCGGGGGATGCGCACCTCGCCGGGATGGCCCGCAGACGGACAGCCGCACCACGACCCGTCGCGTCGTCGAAGGGTGCGCCCGGGCGAGCGCACGATGCTCATAACGCGAAGGCTAGTACTCGGTGCATTCCACAGAAAGGCTGATCCACGAGAGACTGCACTTTCCGAATACCGATTCCAGCAACTCCGATGAGAATGGCCGGCGCGGGCTCAGACGGGTCGATCTTGCGACTACCTGCAAAGACGCAAGTTGCACGATCGGGTAGCCAAGGGCATCCCTCCAAACTGGATTGGCACATGATTTTGGGGAATACGCATTGTCGTGGCCCTATTACAGTTCGTACTCTGTGGTCACCTGTTATCGATCGACTTGAGTGCGATCACATGAGCACTAAAGCGGGACCGCTCGGCACGGGCCCGCGGGGGAGCAGCCATGCTTGTCAAAGTCATCGACCAGATCACCGACGACATGCACGAGACCGCGTGGGATCTCTACGAAGGCGCGTTCAAAGAGGTTCGCGCCCTCGCCGTGCAGCGCCATCTGATGTATCGGGCGGAGTTCGACCAGGTGATGTTCGATCCCCGAGTCGACAAGTACCTCTGCCTCGACGACGGCGGCAAGCTCTGCGGCCTGTCCACGTACACCAATGATCTGTTCGCAATGCCGCTGATCGCACCCGAGTACTTCGAACGCCGGTGGCCCGACCTCTACGCGCAGAACAAGATCTGGTACTGCGGATTCGTAGCTGTCGCGGAAGACGCCCGGTCCACCCGTGCCTTCGCGGAATTGGTCGAGGCCATGTACCGCACCGCCACGGATCGAAACGGGATCATCGCACTGGACTTCTGCAGTTACAACGACGACAGTCGCAACATGTCAAAGGTGATCCGGTTGATGTTGCGCCGGCTCTCCGGCGGCACGTTGCAAGCCTCGTGCATGGACCAGCAGTCGTTCTGGATCTACGAGTTTCCAGCGGCTTCCTGAGGCAGTCACACCATAGGCGTCCTCCACATGCACCAGAGCGGGGGCCCGTCGGGTAGCTCGATCACGGACCGGACCTGGTATCCGTGCCGAAGGTAGAGGTCACGGTTGCGCGGATCGTTGGCCTCGAGATAGGCGGGAAGCCCGGCCCGGTCCAGTCGCGCGTGATGGCGGTCCAGCAACGCGCTCCCGATGCCACGGTTCTGCTGGCCGGGACGGACCGCCATGAACGCCAGATAGTGGTGCGGCTCGAGCGGGTGGTGCTCGTCGAGCGTGGCGTCCAGTTGCTGGCACCTGTCGAACGCGGTGTCCGAGGCCTCCTTGAGCCGGCGCTCGTAGTCGACCGGCGCCGGGATCATCGCGGTGAGCGGGAACCAGAGCGCCACCCCGCTCATCCGGCCGTCGGCGTCGGCGGTGCTGTAGACCTCGCCGTGCTGCAGGGCGTGCTCCACGAAGATCTCGAAGTATCGCGGCGAGTTACGCCTGCGCACCAGCATGTCCGGCTGCATCCAACGAGCCACCGGGCCGTCACACATCGCCTCGGCCACAAGGGCAGTGATCTCATCGGTGTCGAATGGTGACACATTCCGGATCACGAGTTCTTGGATGGCGTACGTCATGGATCTTCCCTACTTGATCGACGGAAGGTGGTCACGATGCTCGTGCGTGTGCTGCGCGTTGGTCTGCGCGTGTGCGTGTGAGTGCGGCCGGGCCAGCTCGGCGTAGTCGACGACGTTCCGGCCGTCCGCTCCCCGGCCGATCCCCGCGTACACGTCCGGTCTGGTGCGCTTCACGATCAGCGCCCAGCAGAACCCGATGAGCGCACAGATCAGGTATCCCACCGTGAACACCCAGTGGAAGACCGAGTCGCTGCCCACCTGCAACAGGTCACCGAAGCCGATGACGGTCGCCAGCAGGATGATGCTGAGCAGGAAGAACGCGATGATCGGAGCGACCCGGCCACGCCAGACGTTCTCCCCGCGCGAGTGCTGGACGAAGAACGCGATCACCGCGGCGGACGCGCTCCACATCAGGATCAGCACGCCCAGTCCGCCGACCACGGTGAGCCAGGCGAACAGGTGCACCAGCGGGTCGATGCCGAGCAGGCCGTAGGTCAGCAGGACGCCGAGCGCCAGGATGCTCTGGGTGATCGAGCCGACGACCGGAGCTCCGGTACGCGGGTGAGCGGTCCCCCACCGGCTCGGCAGCACCCGCTCCCGGCCGAGGGCGAACTGGTACCGGGAGACCGCGGCGTGGAACGCCAGCAGGGCGGCGAAGATGCTCGTCATGAAGAGCAGATAGCCGATGGTGATCAGGGTGTCCGGCACATGGGGCGCGACCAGGGTGAAGACCAGGTCGGTCTGCTCGGTGCGGGCGGCCGCCACGATCTGCGTCGGACCGGCGGCCACGGACATCGCCCACGCCGACAGGGCGCAGAGGATGCCGGCCAGGATCACGCAGAGGTGGGTGGCCCGGGCGATCGTGCGCTTCGGGTCCTTCGCCTCCTCGGAGAGCACGACAGTCGCCTCGAAGCCGGTGAATCCGCCGATCGCGAGGACCATCATGGCCACCACCTCGGGCGTGAGCAGCTGCTGCGGCGCCAGCGACGCGAAGCTGACCGAGCCCTCGGCCGGGTTTCCGGCCATCACCAGGTCGTAGATCAGCACCACCGCGATCTCGGCGATCAGCAGGATGCCGAGCACCTTGCCGCTCAGGTCGACCCAGAGCATGCCGAGCACCGCGATCAGCGCCCACGCCACCAGGGCGCAGGCCAGCCAGGACGCGGTCAGGCCGACCGCTTCGAGGATGCCCGAGGCCACCACCCCGAACAGGCCGAAGAGCCCGATCTGCATGAGCGAATAGGCGGCGAGGGCGACGAACGCCGCCGCGACGCCGAGCTCCCGGCCGAGACCATGGCTGATGTACGCGTAGAACGCCCCGGAGTTGACGATGTGCCGGCTCATCGCGACGAACCCGACCGTGAAGATCGAGAGAATGCCCGCCACCACGAGGTAGACCAGCGGAACGGCCGTGTTGCCGACCACCGCGTAGATCGTCGAGATGGCCCCGATGATCACGGTGAGCGGCGCCGCTCCGGCCACGCCGAAGAAGACCACCGACGAGACGCCGAGCCGGTTGCTCGCCAGCGACTGGCTGACGATGTCCGGGCCGTTCCGGGAGTTCCGCTGCAGATCCATCAGCATGGTGCCGGCCCACTGGTCGACGTTGTTGCGCCGGCGCTGATGGCGGCCGGCCGGGCTCACCGGCGGCCCACCGCGAGGGCGGTGCCCACCGACTGTTCGGTGCATTCGACGAGCTCACGCAGGTCGTTGGGCAGCGAAGCGATCATGCTGGGGAGGGCGTGGTAGATGTGCGGGTAGTTCTCGAACCCGTACATGACGTGGCGGGTGAGTCCGGTCGCCACGACCAGGCCGACGAGCATGCGGTCGGAGAGATTGAGGTCCATGCCCCGGACCAGGATGTTCGCGATCCGGGTGGAGGCCCAGGCCGCGGCGTTGCGCTGCCGTGCGGTGTTGGGCATGTAGAGCGTCTGGGTCGAGCCCAGCATCCGGCGGCGGGTGACCATCTCCACGGCGCCGACGCGCATCAGGCGCTCGGCGACCCGCAGAGCCGCGTCCTGGGACAGGAAGGCGAGCCACGTCCGGACGTCGGTGTGCTGTGACTGAGCACTGAGCAGATCGAGGACGTCGTGGGAGAGCGCGTCGCGCGGCGGGTGACGATCGACGATGAACAGCTCGCCGTCGGCCACACCGACACGGCCTTCGAGGACTAACTCGGAGAGCAGAGCGGCGGCCAATCCGAGACCGGTCGCGCGGGGATGGAGTCTGGACCGGCCGGTACGGTCCTCGTGTGCGATCAGGTAGTACTGGTCAGCCAACACTTGCGCCACGCCCCTTAGACGCCAGTTCCGAATGATCATTTCTCTATGTGTAGGAAAGAAGACAGAACTCGATGTCCGCAGCATCATGTACCCAACACCAAGGTCAATACAAGAAGTACTAGACTTCTTATTCAGGCCCTGCAGTCTGACACTCCTAAATGGATCATGCAGAATGGCGATCATGGGGCGCGTGATCATCAATGGGCTACTGGATCGTGAGGTACCGGTCGTAATATCGACCGCATCAGGACCGTAGGGAGTCCAGGTGTCCGATATCGAGGGTCCGACGCTACGACGCCGCCGACTGGGAGCGGAGCTCAAACGATGCCGGGAAGCCGCCGGCCTGACGCAACAGGACGTGTCCCGGCATTTCGAATGGCACGCCGCCAAGGTCACCCGGATCGAAACCGCGCGCGTGGCGGTCACCCCGCGCGACGTGCGTGATCTGCTCACCCTGTACAACGTGCGCGACCAGGGATATCGCGAAGCGCTCGTGGAATTGGCCCGGCTCTCGCGGGAGCGCACCTGGTGGACTGATTACCGCGACATCATGCGCCCCGGCAACTTCGTGGGCCTGGAGGCGGCCGCGTCCTCGATGCGGGCCTGGGAGCCGATCATCGTGCCCGGGCTGCTGCAGACCGAGGCGTACATGCGGGCCCTGATCAACACCGGTCGCTCCACCGACACGCCCCAGCAGATCGACAGGCGCGTCGCGCTGCGCCTGACCCGGCAGAGCCGGCTCGGCGGGGATCGGCCGCTGGAGCTCTCCGCGATCATCGACGAGTCCGTGCTCCGCCGGGTCATCGGCGGCGAGGACGTCATGGCGGATCAACTGCGACACCTGATCGATACAGCTAGATTACCGAATGTAATGTTGCAGATCTTGCCCTTCAGCGCCGGGGAACATCCGTTCCTGGGCGGGTCAGCAGCACTTTTGGAGTTTCGGGAGACTACCCATTTGGATGTTGTCTACCTCGAAGGCCTTGCGGGAGACTATTACGAAGAGCAACCAGACGAGGTTGCCCGGTACCGACAGGAGTTCGAGCGAATGAGCGCGAAGGCGCTCGATCATCGGACTACGATAAAGATGATCGAGAGTCTGCTCGTCGCGTAGCGCTCCCGAAAGAATCTCATATCGAAGGGAGGTGCTCGAGTATGCTCGCGCACCAACTCGACGGTGCCGTCTGGAAAAAAGGCAGTCGCAGTAACGGCAGCGGCGGCAACAACTGTGTCGAGGTGGCAATCCTCGACAAGGGAATTGCCGTCCGTGACAGCAAGGACCAGACGGGCCCGGCTCTCGTGTTCACGGAAGCGGAGTGGACCGCTTTCGTGGACTCCGCCAAGGACGGCGAATTCGATATCGACTCGTGAGAGCCTAACCGATAGTCGCGCAGCGATGGAAGTCGTGAACAAGTGATCGACTTTCGCGATGTGCGACTTGAGGAAGCCACGGCGCCTCCCCGCGAGGCGCCGTGGCGCCGGTCCACCACGCGCCGGCGGGACACCCCGCCGCGCCACTGAGGTGATGACAATCGGTCACCTCGACCCCACGAAGAGTCAAGCGGAAACCCCGCTAAGGGTCGGGCGGAGACCCGCTAAGGGTCGGGCGGAGACCCCGCGAAGGGTCAGGCGAAGGCCGGCCGGAAGACTGTGGCCGCGGCGCCGCGCACCGGGATCAGGTGCCGGACCGCTTCGGCGCGTGCCGTGGCGATCGCCGCCTCCCGGGCCAGGCTGTCCCGGTTGCGGCCGGCCCGCAGGCAGTCCTGCCAGGCGGCCCGCTCGGCTTCCACCGCCCGCTCGTGCACCCGCTCCAGGTGAGCGGCGATCACCCGGTGCACCACCATCTCCTGCTCGGCCGGGTGCAGCCGGGCGTTCCACCCGTTCCGCCCGTTCAGCGCGTCGGCGACCGCGACCGCGGGCAACTCGCCACGGCCGGCAGCGGCCTGCACCGCCCGGTGCAGGAAGCGCTCCCGGTAGGCGTACTCGGCAGGGGTCTTGACCGTGTAGGGCGTGCCGAAGGCCGCCGTGGCCCGGCTCCTGGCCCAGCGCGCGTCCGCGGCCTGCCACGCCTGCCAGGCCGCGTCCACCCACTCCCCGGCCGCCTCCCAGTGCCCCTGCCAGCGCTGCGCCGCGTACCCCGCCTGTTCCGCCGCCACACCCACCTCGTCGGCGTAACGCACCGCCTGGACTGCCTCCTCGATGCGCCGCAGGCGCTCGGCGTCCCTGCGCTCGGCACGGCGGCGCAGGAAGCCCACCGTGTCGATCAGGGCCCGTCCCGGGTTGCGCACGTTGTGCGGGCTGGCCAGCACCACCAGGGCCGGCAGGGTGAGCAGCATCAGGGTGGCCCAGATCGCCATCGGGGCCGGCTCGGTCAGCAGCATGTCGGCAAGGATGTTCATCGCAGGAGTTCCGTCCGCTCGTCTCGGTCCGGGGGCTGGTGTCAGAAATGGCCGGAGCGAGGTTCTGTGACCAGTCCTGCGCTCTCGGCATGCGTGGACCCACAGGCAGCACGGGGTGCTGTCCGATAAGGGTCAGGCGAGAGCGGCGGGCGGGGCCCGCGAGCCGGCGACGCCGGGAACGATCTGAGCGCGCAGCACGCGCTCAGCGCAGGTGGTCGAGCAGGGCGGGGCCGGCACGGTGGCCGGCGATTCGGGGGTACGCGCCGACGCGTCACCGAGATCGGCGGAGGCCGCGGAAACCGCCACGGCAGAAGCGGAGATGCTGTGTGCGCCCGGGCCGCGGGAGGGCTGACCGGCCGAGGCCGGCGCGGTGAAGAAGGCCAGAACGAGCGCCAGCAGAACAGGCAACGACCGGAGCAGAGCGCTGCGGTGTGTCGTGGCCATGGAACGAACGTACCGATTTGAGCCGAAAGTCCGATTGCGCCGCGCGGGTTGATCACCCGATTGGGCTGACGCTGATGGGACCGCCCGGACGGACGGTCCCATCAGTGTTGCTCACCCAGATTTACCAGCGACGGTAGTCGTCCTGGGTCTGCGCGTTGAACTGCCAGGTGCGCTTGTGCTCCGCCTTGTCGATCCGGCGGTCACTGACCTCCAGGACGTCCAGACCCTTCTGGATGTCGTTGGAGTAGATGAAGCCGTTGTACCAGTACGCCGACCACGAGCCACCGGTGATGGCACGCTCGGTGCTCAGCGGACCGCGCTCCCAGTACCCGATCTCCTTGGGCTTGCGCGAGTCGGTGAAGTCCCAGACCGAGATGCCGCCCTGGTACCACGCCTGGACCATGATGTCGCGGCCCTTGACCGGGATCAGCGAGCCGTTGTGGGCCACGCAGTTCTCGGTCGCGGCGTTCTCCCGCGGGATCTTGAAGTAGCTGCGGAACTCGAGCTTGAGGTTCTTGCCCTTGCCCTTGATGTCGTAGATGGCGTTCGCGCCGCGGTTCGGGCCGATCACCGGGTTGCAGGTGGCCTGGCCGCCGCCGCCGAGCTCGTCGGTGAAGACGACCTTGTCGGCGTCGTTGTCGAACGTCGCCGAGTGCCAGAAGGCGAAGTTCTCGGTGTCCCGCACCGTCGTGATCACCTTCGGCGCCGCCGGGTTGGAGATGTCGAACAGCGCGCCGTCACCCATGCAGGCGCCGGCCGCGATGTCCTTCGCCGGGTACGCGGTGATGTCGTGGCAGCCGCTGGTCGCGGTGCCGTAGCTGCTGCCCGGGAAACCGCCGTCCGGGAAGAGCACCGGCGTGGCAACGACCTTGGCAGCCGTCGGGTTCTTCAGCGGCACCTTGACGATCGAGATCTTGTCGTGCGGCCACGCGCAGTTCGGCAGGCTCACGCCGGACAGGTTGTAGGACGACACGTAGAGGTAGACCGACTTGTCCCGGCCCTTGCCCGGGACGACCGTGTGCGTGTGCGAGCCACAGTCGGTCTTCACGGCCGCCACGTACTGCGGGTTCCGCGGGTCCTTGATGTTGAAGACCTTGATGCCCTCCCAGCGCGGCGTCTCGGCCGGCGCGGTGGAGGGGACGGCAGTGCTCTGGCACGAGTCGTCGGAACGCTGCGAGTCGGTGGAGAGGAAGAGCAGGTCTCCCCAGACCGTGATGTCGTTCTGCGAGCCGGGGCACACCACGACGGCCGCGACCTGCGGGCTCCGCGGGTTACGGATGTCGTAGACGGTGAAACCGTTGTAGTTGCCGCCGTACGCGTATTTGCCCTGGAACGCCCAGTCCGAGCCGAGCGCGTTCTCGGCGGCGAACGGAGCGACCTTCGGGATGTTGGCGATCTGCTTGAGATTCGAGCTGCTCCGGATCTCGTCGACGCCCGGAATGTCCGCCGCTGCCGCCTGCGCAGGCGCCGCGACCAAGAAGCTGAGCAGGACTGCCGCAGAACCGATACTGAACAGGCGCTTGAACCGCCCTTGTGGGGCAGGGTGCTTCATGGAGCTCCTTCCGGATACGGAGCCACCGGCGACCCACCGCGAGTCTTGTCGCGAGCACCCCCGGTGACAGCGATGTCGGTCGTTACGATAGCTGTCGAATGTTGCGTTGGGGACCCTTACCGAAAAGGAAGCGATGAATCGCCGACACACCCGGACCCTGGCGGCCGCGACCTTGACGGTCCTGGCCGCCGGCGGGATCGCCCTGTCCGCCTGTACCTCCGAGAAGGAGACACCGGCGGCCAAGGCGCCCGCCGCCTCATCCTCGCCGGTGCCGGTGCTGCTGCCGGGCCGTCCCGGAGAATCTGCCGCAGTGTCCGATTCTGATCAGGTGAAAGCGCCCGACGGGAGCGCCTACAACTCGATCGACGTCGCGTACGTGCAGATGATGATCGCCCACCACCAGCAGGCCGTGGAGATGGCGAACCTGGCGCCCAGCCGGGCCGGGAACGGTGCGCTGAAACGGCTCGCGGAGCGGATCAGCGTCGGGCAGACACTGGAGATCGACTATCTGAAGTCCTGGTTGAAGGACCGGAATCAGCCCGAGTCGGACCCGTCGCACGACCACTCCACGATGCCCGGCGGTCAGAGCGCCGAGAAGGTCGCCGCGCTGACCGCCGCCACCGGCGCCGGCTTCGACCGCCAGTTCGTCGCGATGATGACCGAGCACCACAAGGGCGCCCAGCAGATGGCCGCCGATCTCCTCCGGAGTGGCATGGACGAGCGACTGTCCGAATTGGCCAATGAGTCAGCGGTGGAGCAGGTGGCCGAGATCCGGCGGATGGCCGAGCTCGGCATCCGCTGAACCCTGTCGAGCCGAGGCCTTCGGGCAGTCAGAGGAGCATGCCGCCGGAGGCCTCGACCCGCTGGCCGGTGATCCAGCCGGTGCCGTCGCTGAGCATCGCGGTGATCACGGCGGCGATCTCCTCCGGCTCGGCGACCCGGCCCAGCGCCGTCACGCTGCCGATGTGCGCACGGACCTGCTCGTTGTCGCGGAGCGCGCCGCCGCCGAAGTCGGTGCCGGCCGGGCCGGGCGCCACCACGTTCGCGGTGATGCCCCGGCGGCCGGCCTCTTTCGCCAGATAGCGCGTGAAAACCTCGACGGCGCCCTTCATCGAGGCGTACGCCGCGTAGACGCCGTCGCCGGTGAAGCGGGTCAGACCGGTGGAGAGGTTGACGATCCGGCCGCCGTCGGCGATCAGCGGCAGCAGCTTCTGGGTCAGGAAGAAGACGCCCCGGAAGTGCACGTTCATCATCTCGTCGAACGCCTCCACCGAGGTCTCGGCGATCGGACCGGCGGAGCCGACGCCCGCGTTGTTGACCAGGAAGTCGAAGTCGGTCCGGTCGTAGCGGTCGGCGAGGACCTGGCGCAGCGAGCCGGCGAACGCGTCGTAGGAAGCGAGGTCGCCGACGGTGAGCGGCAGCGCCACGGCGTCGATCTTCTCGCCGGGGTCGGCGCGGTACGTGTAGATCACTTCGGTGCCGGCATCGATCAGGGCGAGGGCCGTGGCCCGGCCCAGTCCGCGGTTGCCACCGGTGATCAGGGCGATTTTGGGCATGATGCTGCCTTTCTGCGGGATTGGCTGGTGTGCAGACGCCGATCAGGCGGAGACGGCGGCGAGAAGCTGGAGCTTTTCGTGGCTCGGCGAGCCAGGGACCGCTGTGAAGACCAGCAGCGTCTGCATCTGGGCCGGATCGAAGAGGTTCTGGCAGTACAGATCGAGGGCGCCGAGCTCCGGATGGATCAGTGTCTTGCGCTCGGTGTGGGTGAGGCCCACCTCGTGACCGGCCCAGATCTCGGCGAACTCGCTGCTTCTCGCGAGCAGCGCCTCGACGATCTCGCCGGCCCGGCCGCCCGGCTCGGTGGCGTAGGCCGCTCGCAGCTGCGCCGCGAAGATCCGCCCCTGCCGGATTTGGTGCTCCTCGGGGTAGAGCCGGCGGGACACCCTGTCGGTGAACCACCGGAACCACACGCTGCGGGCGAGCCCGGAGAACCCGGTCTCGTCGCCGACCAGCGCGACCGCCGGCCTGGTCTGCAGCAGCGTCTCGCCCCACCGGGAGATGACCATGGCCGGGGTGTCGTCGAGCCGGTCCAGGATGCGCATCATCCCCGGGCTGATGTGGTCGTCGCGCAGGGACCGCCGCGGCGCCGGGTGACCGCCCAGGCGGAACAGGTGGTCGCGTTCCTCCAGACCCAGGTGCAGTGCCCGGGCCAGCGCGGCGAGCATCGGCTCCGACGGCGCCGGGCCACGCTGCTGCTCGATGCGGCCGTAGTAGTCGGCGGACATCCCGGCGAGCGCGGCCACCTCCTCACGCCGCAACCCTCCGGTACGCCGCCTCGCTCCCCGTGGCAGCCCCACGTCCTCCGGCTGCAACGCCTCCCGGCGGGTGCGCAGGAAGTCGGCGAGTTGTGCCCGATCCATGTGGTCATCCTCCCCGTTCCGTCGAACCCAGCTTGACCGGTTCTTCCGTGGGGATGAAGGGAGCGTTTATCCGGGGACGATCGATCCCTGGCTAGTCGTCGTCATCATCGTCGTCATCGTCGTCTCCGTCGTCATCGTCGTCATCGGAGTCGTCGGCCGGGAGCAGCGCGCCGATCTGGGTGGCACCGGCCGCGAGCGCCTGGAAGCCGGCCTCGCTGATGTCCTCGTCCTCGCGCAGGTCGGCGAGCTTCTCGACGAACTCGTCGAGCTTGCCGGACGCCTTCCCCGGGTCCTTGCGCAGCCGGCTCGTCAGGTGCTCCAGACGCCGGTTCAGCGCCTTGGCGCCGTCGTCGTCGAGCTCGCCGCGCTTCTCCAGCGCCCGCACCACGATCATCAGCTGGGTCGCCAGCTCGGCCGGACGAGCCGGCCGGGCGGTGGCCGGCTTCGGCGTCGGTGCGGTGGTCGCCGGAGCGGAGGGTGTCTCCTCGGCCGGGGCGGACGATTCCGGCGACGCCTCGGTGACGACCGTGCTGGGTGCGGCGAGCGGCACGGCCGCCGTCTCGTCCCCGTCGGAGGAGCCCGGCGAGATGATCCAGACCGCGACGGACACGATCACCACCGTGGCGGCCGTGATCGCGCCCAGGATCCTCAGGCGGACGCCGGCGCCGGACGGCTTGACGACCGGCAGCTTGGCGGTCGGCGAGTAGTACGGATCAGGAGGGACGGACACGGCCGCCATCATGCCAGGTCTACAGGCGTACCGGCAGTTCGTGCAGCCCGCGCAGGAGCAGCCCGGGACGCCACCGCAGGGCCTCCGGATCGACCGCCAGCCGCAGGTCCGGATGGCGGGTCATCAGCTGGGTGAACGCGATCTGCGCCTCCAGCCGGGCCAGCGGCGCGCCGAGGCAGTAGTGGATGCCGTGCCCGAACGCCAGGTGCGGGTTCTGCGTCCGGTCCAGGCGCAGTTCGTCCGCGTCCGGGAAGCGGTCGCCGTCACGGTTCGCCGACAGCAGCACGACCACGACCGGCTCGCCGGCGCGCACGGTGACCCCGCCGATCTCCAGGTCCTCGGTGGCGACCCGGAACGTGGAGGTCTCCACCGGGCCCTCGTACCTCAGGAACTCCTCGATGGCGGTGGGCAGCAACGACGGCTCGGCGCGCAGCCGCTCCCACTGCCCGCGGTCGCGCAGCAGCAGGTACGCCCCGTTGCCGATCAGATTCACAGTGGTCTCGTGACCGGCGATCAGCAGCAGGAACACCATCGAGGAGAGTTCCTCCTCGGTGAGCCGGTCCTGCTCGTCGCGCACCTGGATCAGGCCGGAGAGCAGGTCCGGGCCGGGGGTCGCGCGGCGCTCGGCGATCAGGGCCAGGATGTACCCCACCATCGCGCGGATCGCCGGCTCCAGCCGGTCACCGGACTGCGAGCCGGCGACGATCACGCTGGACCATTCCCGGAAGTCGTCCCGGTCGCCGGCCGGCACCCCGAGCAGTTCACAGATGACCTGGATGGGCAGCGGGAACGCGAACGTGTCGATCAGGTCGGCCTCGTCCCGGCCCTCGATCGCGTCGAGCAGGTCGCGGGTGATCTCCTCGATCCGCGGGCGCAGGCTCTCCATGCGGCGGGCCGTGAAGGCGGCCGAGACCAGGCGGCGCAGCCGGGTGTGGTCCGGTGGGTCGGCGGCGAGCATGTGCCGGGAGAGGATCGCGGCCGGGCTCGACGGCCGGTTCGCCGCCGTGGACGAGCCGACCGAGAACCCGGACTGCTTGGAGAGGCGCGGATCGGCCAGAGCGCGTCGCGCGTCGTCGTACCGGGTCACCAGCCAGGCGCTCAAACCGCTGGGAAGCCGGGTGCGCCGGACCGGTCCGGTCCGGCGCCAATTCTGGTACGCGGGGTGCGGGTTCGCCTGAAACGCCGGATCGGTGAAGTCGACCTCTACGCCCTGAGTCACCTGCCCAACGATACCGGTCGATGTGTGAAAGATCAGGTGATCCGCCGGGGCGTGCGGGGCGGTCGCCGGGGCAGCCGGGGGCGCGGCGGAACCAGACGACGCGGGCGTCGAGGGCGGGGCTGGGAGCAGACGGCGATGACGGCGAGCATGGACGTGACTATGCGTCACCGCCGGGGCGGATCCACCTCCGTTGAGGGATTCTTAAAGATCATCTCAGCGAGAGGTAAGCAACCGCGGCCGATCCGGGTGCCCGGGCGGACTACCCTCCGGTCGTCGCCTCTTGAAGGATGGAGCTCCCGCCCCGCCATGTCTTCTTTCCGCCGCGCGCTCGCCGTCGCCGCCTCTTTACTGGCCGTGACCGCGTGCACCACCACGGAATCCTCACCGGGGACCGCGAACCGGTCGGCGAGCCCGGCCGCCTCGGCCAGCCCGGCCACGATCGAATCGGCGGCGAACCGGACGAACATCGTCTTCGTGCTCACCGACGATCTGTCCGAGAACCTCGTGCGGTACATGCCGAACCTGCTGAAGATGCAGAAGGAGGGCACGACGTTCGCCAACTACACGGTGACCGACTCGCTGTGCTGCCCGTCCCGCGCCTCGCTCCTCAAGGGACAGTTCCCGCACAACACCGGCATCTTCAAGAACCACGGGTCGGACGGCGGCTTCCGGCTCTTCCACAGCCGCGGCCAGGAGCGCTCGACGTTCGCGACCGACCTGCAGGCGGCCGGCTATCGCACCGGGTTCTTCGGCAAGTACCTCAACGAGTACCTCCCGGCGACCAGCTTCGGCGGCGGCAAGCCGTACGTGCCGCCGGGCTGGGACCAGTGGGTCGTGGGCGGGAACGCGTACGACAACTTCAACTACGCGCTGAACGAGAACGGGACGGTCAAGAAGTACGGCAAGAAGCCGGCGGACTACCTCACCGACGTGCTGGCGGCCAGGACGACCGACTTCATCACCACCTCGGCGGCGACCGGCACGCCGTTCATGCTGGAGGTGGCGACGTACGCGCCGCACGCCCCGTACACCCCGGCGCCGCGGGACGCGAACCTGTTCCCCGGGCTCACGGCGCCCCGGACGGCGGCGTACGACAGGGTGCCGGCGAACGCGCCCGCCTGGCTCGCCCCGCACCCGAAACTGAACGCGCAGCAGAAGGCCCGGATGGACGAGGAGTTCCGGAAGCGGGCCCAGTCCGTCGTGTCGGTGGACCGGATGCTCGGCGCGCTGCGGGCGACCCTGACGAAGGCCGGCGTGGCCGACGAGACCGTCGTGATCTTCAGTTCCGACAACGGCTATCACATGGGTGAGCACAGCCTGCCCTCCGGCAAGCAGACCGCGTTCGACACCGACGTGAACGTGCCGCTGATCGCCGCCGGGCACGGCGTCAAGGCCGGGCAGAGAGTCGACGCCGTGGTGGCGAACATCGACCTGCGGCCGACCTTCACCGACCTGGCCGGTGTGCCGGCGGCCGCGGAGGCGGACGGGCAGAGCCTCAAGCCGCTGCTGGCCGGCGAGACCCCGGCGCGGTGGCGGGAGGCCGCGCTGATCGAGCACCGGGATCCGGCCACCGATCCGGCCGACCCGGACTACGAGCAGGACAGCATCAACATCCCGCCGACGTACGACGCGATCCGGACCGCCGGCTTCACCTATGTGGAATACGTCGACGGCACCCGGGAGTACTACGACAACCGGGCCGACCCGCACCAGCTGCGCAACCTGGCCGGCTCCCTGCCCGCCGACCGGATCGCGCGGCTGCACGCCTCGATCAAGGCGATGACCGGGTGCGCCGGGGCCGAGGCCTGCCTCGCCGCCTCGACCGGTATCAGCTGACCCCGCGGGCCCACGGCGGCAGCTGCGCGCCCCGCGGCGCGTCCTGCCGCTGCACCACCGGGTAGACGCTGGAGTGCGCCTGCCACGACGGCTGCGGTGCGCTGGCCCGCTCACTCAGCGAGCGGACCAGCGCGCCCACCATGTCCTGCAGCGCCACATGCAGCCGGGTGTCGGTGACCAGGCCGCCCGGGTCGACGGCGGCCATCTCGAGCGGGATCCGCACACAGGCCGGCCGCAGCAGGCGGGCGCCGCCGTGCTCGAACACCGACTCCAGTGACGCCCGGGCGCCGTCGTCGCGTCCCGGCGCCACCACGGAGAGCCAGGCCACCGGCTTGCGGCTCAGCTCGCCACCGTCGACCAGCCAGTCGAAGAGGTTCTTCAGGCTGCCGGGCAGCGATCCGGCGTACTCCGGGGTGCTGACCAGCAACGCGTCCGCCTGGGTCACCCGGTGGCGCAGCTCCGTGACGGCGGCCGGCGGGTTCGGCTCGCCGGGCACGAACGCCGGCAGACCGGAGAGGCCGTCGTAGAGGTCGGCAGTGATTCCCGCGGCGGCGTGCCGGGCCGCGGTGCGCAGGGCAGCGGTGTGCAGTGATCCGTCGCGGGTGCTTCCCGAGATCAGCAGGACGCGCGTCATGGCGCCGACGATACGGGCCGCCCCGTTACGAGCCGCAGCCCTACTCGGCGCCGCCGGCCTGCTCCGGCGCTCCGGCGGATGGTCAACAGGGAGTAACGGAAAAGGCCCCACCCTGATGGGCGAGGCCTTTTCTTCTGTTGTGCGCCGCGTAGGACTCGAACCTACAACCCGCGGATTAAGAGTCCGCTGCTCTGCCAGTTGAGCTAGCAGCGCTTGCCAACGAGGAAGAACGTTAGCACACGGTCGGCGACGCCTCAGCGGGACCGTGGCAGGCAGCACTTCTTGTACTTCGCCGCGGAACCGCACCAACACGGATCGTTACGGCCGGGCGGCCACGGGACCGGATGGACGTGGGTTTCGAGCTGTTGCGCGTACCCGGCTCGCACCGCCGCGTCGGAGGGGTCGCCGCCGTGCCGGCTCACGTGCTCGGCCAGCCCGTCGGCCGACCCCGGGAAGAGCCGGAAGCCGGACTGCCCGGACTCGGCCCAGACGGTCAGCGCCTTCTCCAGATCGGCGCGATGATCGTCCCAGGTGTGCCCGTAGACGTCGGCGAACGACGGCCAGCGCAGCTGCACCCGGTCGAACTCGTCGTGCGGCCAGAACATGACGGTCTGGCCGTTTCCGGAGGGCGCCCCGTCGAGGAACTCGTCGTACTCGTCGGAGGGCAGTCCGATGTCGCGCCGGACCCGGCGGCGGGTGCGCAGCAACGCGGAGGCCACCCGCTCGTCGATCTTGTCTTCCGGCCGGTCCAGGACCGTGGTCAGCGCCGCCGTGAGCCACTGCTCGGCGATCGCGCCCTCGCCGCACTCCTCCAAGGCCTCCGCGAGGTACATCGGCGCGTCCGGATCGCGGACCAGCCGGGGGCGCAGGGCGGTGAACGCGGCCATCGCCTCGTCGTCGCGGCCCAGCCGGGACAACAACTCGCCGCGCTGCGCCCGGGCGAACCCGTCGGCCGCGTCCTCGAGCCGCTGGTACGTCGCGATGGCACGCTCCACCAGGGCGAGGGCCGGCTCCAGGTCACCCTGTTTCTCGCTGATCTCGGCGGCCAGCATCAACGCGTAACCCGCGTCGGCCGGGTCGGCGAGCGCCTCCTGGTCGACAGCGGTGACCAGCTCGGTGATCGCGGCCCGGGGATCGCCGCCGTGCAGCGCGTCATGGCCGATCCCGTCGAGATCATCGCTGGTCAGCATCTGGATGGACGACACGAATCACCCTAACCCGCGGGCGTGGATCTCCACGCCCGCGGGCGGGTTTTCTCAGGTCTCGGTGCAGGTCAACGACGGCCAGGTCCAGTTGCCGCCGTGCATCACGGTGAAGCCGAACGTGTTGCCGCCGCCGTTCGGCCGGGCCGTCATCACGTAGGTGGAGTTCCACGTCACCGCCGCGTTCCAGGTCGCGCTGACGCGCTGCGGCGAGCGGAACGTGACGGTGACCGTCCAGTTGCTCGACCCGGTGACCGTCACCTGGCCGTTGAAGCGGTCACTCCACTTCTGGCCCTCGGCGTAGGTGGCCGTGCACGTCGCTCCCGGCGTCCCCGGTGTCCCGCCCGACGTGGGCGCGACTGCACGCCCGGTGCTGGGAGAGATCATCCCGGCGCACAGGCCGCGGCTCCGCAGCCCCGCCGCGATCTGCGGGATCGCCGCGACGGTCGTCGCGTACTGGTCGTGCATGAGCATGATCTGCCCGTTGGTCAGGGTGCTCGCGGCCTGCACGATCTGGGCGGTGCCGGCGCCGTTCCAGTCCTGCGAGTCGACGTCCCAGATGATCGTGCGCAGGCCCAGCGCCGACGCCGCGGACTGCAGCGTGGCGTTCGTCTCGCCGTAGGGCGGCCGGAACAGCACCGGGGTGCCGCCGCCGGCCGAGGAGATCGCCGACTGCGTCCGGGAGAGCTCCGAGCTCATCTGTGCCGCGCTGAGAGTGAGCATGTGCGGGTGGGTGTAACTGTGGTTCGCCACCCACATGCCGGCCGACACCTGAGCGGCGACGAGACCCGGGTTGGCCGCCGCGTTCTGGCCGGTGTTGAACATGGTGGCGCGCAGGCCCGCCGAGCGCAGGGCGTTGAGCAGGTTGGTGGTGTTGCCGGGGTTGGGGCCGTCGTCGTAGGTCAGCGCGACATAGCCGTTGGCACAGTCGGCGGCGGCCGCCGCGGCTGTCTCCGCCTTGGCTCTCTCTGCCTTGGCCGTCTCTGCTTTCGCCATGGCTGGTGCTCCGGACAGCAGTGTTCCGGCCACGGCCAGGACGGCGGCCGCGGCGAGGGATCGACGCATGGGGGATCACCTTTCGATGAGCGGGGAAAACATCGATTGACGATCGTCGCTGTTTCATTGTTCGGACGTGCCGTGATCAAGTCAACCGGTAGTTTCCGAAACTTTCGGAGCCCCTACGCAGGGACTGCGAGCATGATGATCTTCACTGCTCCGAAACTATCGGAACGAGACAGAAAAAAGCCCCGGCCGGAAGCCGGGGCTGATGCTGGAAAGCGAGTGCGTCGCGTAGGACTTGAACCTACAACCCGCGGATTAAGAGTCCGCTGCTCTGCCAGTTGAGCTAGCGACGCTTGCCGTGCAACAGGGAAAACGTTAGCACGCCTCTTGAAGATCCTTGAAATCGGTTGGCGACCATCACAACGGGGACCCGCGACTTGCGCGCATGAGTCAGTATGTCTGCGCTGAGAACTCCAGAACGGGGCCACGAACCATGGTTGACCTCCGCCGCTCCCTGGCGGCGATCCTGGCGCTTGCCGTGATCGCCCCTCTCGCCGCGTGCGGCGACGATCCGAAACCGTCCTCCGCCGAGCCGGCCGGGGCTTCCTCGCCGGCGAGCAGCGCTTCCGCTCCGGTGACCGAGAGCACCACGGTGGCCCAGCCGGTGTCGCTGGAGGTCACGCCGGCCAAGGACAAGAAGAACGTGCCGGTCAGCGCCGAGATCGGGCTGAAGGTGAGCGGCGGCGAGGTCAGCTCAGTCACACTGACCGACGCGAAGGGCAAGTCCGTCAGCGGCGACTTCCGCGAGGACAAGTCGGCGTGGGTGCCGGCCAAGCCGCTGAAGACCAAGCAGAAGTACGCCGCGAAGGTCGTCGCCACCGGCAAGGACGGGTCCACCAAGACCCAGACCACGTCGTTCACCACGATGGGCGAGCCGGCCCGCCGGACGGGCACCGGTCTCTACCTGTTCGACGGCAACACGTACGGCGTGGCCATGCCGGTCGTCGTGGAGTTCAGCCCGGGCATCAAGAAGAAGGACCGCGCCGCCGTACAGAAGCGGATGTTCGTGCGGACCGACCCGCCGCAGCCCGGCGCCTGGTCGTGGACCGAGAGCGGCACCCAGGCCTACTACCGCGCACCGGAGTACTGGAAGCCCGGCACGAAGCTGACCGCCCGGATCGCCGTCGGCGGCCTGCCCACCGGCAACAACATCTACGGCGACAAGGACCGCTCGGCGACCGTGAAGATCGGCCGGAAGCTCGAGATGAAGGTCGACAACAAGTCGAAGAAGATGACCGTCGTGCAGGACGGCGAGACGGTCAAGACGATGCCGGTGAGCCTCGGCAAGAAGAGCACCCCGTCGTCCAGCGGCACGATGGTGGTCATGCAGAAGATGGCGGAGACCGTCTTCGACACCACTGACACCGACGGCGCGGACGGTTACCGGACCCAGATCCAGTACGCGCAGCGACTGACGTGGAGCGGTCAGTACATTCACTCCGCTCCGTGGTCCACCGGCGCACAGGGCGAGCGAAATGTGTCACACGGTTGTGTCAATGTGTCCCCGTCGAATGCACGCTGGTTGTTCGACAAGACGCTGGTCGGCGATCCGGTCACGGTGCGCGGCACCGAGGACAAGCTGGACTACGGCAACGGCTGGACCCCCTGGGACGTCAGCTGGGAAGAGTTTGTCAAGGGCAGCGCGTTGAAGGTTCCGTGAGTGTTCGGTACCCGCCACCGGGGTACTACGGCACAAAACCGGGATTGGTCGAGAGACATTTTTGGAGCAGTATTGGGCGCCGGAGAACGACGCCGTGAGGGGACCATGGACATGGGTATAAATCGGTCGGGTCGCCGCTGGCGCGCCGCCGTGGTCACGGTTCTGGCGGGCACTCTGCTGCTGACTGCCGCGTGCAGTGGCGGCAACGATTCCCCGTCGTGGCAGGGCGGCAGCGAGGCGGGCGGCGGCGCCAACAGCGCCGCGCCGGCTGCCGAGGCCCCGTCGCCCGAGCCGACGCTGAGCACCGTGGCGGTCACCTCGCCCGCGCTCGACGCGACCGGCGTCGAGGCCTGGTCCGACGTGAAGTACAACAGCGAGGACCCGGAGAACACCACGGTCAAGGTCACCAGCCCGAAAGGTGACGAGGTCAAGGGCACGCTCGACAAGGACGACAACGTCTGGAAGCCGAGCGAGTCGCTGGCCTGGGGCACGAAGTACACGGTCACCGTCACCACGCCGGAGGCCGAGGGCAAGAACAACACCACCACCAGCACATTCACGACGATGAAGAAGCCGGCGAACCTGGTTCGCGTGACGAGCTTCCTCGGTGACGGCAACGTCGTCGGCGTCGGCATGCCGCTGATCATGAAGTTCGGCCGGGCCATCCCGGAGAAGTACCGCGCCGAGGTCGAGCGCCGCATGGTGGTCACCGCCACGCCCGCGCAGGAGGGCACCTGGCGCTGGATCAGCTCCACCGAGGTCCACTTCCGGCCGAAGACCTACTGGAAGGCCGGTTCCAAGGTCTTCTACAAGGTCCAGCTCAAGGGCGTGAAACTCGGCGACGGCTGGTACGGCCGCTCGGACCTGACGGTCGACCTGAAGATCGGCCGCTCGATGATCATGACGGTCGACAACAAGACCAAGAAGATGGTCGTCAAGCAGGACGGCAAGGTCATCAAGACCCTCCCGGTCAGCCTCGGCAAGGCCAGCACGCCGTCCTCCAGCGGCACCATGGTCGTCATGGAGAAGAAGGCGCACACCGTCTTCGACACCACCGACACCGACGGCGAGGAGGGCTACCGCACCGACATCGACTGGGCTCAGCGGATCACCTACAGCGGCCAGTTCATCCACGCCGCGCCGTGGTCCGAGGGCCAGCAGGGCCGCCGCAACGTCTCGCACGGCTGCGTCAACGTCTCCGAGGCGATGGGCAAGTGGCTCTTCGACCGCACGATGATGGGCGACGTGATCACGGTCTCCGGCACCGAGGACAAGCTGAAGAACGGTAACGGCTGGACCGACTGGAACATGAGCTACGCCGAGTACAAAAAGGGCAGCTACCTCTGATCGAGGATTAACACCCCATGTGGTGCGGGCCTGGTCTTTCCGACCAGGCCCGCGGTCTTTTCCCGGTACGAGCAATGGGGCGCACCTCCGACGAAAGAGGGTCCTCGCCGCCCGTGACAATGGGCAAAGCAGAATTCAGGCCTTCCGGGGCATGATCGTGTAGCTGAACGAGATCACGAAGTCGATCCCCAGCACCAGCGTCCACATTGCCATCACCTGCCACAGCCCCGCCGCCTGATCCAGGCCGCCGGCCACCAGAGTGAAGAGGCCCAGGAAGCCGGCGCCCAGCACGTACGCCAGCAGGTGGTCGAACCACGCCCGGCGCTCCCGGGCGGCATGCTCGCGGCCGGCCTTCGGCAACCGCTCCGGCGCGGGGCCGCCGGCGAACCGGTGGGCGAACCGCACGTCGGCCCACCGGATCATCCGATGGCCGAAGACGACCGTGACAGCGAGGTAGACCGCGGCGAGCCCGTGGCCGAGCGTGGCCTCCGCCCCACTGCGCAGGTCGATCGCGGTGAACGCCAGCAGCAGCACGTCGACGAGCGGCACCGCGATCAGCAGAGCCGCGCTAACCCGGCGCCACTTCGCGACATAGCGGGCCAGCAGCCCCAGCACCAGCAGCACCCAGAAGCCGATCTCACAGGCGACGATCAGCGCGACCATGACTACTCCCCCGTTTTCGCACGTCCGTGTTTTTTCCTTTATAACACGGCCGTGCGATAATCGGCACGTGCCGAAAGTCGTCGACCATGAAGAGCGCCGCCGCGAGCTGGCCGGAGCCGTCTGGCGGGTGATCACCAGGGACGGGGTGGCCCACGTCTCCATGCGGACCGTGGCCGCCGAGTCAGGCTGGTCCTCCGGCGCGCTGCGCCACTACTTCGCCACCCGCGACGAGCTGCTCGCCTTCGCCTGCGAGCAGGTGCTCACCCGGGTGACCGCACGGATCACCGCGTTGCGGCCGCAGGGGACGCCGCAGGAGATGGTCCGCGCGCTGCTGCTGGAGACCATGCCGGTCGACTCCGAACGTCACACCGAGGCGTCGATCACCTTCGCGTTCCTGGCTCTGGGCCTCGGCGATCCGGCACTGGCCGCGGTCCAGCGCAAGATTCTGATCGGCATGTCCGAGCTCTGCCAGAACCTGACCCGCCACCTGCTCCCGGACGCGTCACCGCAGCAGCAGCTGTCAGCGGCCCGCCGGCTGAACGCGATGGTCGACGGCCTGAGCGTCCACGTCCTGGCCGGCCACCTGACGCCCGCCGAGGCGGTCGCCGAGCTGGACGCGCACTTGACAACCGTGTCGCCATGACAGGCCCGCGCCCCGGCCGGGTGGGTGCGGGGCCGGTCAGGTGAAGGCCCGGCGGACTCTCGCTATCAGGCGGGGCCACTCACGGTCTTCGGTGTCGGGCTCTTCCTCGTCGTCGGTGTCCGCATCGGACCACTCCTCGGCGGGGGCGTCGTATTCCTCGTCCCAGCGTTCCGGCTTCACGGGCGGCCGGCGGCTCGCGGATTGCGGTGACCCGGTGGTTCTCGGCCGAGGCACGGGATCCGCACCGGGATCCACGGGGAACGGTGCGGTCGCCCGGGTGAAGGTCAGTGCTTCGAAGGATTCGAGCGTCATGCGTACGCCGGTGAGTTGTTCCGCCAGCGCCAGGCCGCGCTCCCGCTGCCTCGCGTCGTCGCCCCAGCCGGTCCCCGGCTCGTCGCCGGCCGCGGTCGTGTCGAAGCCCAGGCTGTCGAGCACCTCGATCAGGCCGTCGGGGTCGGTCCCGGTGCGGCGGGACGGGTCTGCCGGATCGAACTGGAGGACCACCTCGCCGTCGCGGGCCCAGAGGAAGCGGGTCGCGGAGTGCGACACCAGCACCGTGCCACGGGACAGCTCGCGCCCGGCAGCCCGGCCGTCCGGCTGGAGGAGCAGAGTCCAGTCGCCGACCCCGGCGGCGGCCACGACTGACGAGCCGGTCAGCCGGCGGGCGCCGACGGCACGGGTCGGGTTGGTGCCGCCCACCTGTGCGATCACCTCGGCCGGGGTGCGCCCACGGATCAGGGCGAGGCAGTGGTCACCGGCGAGTTCCGCGAACTGCTCGGTGAACCAGGCGTAGTCGTCAGCGCTTACCGCAACCATTCGAGGATCATCCAGCATCGCGCTGTGCGTACGCTGTCGGAGGTCAATCCGTCGCGAACGCCCCGTTGATCTCCACCTTCTCGTCGCCGGCCGCCGCGACCGCGCCGTAACTGTCCCCGCTCGGATCCCGCTCGCCGGCCGCGTGCAGGTACTGGGCCGCGAACGTGTACCCGCCCGGCGCCAGGGTCGCGCCCTCGCGCAGGGTGAACCGGTAGAGCAGCGCGTCCTTCTCCTCGGTCACCGACATCAAGATCATTTCCTTGGGTACGGAACTCCACTGCCCGGCGCTCGTGACACCGTCGGTGCGGACGACGCTGACCACCACGTCGAGTGCCGTGACGGTCCGGGTCGTGGTGAGCACCACGTTGCCCTGCGCCCAGGAGTCGTTCGAGTGCGGGTCGATCCCGGCCGCCGAACTGAGGTATCCGGCCGCGGGAGTCCACTTCGGAGTGACAGGCGTGCCGGCCGTCCCGCCGGTCCGGGCGGGCCGATGTGGACGGACCGTCGACGTGGCAGGCGGCTGATCCCGCGGAGAGGGCGAGACGGAGGACGAGGGGGAAGGCGCGGCCGAGGGCGACGCCGGGGCGCTGGTTCCGGTCGCCGCCGGCACCTGCCCGTCCGGCCGGTCCCCGGTCAGCTTGATGCCGGCGAAACCCACCACCAGGGTCGCCACCACCGACGCGGCGGCCGCGACCGGGCGGAGAGCGAGGAACGCCCAGCGCCCCCGGGCCGGCTCGCCACGGCGGCGGACGACCCGGGTGAGTATCGCGTCCCGGTCGGGCACGTGCCGCTCGGCTTCCTGGCGCAGCACCCGGCCGAGATCCGGATGTCTCAGGTCCGGATGTCTCAGGTCGGGATGTTCAGCCATGGAGGCCTCCCATCATCAGCGGCATGCCACGCAGGAACTCGCTCAGTTGCGCGGCGCCACGCGACGTGTGGCTCTTCACGGCCCCGACCGAGATACCCAGGATCGCCGCTACCTCCTTCTCCGGCACGTCGAACGCGTACCGGAGAACGACGCACTCGCGACGCCGTTGCGGAAGTCGCTGCAGCGCCGCCCGCACGTCGAGGACCGCGGGGGTGTCGCTCTCGCCACGCTCGCGGCGGAGCAGCCCGAGCCGCAGAATGCCGGCGCGTTCCCGGCTCTGCCGCTTGATCCATTGACGGGCCAGGTTGGTCACGATGCCGCGAGCGTACGCGATCGGGCTCTGCGCTGCCTGAACCCGCTCCCAGTGCCGCCACACCTCCACGAACGCGTCGGCGGCCAGGTCGTCGGCAGCCTGCGAGTCGCCCGTCACCAGGTAGGCGAGGCGGGACAGGTCGGTGTGATGGTCGTCGAAGAAACGCCGGAAGGCATATTCGGTCTCATACTCGGACAAGCCACTGTTCCTGACCGTCAGGGGGTGCACGGGGATGGGCGGCGTCAGCCGATCTTCACGGAGTACGCGGTGGTGTCCAGGCGGCCCGAGCCGGTGAAGATCTCGGTGCCGGCCTGCACGCTCGACAGGTACTTGCTCTTCGCGAGCCAGCCGCGGGCGACCAGGTCGTCGGTGAAGTCGGTGAGGTCCAGCGACGCGGACGAGGTGTTCGAGGTACGCACGAACGAGTACACGTTCCAGCCGATGTTGCCCTTGTAGAGGTCCCAGCTGGTGCCGGCGATCGTCACGGTGGCCTGCTTCGTGCCGACCGGGCCCGCGCCGCCGGACTTGTAGAGCCAGACCATGACCTCGTCGGCCGGGTTGTTCTGCCAGTCCGGGTTCGCGATGTCGTGCAGCCAGAGGTCGTACGCGACGTTCATGATGTTGCTGGTGGTCTGGGTGACCTGGAAGTTCCAGGACGCGTTCACCTGCTTGCCGGCGCTGAGCCGGATCGGCAGTCCGGTGCCGGTCGCCTTCCAGCCCCAGTGCCAGCCGAGCACCGCGCTCGCGTAGGACTTGACCTTGGTGGTGTCGCCGGTCCAGTTCCAGCTCGTGCCCCAGCTCAGGTTGTCGCCGCTGAGGCCGTTCTCCCAGACGCACTGGGAGCCGGTGCCGTCGGCCCTGCCCCAGACGTTGTTGTTGACCCAGTACTTGCCACGGACCAGGGCGGCGTAGTCGGTGCAGTTCTCCGTGCCTTTGGTGATCGTGGCGCTCGGAGTGGCCGGGCTTCTTGTCGCGGTCGGGCTGGCGGTCGCCGTTTTCGAAGCGCTCGGGCTCGCGGTCGCCGTTTTCGAAGCGCTCGGGCTCGCGGTCGCCGTTTTCGAAGCGCTCGGGCTCGCGGTCGCCGTTTTCGAAGCGCTCGGGCTGGCCGTCGCTGCGCAGGTGACACCGTTCAGCGTGAACCCGGTAGGCGCGGCATTGCTGCCGCTCCACGTGCCGTTGAAGCCGAGCGCCACCTGCCCGCCCGCCGCGATCGAGGCGTTCCAGCCCGCGTCCTTCACCGTGACAGCGCCGCCGGCCTGGGTCCAGGAGCCGTTCCAGCCACTCGCGATCTTCTGACCGGAGGGGAACGTGAAGCCGAGCGTCCACCCGGTGACGGCCGCCCCGGTGTTACGGATCTTCACATCGCCGGTGAAGCCGCTGTTCCACTGACTGGCGACGCTGTAGGTGACGGAACAGGTCACGGTCTCGGCGGCGTCGGCGTTCAGGACGCCGGCCACCGCGGCCGCGGCGCCGACGGTCAGCACCGAGAGCGGTACGACGATGCGCTTGGCAAGCATGAGGGAGTCTCCCGGGGGAACGAGGATTGATCCACACCCCAGTGGTCTCCGGCATTCAAAAGGTTGCGCGGGTACCGAAATTATTTTCCGGAGCTCTGACGCACACGAAAAAGGCCCGGTCCCTGAGGACCGAGCCTTTCGTTACGTGGGGTGATCGACGGGACTTGAACCCGCGACCCCCTGGACCACAACCAGGTGCTCTACCAACTGAGCTACGACCACCACGCTCACAGGGCGAACCCTGCGTTGCGGGACAATCATAGCCACACCTCTGACGGGGCTGTCGAGCGGGTTAGGGCCTACAGCTCGGCAGCGATCGCCTTCGCTGCCTCCACGTCCGGGCCCGGCTGCGGCACGAACACCGTGCGCCGGTAGTACTCCAGCTCGCGGATGCTCTCCCGGATGTCGGCGAGCGCCCGGTGCGACAAACCCTTGGCCGGCTGACCGAAGTACACCCGCGGGTACCACCGGCGGCACAACTCCTTGATCGAGGAGACGTCGATCATGCGGTAGTGCAGGTGCGCGTCGAGCGCCGGCATGTCCCGGGCCAGGAAGCCCCGGTCGGTGGCGATCGAATTGCCGCAGAGCGGAGCGGTCCGCGGATTCGGGACAAATTCCTTGATGTACGCGAGGACGGCTTCCTCCGCCTCCGCCATGGTGACCGTGGACCGGCGGACCTCATCGGTCAGGCCGGATTTCGCATGCATGTCACGCACCACCGGCGGCATCGCGTCGAGCGCCGCGTCGTCCGCATGAATCACCAGGTCGACGCCTTCGCCGAGCACGTTGAGTTCGGGATCGGTGACGAGTGCCGCGACCTCGATCAGCTTGTCCTTGCCGAGGTCGAGACCGGTCATCTCACAGTCGATCCATACCAGAAGATCCGCCACGGCCACAGCCTACGCCGGGCGCGCCGACATCGTTTGCCGCGTACAGTGGCCCCGGTCCGAATCGGGACTCTTTGTCCGGTTTGGTGGGTGCACTTCCCACTTGGCCGATTGTTGGGTAAAGTGAACTTAACGGACGAAGCCCCCCTTCGGTTACTCCGTTCCCCCCGGTAAAGGGCCCTCTGTGTCGGCAGCACGGAGGGCCCTTTCGGGCCTGTTCCCCCACCGAACACCGGGCTGCCCCTCCGCCCAATGGATCTCCGGCCTCTCCCCCGGCACCATGAACTCCAGCAGCCGCTCACCCTCGCGCTCCACCTCCGCGCGATCCTTTTCGGCCAGCGGACGGAAAGGCGCGATGCTCAGCGATGCCCCGCTCACCCACCAGGTGGCCGCCACGAAGCCGTCCACCAGGACCGTAGGCCGCACGATCGACCAGCCCGGCGTCACCAGCGGCCGGTCCCCCGGATGGACGATTCGGTCACGGTCGGCATGGCCGAGGATCGCGTTGTCGAACTCCGGGAGGAACACGACAGGGGCCGGCATGTCCGGGTCGACAAGGGGCGCGTCGGTCAGGTCGTACAGATCAATCCCGGCCTCGCTCCGGAAGACCCGCAGCCGATCGCGCAGCGTGGCCATCAGCCCGCGCAAGCGGGTGACTCCCGACCAGACCTGAATGTCCTTGATCGAGGCCGGGCCGAACGCCGCCAGGTAACGCATCACGAGCGTCTCCGGCGCCGGCTCCGCGGCCAGCGGCCGCCCGAGCCAATCCTCGGCGAGCACACAGCTCACTCGCCCCCGGTGCCGCCACGTCCCGGCCGGCGGCGGGTGCAGCAGAGACAACCGCAGATGTACGACCAGTTTGAGCCACTCCGGATCCGGGCCGGGGAACCGCTCGATCAGACGACGGGTGAGCTCCGGGCGGCCGATCGGACCGTCGCCGAGAATCTCCCGGGCGGCCTCGATGAGGGTCGCCTGGTCCAGGCCGTCGAGCCGCCCGCCGCGCGCCGCGAACCGGTCCAGGCCGGGCTGCAGCGTCGGCCGCAACCAGCGGAAATCCTCGCCGGTGCAGAGGTGCTGGGTGCCGCGGAGCAGGGCGCTGCGGACCACGGTGCGATCGTGGAGAAGCGCGGTGAGGTCGTCCTGCCGGAAGTCGGGGTGGCGCGCGCGGAGGCTCAGGTACGGGGAGTCGGCCTCCTGGCCCTGGAGTGCCACGAGGTGCTCGACGGTGTCCGCGACGGGGTGGGTGGCGGGGTGGGCGAGCAGTTGGCGGGTGAGGTAGGTCCGGTTGAGCTCCCGGTTCGACAGAACTCTCATATGAGGGAACGGTAGGGGTGATTGCGGCCAGATTTTGACCGGAGTGCCCGGTGGGTGACTGGTGATCGTGGAGCGTTGGCGCTTTTCGTCATTCTGTGGGGCCTGGGACGTCCGCGAGTTTCCGAGAAGCGCCGCGTTGACCTCTGTTGCCAGCACTGCGGGTGGTAGTCACTGGCGGACGTCACACGCTCCGGGGTGCGGGCGTGGCCGGGTGCCGGACATGTCCGGCACCCGGGATCAGGACTGTGGACGGTCGCGGTCGATGGCGGGGCGGCCCGCGACGGTGCGGCGACGACGGCGCTCGGTGGTGCCGGCCAGCAGTTCGGCGGCTTCCTCGCGGTAGCTCAGCGGTTTGGCCGCCTTCTCCGCTGTCTCGGTTCTCTTGCCTGGTGCATTCTGCTCGGGGGCGCCTGCCTGAACCGGTCTTTGTTCCGCCGCGCTGTTCTGCGTCGGGGTAGCTGTGGGGAGGGTTGCTGCCGGGTGGGCTGGTGCTGGCGAAGCTGCGGCTAGCTGGGCCCCTGCCGGCGGGGCTGCGGGCTGGGTCGCTGACGGCTGGGGTGCGGGCGGCTGGCCCCCTACCGGCGGAGCTGCGGGCGGCTGGGGCGGGGTTGAGGGCGGCTTGGGGCGGGCTTTATTGGCGGATTGGCGTGGTTTGCGTGCCGGGTTCGACGCCTGTGCCTCAGAGGGCTCGCCTTTCGGGAGCGGTGCCGCGAGGGAACCGGTTTCCGGACGTGGCGCCTCAGTGGACGTGGTCTCCGGACGCGGCGCGTCGGCGGCTTTCTCCGAAACTCGGGCGGCCATCGACTCGGCAGCCTTGATCCAGGCGGCCGGAGCACGGCGAACGACGCCCGTTTTGCCGGGTGTGACGGACATCGGCTTTCCGGTGATGCGGCTTTGCGCCCGGGCCAGCGGGTTACTTTTCCGGGCCGCCTTCCCCGTTCCCGATTTTTCCGGCTTTCCCGGCGTTACTGGGGCGTCGGCCTCGATCGGAGTGTCTGTCACGGTTTCGTGTGTCGAGGCGGCCGGTTTCAGGTCTAGGGCCGGCGGCATTCCGGCGGCGTGGGCTTCGGGCGGTTCCGGCGAGTCAACCGGGCGACTCGGGATAGGCAGGATCGGATCCTTCGGGCTCGCCGGGGCAGGCTCCGCCGGAGCGCCTGGGGCGGCCTCTCCCTGAGCAGCCGGGCCGGGATCCGCCGGAGCGGCCGGGGTGGGATCCGTGGGAGCGGCCGGGGTGGGATCCGTGGGAGCGGCCGGGCCGGGGTCCGCCGGAGCGGCCGGGGTGGGATCCGCGGGAGCAGGTGAGGTGGGCTTCGCCGTGGGGGGCCATGTCGGCGGTTTGGCCGCCGGGGTGGCCTGCGTGCGAGCTGCCGGAATCGGAGGGGTGGCGTTGCGGTCACTGACCAAGCGGGTCAGGCCGATCGCGGTCCAGTCGGTGGCGGCCGGGCCGGTGTGCAGCGCGATGCGCGATACCGGGGTTTTCGAGGATGCTTCCGCTGGGGCCGCCTTCTGAGCAGCGACGGGCAGCGGGGACTTCGCCTGGTCGCTCTGGGGCTGGTCACCATGAGGCTGGACGTCCTGGGGCTCGGCGGTCCGGGTCTGGGCGGCGTTCTTGCGCGCTTGCTTCTTGGAACCCTGCCGGCCACCTGCGCCGCCCTGCCGGGGAGCTTCCGCGAGGGTGGCTGGACGCGACTCCTTGAGGCCGGGGGCTTCCGCAGCGGCCGGGCGTGCCTCCGACGCGGCGGGGACTTTCGCCTTCTTGCCGGCCGGCTGGGCCTGGGGAGCCTTCGCCTCGTCGGGCCTGGACTGGCCGGGGAGAGACGCGGGACGGACGGTCTCGGCTGCGGCCGCCTTGCGGGCTGCGGCCTCGCGCAAGCGGGCGGCTGCTCGGGCTTCGGTCTGGCGGGCTCGTTCGGGGGCGGTCGCCGCTACCCACGCGCCCACCGCCGTGGCGTGGAACTCCGGGATGTCGTCGGACGCGGCGGGGCGGCGGTTCGCGCGGCGGGCGGGGATCGTGGCGGGCTGCTGAATACCGGACAGAGCGGGTGTTTCGCCCAGCAGATTGAGCGGTTGGCCGGGTGCCGGGGTTCGCGAACCGGCACCGAGAAGCGCGGTGCCCGTGGAGATGACGCCCGAAGACGCCGTGCTCGGCGAGGTGACGCCGGAGGGAGACGGCGCTGCGGACTCGGCTGCCGAAGTGTCGCCGGGCAATGCGAGCGGCGAACCCAGTGGAGATCCGAACGGCGAACCGAGCGGAGTGCCGGCCAGAGCGCCGGGGGAGGTCCCACCCGGCAGAGCGCCGCCGGGCAGAGCACCCGCCGGCAGGGCGCCGGGCGCCTTCGGGGGCCAGGCGAACTCGGGGAGCGCCGGCGGGCGGGCCGGCCGGGAATCGGCGAGCGTGCGCGGGCGGTGCGCGCCACCCTGCCGGGAGACACCCTGGCGGGAGCCGCCGAGACGGAAATCGCCCGGGCGGGAGCCGCCCGCGCGGGAACCCTCGCCGAACGGCAGCGGCGCCCCGATCGCCTGCATCAGCTCCGGGACCTGGCTGGGCTCGACCACGTAGACGATCTCGCGGCGGCGGCCCGGCCAGACCAGGACCACGACGCTGGCCATCAGGAGCAGGGTGCCGAGCGTGATCAGGCCCCAGGTGCTGGAGTCGAGCCAGCTCGGCCGGACTTCGGCGACGGCGGCGAGGCGGTTCACCGGGGCGCCGCCGGGGCTCATCACGACCAGGCTGTGCGAGCCGGTCAGCGTACCGGGGACGAGGTTGAACGTGCCCTGCCCGGCACGCGTCCAGAACGCCTGCTGCCCGGGGAGCCCGTACGGCGCGCGGGGCCCGGTGACCCGGGTCGAGGTGACCGGGAGCACGCCGGTGCCGATGTCGACGGCGTCGATGCGAGTGTGCGACACCCCCGCCAGATAGTGCTCGACCTCCGCGGACGGCGCGAGGCCGACGAAGGCCGGCCCGTCGGTGGTGGCCAGGGCGAGCCGCAGCTGGGTGTCGCCGATCCGCGTGAACGGGGCGTCGTCGCGCAGCAGCCGGTCGACGTCGGGCACCACCACGGCGTAGCCGGGAGCGGCCACTTTCTGCAGCTCAGCGCTGAAGGCTCCGCCCGGGTCGCGGTGTTGCATGACCGTCCACAGCGCGGCGCCGGCCAGCAGCGCGGGCAGTCCGATGGCCAGTAGGAGCATGCCGAGGATCGTGCGGAACACCCGCATCTCTTCTCCCCCTTCCCAGGCGGTACTGCGCAGACCATACAGACGCAAATAACCTCAAAATGGTCGAATCGTCACGTGATCCCCGATTGATATGCGAACGGCCCGGCACCCTCTCAGGAGTGCCGGGCCGCGGGGACGCTTTCCTACTTGATGTTCGCCGTCATGGTCAGCGTGGACTGGTCGATGTCGCTGGTCCGGGCGGTGAACTTGAACGTCCACTCGCCGGCGGTCGGCAGCGCGATGTCACCGATCGCATGGAAGTCGGTGATCCGCAGCAGCGGGATCTCGATCGGCTCGATCCCCTTGCTGGTCAGCGCCGCCGTCGCCTTCCACTCGACCACGGGCAGCGGCTTGTTGTCCGGCGTGTAGGCGTACAGATGGATCGAATTGTTGCCGACCGCGGCCGGGAAGATGTCGACCTGCAGTGACATCTTCTCCGCGGTGAGCGTCTGGGTCACCGTCGTGCTGGTGGCGCCGGTCTCGGCCGCCTCGGCAGTGCGCGGCGGGGAGATCTGCACCAGCGCCGCGGTGATCGCCAGCACGACCGCGGTGATGGCCAGCTCGATCGAGACGATCCGGCGCAGCGGGCCGGGCGCCTCCTCGGCGCTGCGGTCCCGGACCAGCTTGCGGGAGTACGCGGCCACCCCGATCACGATCGCCGCCAGGCCGATCTTGGCGAGGATGAGCCGGCCGTAGGTGCTGTTGATCAGCCCGTCCAGCGACGCCACCTCGATCAGCGCCTGCACCACGCCGGCGAAGATCAGCGCACCGACCGCGGCGGACGCCCAGCGCGACCAGATCGGCAGGATCGCGCCGAGCTCACGCCCGTTCGCCTTCGGCAGCAGGAACCCGAAGAGCATCACCAGACCGCCGAGCCAGACCGCCATGGCCGCCAGGTGAATCGCGTCGATCACCACCGAGACGCCGGCCACCGGGGAGGCGGTCGGATGCCCGGTCAGCGGCCAGGTGGCGAGCGCCGCCACGCCCAGCACGCCGAGCAGCGCCAGATCCAGCTTCGACTCGCCGCCTCCGCCGCCGCGCGGACCGCCGAGCAGCGGCCGGAGCAGGAACGCGGCCGCGATCACCACGCCGAGCCGGACCAGCATCACCGCGCCGAACGTGCTGCCGAGGACGTCGCGCAGGTCACCGACCCGGACGTCGAAGAGCCCGACCCCCAGTGTGTACGGCGCCTGCAGGTACAACCCGAGCAGCGTGCTGCCGGTGACCAGGCCGATGCCGGTCCAGATCAGCCGGCCCGGCCCGCTGCGGTCGAGGCGCTGCGGCCAGAGCAGTGCCAGCACGAGCACCGGGCCGACCAGGAGCACCAGACCGACGTACCCCAGGTATTTGCCCACCGGGATGAGTGCGCGGACCACCGGATCGACCCGCACCTGGTCTTCCGCCGCCGCCGGCGGCGTCGACGCCGCGCCCACCGAATAGGTGATGGTTCCGGCCACCGGGTGGCTGTCCGCTGAGATCACCCGATAACTGACCAGGTACGTCCCCCGGCCGCCGCCCGACCGCAGCGGGATCGTCACCTGTCCCCCGCTGACCGACGGGTCGCCCTGATCCGCCTGGGAGCCGTCCGGCGCGATCACCCGGATCTTGCCGGGGATCAGTTGCACCGACTCGCTGAACGTGAGCGTGACCCGGTTCGGCGCGTCCGGAACGATCGTGCCCATGCCCGGGTCGCTGCCGACCAGCGCCGCGTGCGCGCTCGCCGGCGCGGCGGACAGCAACGTCCCGAAGAATCCGAGCAGTAAACCGGCCAGCACAGCCAGCACCCGGCGTCGGTCAGTCAAGATGCACTCCGTTTCCGGTGGGGGAAGCCCTTGCATGGTTCCAGATGCCGGGCGGGACCGCCGATTCGCGTACCATTCGCCTCGTGACGGCTGGTGAGCAGGAGACGGACGAGACCACCGCGCTGGCCCTTGCCGCCCGTGACGGCGACCGCTCGGCGCAGGCCGCGTTCGTGCGTGCCACCCAGGCCGAGGTGTGGCGTTTCACCGCCGCCCTGATCGACCCGGGCACCGCCGACGACCTCACTCAGGAAACGTACCTGCGGGCGTTCCGGGCGCTCGACACGTTCGCCGGGCGGTCCAGCGTGCGCACCTGGCTGCTCGGCATCGCCCGCCGGACCTGCGCCGACCATCTGCGCTCGGTGGTGCGCCGCCGCCGGCTCGACGCCCGGCTCGCCGCACAGGCCGTCACCGAGCTCCCCTCCCCCGATCCGGCACACCGGCTGAGCAGCGCGGACCTGCTGAGCCGGCTGAGCGACGAGCGGCGGACCGCGTTCGTGCTGACCCAGGTGCTCGGCCTGTCGTACGCGGAGGCCGCCGAGGTGGAAGCGGTGCCGGTCGGGACGATCCGGTCGCGGGTGGCCCGCGCCCGTGATGAGCTGATCACAGCCGTTTCCCAGGCTCAGGCCAGCTGATTCCGGGTCTTCCGGCCCTGCGTGTGACGCCTGTCCCGGAGTAGACATGATCGGGAACTGGGCCGGAACACCGAGCGTCTAACGGGGCGTGACCATGGAAAGAACCTGGCCGTGGATCTCCACGGCGGCTCGGCTCGCCCTGGCCGCGGTCTGGCTGGTCGCCGGGGCGCTCAAGGTCGGTGATCTCGGTGCCTCGGCGCGCGCGGTCAACGCGTACCAATTGATGTCCTACGACACCGCCAAGATCATTGGTTCGGCGCAGCCGTTCCTGGAGATCGCGCTCGGGCTGCTCCTGCTGATCGGTCTCGCGACCCGGCTCACCGCCGGCATCTCCGCGGTTCTGCTGGTGGTCTTCATCGCGGGGATCATCTCGGCCTGGGCGCGCGGTCTGCAGATCGACTGCGGTTGCTTCAGCTCCGGTGGTGAGCTGGCGGCGGGCAAGGACACCGCGTACGGGCTGGACATCCTGCGGGATCTGGCGTTCCTGGCGTTCGCCGGGATCCTGCTGTGGAAGCCCCGGACCAGGTTCTCAGTTGACAGCGTCCTGATGGGGGAACGATGAGCAAGGGACAGCGGGACCGGGCCGGCAAAGCCAGGGAGATCGTCGCGAAGCAGAAGGCCGCCGAGCGCCGCCGCAGGGTGACGCTCTGGACCTCGGTCGGTGTGGTCCTCGTCCTCTTCCTCGCGGGCCTGGTCGGCTACACCGTGATGTCCCAGCAGGACGACGGCAAGCTGGTCACCCCCGCCGCGGCGGTCGACGACGGCACGGCGTTCGCCATCGGCACCGGCCCGGTCGTGGTCGACGTCTACGAGGACTTCATGTGCCCGGCGTGCGCGAGCTTCGAGCAGGCCAGCGGCGCCACCCTGCAGAACCTCGCCGAGGCCGGCAAGATCACGCTGCGGATCCACCCGGTGGCGATCCTGGACCGGTTCTCCAACGGCACCGAGTACTCGACCCGCTCTGCCGGTGCGGCCGCCGCCGCGGCCGAGGCCGGCAAGTTCCTCGAGTTCCACAACGTGCTCTACGACAACCAGCCGGCCGAGAACAGCGACGGCCTGGACGACGCCAAGATGATCGAGCTGGCCAAGTCGGTCGGCCTGACCAGCGAGACTTTCGGCAACGCCGTGAACGAGGGAACCTACAAGGCGTGGGCGACCGAGGTGACCGAGAAATTCTCCGCGCGCGACCTGACCGGAACGCCGACGATCATGGTGGACGGCACGAAGCTGACCGGGCCGGGCGACACCGTCCCGACGACCGAGCTGCTCACCCAGACCATCGAGAAGGCGGCCGGGTGAGGCGTCTCCTCTCCGCGGTCCTGGTGGTCGCCGGCCTGATCCTGGGGCCGGCGACGCCTGCTCTCGCGCACGCCGGCGACACCACCGAGGTGAGCTCGTACCGCAGCCAGGTCACCGGGCTGAGCAGTGCGCCGGACGGCCTGAGCGTGCGGGTCGTCGAGGGCGGCGCACGCCTGGAGCTGAGCAACGAGAGCGGCCGGACGATCGAGGTGCTCGGGTACTCCGGCGAGCCGTACCTCGAGGTGCGCCCGGACGGCACCTACGAGAACGTCAACTCGCCGGCCACCTACGTCAACGAGACGCTCGGTGGCGATACCGCGCTGCCCGCGAACGCCGATCCCACCGCCGCGCCGGTCTGGCGCAAGGCCTCCTCGGACACCACGGTGCGCTGGCACGATCAGCGCGCCCGCTGGGTCGAGGCCGGGCTGCCGCCGCAGGCCGCCGCCGACCCGGACGCCGAGCACCGGCTGCGCGAGTGGACGATCCCGCTGCGCGACCAGGTGCGGGTCTTCGAGATCCAGGGCACCCTCGATTACGAGCCGGCGCCGCCGACCTGGGCCTGGTGGACGGCCGCGGCCCTGCTGGGCCTCGCGGTCACCCTCATCGCCGGCCGGTGGCCGAGGTCGGCCGGGCCGCTTGCGCTTCTCGGTGGTCTCGCCGCCTTGGGGTACGCGTATGCGCGTACCGCCGACGGCGCCGGACTGCCGGGTGTTCTTCTCCTGGCCGGGCTGATCGCTGTCGCGGCGGCCTACCGGCATCCACCGTTCTTCCTGGCCCTGGCCGGTTTCGTGCTCGCCGCGTTCGCCGGTTTCGGCAGCGCCGACGTCTTCTTCGCGCCCGTCCTGCCGGCCGCCGGGCCGGGCTGGCTGGCGCGCGCGGCCGTGGCGGCGGCGATCGGCATCGGCAGCGGGCTCGCGCTCACCGGGGTGCTGCGACTGCGGGCAGCGGCCCCGGCACCCGCCGCGGAACCCGCGGAGGTCTAGACCCCGGTGATGTCGTCGACGTTCACGTTGACGGCGACGACGTTGAGTCCGTAACCGGTCAGCGCCTCGGTCACCTTCCGCTGAACCTCACCGGTCACCTCGGCGACCACCCGGCCGGCCTCGAGGACCAGCACCACGCTGACCGTGACGTTGTTGTTGCTGATCTTCGCGGACACGCCGCGGCTCGCGTCGCCGACCTCGTCCAGGCCGACCTTGTCGAGGACGCTGTTGAAGAACCGGGCCACGTCACCGCCCAGATCCGCGACACCGGGAACCGCCCGGGCCGCCGCGACGGTGATCTTCTCCACCACCTCGCTGGAGACGGTGGTGGTCCCGTTCGTGGCCTCGCTCATGACCTGATCTCCACTCTCGACGTCTGCGCCGGAAGCCTACTGAAGATCCCTTCCCGAGTACATGACACGGTGCGCTGAGCACCATCGAAAGCGCTTTCTATTTTCTGGTCGGCAACCGTTTCCGCCATTGCCGAGCCCATTCTCCACGGATTCCCCACCGACTCTGACCTGCAAAAACATTGACACACTCCGGAATGGAGTTGACGGGTAACGTTCAGTTATCCCCACGGAACAGGGAGGACCGATGGACCATTACGGTGACGAACTCACGCTCCGCCTCTCGGCAGTGAGCGACATCCGGCCTCTCGACGACGATCAGACGCTCACCACGTTCATGCGCGACCTCGTCACCCGCATCGGCATGACGGTGATCGCCGGACCGCTCGTCGCCACCGAGGCTGGCACGCCGGAGAAGGCCGGCAAGTCCGCGGTGGTGATCCTCGCCGAGTCCCACGCCGCCGTGCACACCTATCCCCACCTGCGCGAAGTCCTCGTCAACGTCTTCTCCTGCAAGCCGTTCCGCGAGTCCGACGTGCTCGCCGAGTTCCACCGCCTGGTCGGCGACTTCGAGATCACCGAGCGCTCGCTGTCCCGGCGCGGCGAAGAATGGCCCCGCGACCTGACCGCCGCGCGACAGCTCTGGAGCGGACAGCGAGCGGCCGCCTGACCGGGCACTATCGTCGGTTCCATGACTGAAAACGTGCGTCTGGCCACCGGCGACGCCGCGCCCGACTTCACCCTGCCCACCGACAACGGGGACAGCCTCTCGCTCAAGGACCTGCGTGGGCGCAAGGTCGTGCTGTACGCGTACCCCTCCGCGATGACGCCGGGCTGCACCAAGCAGGCCTGCGACTTCCGCGACTCGCTGGCCTCCCTGCAGGCCGCCGGGTACGAGGTGGTCGGCATCTCGCCCGACAAGCCGGCCAAGCTGGCCACCTTCCGGGAACGCGACGCCATCACTTTCCCCCTGGTCAGCGACGCGGACAAGAGCGTGCTCGCCGCGTACGGCGCGTTCGGCGAGAAGCAGCTCTACGGCAAGACCGTGACCGGCGTGATCCGCTCCACGTTCGTGATCGACGAGAACGGCGCCATCGAGCGCGCCTTCTACAACGTCAAGGCCACCGGCCATGTCGCCAAGCTGCGCCGCGACCTCGGCTTGGACTGATCTTCGGCGCGGTTTCCCAATAGCCGGAAAAGTCCGGCAAAACCTGAAACTCCGGGCCCACCCCGCCGATGGGGAGGGCAATCGCCACCCGCCCACCCGGCCGGCAGGGCAGCCCGGAACTCACGGCGGCCGTCATGCGGTAACCAACCCGCAAGGCGGCCGCCGTGCTTGTGCGCGGCGCGCCGTGCTCGTGCACGGGCCGACATCCTGAGCCGGGTCGAGAGTCGCGAGCTCGGCGTGACCGGACGGGATCGGTGGTTACCGGCGCGGCATGATTCGATCTGAACGATTAGACTCTGCACAACGCTTTGCCTGAGCGGGCAAAACGGGCGGAAGTGGCGAAATGGCATACGCGCGGGTTTTAGGTACCCGTGCCCGAGAGGGCGTGGGGGTTCAAGTCCCCTCTTCCGCACCATTGATCGGTCTATAGATATGCAGGTCAGGCCGGGTCTCGCGACCTGGCCTGATGCGTCATAGGGGCACGTAGGGAAATTGGATTTAGGATTGCCTTTCACGGTGATCGCATCCACATACCCCGGTGGCCTATCCATCGGGCCGCGAACGGGTACCCCGGCGAGTCCAGCACCTCCGCAATCGTGCAAGCGCCCGGTGCAGCGTCAGCCGCCGCCCGGTACTGGGGGGTTCTCCCGTCCCACAGCCGCTGGACTTCCTCCATGGATCTCTTCTTCGTGTTGCGGGCTGGGGTGACGTCAGGGCCGGGGCGAGTCGGCGGGCGGGGCAATCAGGTGGATGGACAGCTCAACGTCGCCGCCGGACGAGACACGGCGAGACCAGCACGTCTCAGCCTTGATCGCGCCGCTGAAGACGTTGACGCAGGGCGTACCGGGCCCGGCTCCGCACCGGGGGCAGCGCTGCGAGAGGTCGTCGGCCGCAGACGCCATGGCGGGGTCGGCGGGCATCAGCGGGCGGGCCTCATGCTGCGCATCGACCCCCACAGCCGATTTCGGTACGCGGTGGCCACCTCGACTTCGGCGTCGACCGTGGCGATCAGTTCCGCCAGCTCGGCCACCGTCGCCGCGAACACCTCCGTCGGGATGCGAGGATGCTCGTAGTCCAGCCGCTCGCATTCCTCGAGGACGCCGTCCGGCCATCCGCAGCGCTCGGCGATGACCCGGCGGTTGCGGTCGGCGAGCGACATCAGCTCGGGGTCGAGGCCGGTCATGCCGGGTCCTCGTCGCAGAATTGCTCGATCGTCGCGTAGACCGCACCCGGCAGCGCTGACTCGATCGCCGTGAGCCCGCCGTTGTCGCGCAGCAGCTCGGCGCGGTAGATGCCGGTCGGGCCGGGCCGGTAGGTGACGACCCAGCCGGGCAGATCGTCCTGGAGCAGGGCGACGGCCGTCGCCGGATCAAGCGGCCAGGAGTGGCGCCGGATCGTGCGCCGGCTCATCGCCGCGCCCAGCGAGGGGCGAACTCACCGAGCGCTACGGCCAGGTCGGCGTCGGGCTCGCCGGGCAGCAGCGTGCCGACGGCCCCGGTACAGATCCACCCGCCGGCCAGCCACCACCGGCGCCGCATCCGATGCCCGTTCTCGCATCGCCTGGTCATTGGCCCTCGACCCCCGGCGCGCCGAGGTAGGCGCTGGCCGGATACTCGCCGAGCGAGCCCTCCCGTGCGACCAAAGCCAGGATCCGCGCACGCTCGGCGGCGGCCGCCGTCTCGGCTGGAATGCGGCGACGGCGTCGCAGCAGCCACCATCGCCGTGCCTCTCGCTCGCTCATCGCCTTGTCCACAGCCGCCTCCACGCGTGCTGGATCACCGGGGGTCCTGGCGGCGACGGTCGCGGGGCGTCCCATGGGGTAGGCGAACCATGACCGTCGCCGACCTGATCGTCGCCCACGGGATCGGCCCAGGTGGAGAGGCTGCTGTCCACGCTCTGTCCATGGACAGCCGGACGCGGTTGGACAGCTCAGTCCGGCAGGCGCGCTTCGATCCGGGCCACCTCACCAGCCAGACCCGCCGAACCCGTCGCGGTCGCGGTGGCCCGCGCCTCGTCCAGGTAGCGGCGGGCCACGTCCGGATTACCGGCATCCAGCTGCGTCTCCGCCAGGGCCAGCTTGTAGACCGCGACGAACTCGGCGTCGGCCACTTCTCGACCGGCAGCCTTCAGCCCGGCCGTCAACGCGTCGGCTGCGGCGCCGACCCGGCCGAGGAGCCGGTACGCAAGGCCGCGCTGCATCTGCAGGTAACCGGGCGTGTAGAAGTAGATCCACGGCGGCGCTTCCTCGGGCCGCTCCCGGGCCGCAGCCATCAGGATCTCGGCGGCATCCAGCAGCGGATCCACCTCGCTGGCCTCGCCGGCCAGGGCATGCCCGCGCGCCTTCTGCTGCAGAGCCATCGCCTGGATCCCGGGGGCGCGGCTCTTCTCCGCCGCCGCCGCCGACATGCCGATGGTCGGGCCCGGCTTCCGGGCCGACCATGCCAGGTGTCCGCGCATCGACAGGGCGGTCGCGATCAACTCCCGACCGGTCGGCAGGGTCGAGGTCCCGTCGACCTCCTCCGCGTATTCGAGCGCCCGCCGGTACCAGTCACGGGCCTGGCCCGGCTGCCCGACGGCGGCGCGGAGCCAGCCGGCGAACTGCGACCACTGACCGGCGAGGTCAACGACGGCCGGCCGCAGATCGCCGCGCGCCTCGTCGGCCAGCTGCTCGACCAGGCGCAGCGGCTCGGCGGTGATGACGAGCAGGCGTTGCGCGCCGAGGGAGTCCTCCAGCCGGCGCATGTGGCCGAGGGTGCCGGCCAGCGCGGTGACGGCGGGCTCGTCGACGGTGCGCGGCGCGGCGGTGATGGCGGCGATCCGGTCGCTGGCGCCATTGAGGCCGGGCACGCGGAGCGCTGCCGCCAGCTGGCCGTCACCGTCAAGGATGGCGTCGAGCGCCTTGGCGTCGTCTTCGGTCGGCAATGGTGGCCGATGGTGTTCCCAGTTGCTGAGTTTGCTGCGGGAGTGGTGGCTTTTCTCGGCGAGCTGGCGCAGCGTGTATCCGCGGCTCTCGCGGAGCGCGCGGAGTTTGTCGCCGAACGTCATGGGGTTCATGGCGTCACGCCCCTGCTTGCAGTCAGGGTGGTTGGCGGCCGGGCTGCAAGACTCCGGCCGCCGATATCGACGGTACGCCACGGCAACCAGCGCGGCACAGGCCCCTGAGCAGGGCTATCGAGGTTCGAGTCCCTCTTCCGCACGAGTCACGACGAGGCTGGGCCTGACGCCCGGGCCTCGTCGCATGTCAGCAAGCGGGCGCTTCCTGGGCGGCCAGGGCGACTGCGGGATCGCTCGCTACGGGATCGGTCACTGCGGCGCCGGTTGCCGGGCCCGTCGTTGCGGACTCCACGAGCGGGGACGCCGACGATGCGCTCGGGGATGCCTTCTTCACGGTGGCTGAGGCGGATGCGGACGGCTTCGTTGATGAGGGTGACGCCTTCGGGGACGCCGACTTCGCCGACCTGGCTGCGGAGACTGATGCTGCCGCGGCTCGGACGGTGGTCTTCTGGACTGTTCCCGGGCTCATCTTGATGCCGGTGAGCGTGCTGCTCCGGCCGTACACGTCGGTGATTTTGATTTTGTAGGGGCCGGGACCGGCGCCGCTGTCGATCAGCCAGTAGTTGAAGTCGGTGCGCTGGGCGGTTCGGAAGCTGCCGCCGGAACTCGACACCTTGACCGAGGACAGCAGGTTGGCGTGGTTGTCGATGCGGGCGGCGAACCAGTACTGCGACGCGCCCTCCTTGATCCGGACGCTGATCGGGCCGGGTACGGACGGGTTCGTGACCAGCTTGTACTTGATCGGAATGATGCCGTCGATCTCGGCGCCGATCTTCTTGAACGCGGTGCGGCTCAGATCGAGGTGGCCGGCCGCGCACTCCGGGCAGGAGTCGAAGACCTTGACCCTGACCTTGCCCTTCGGACCGGTGACGTCGAGGTATGCGCCGCAGGCCGCGCCCTCGGCGTACTGCGACGGGCCGAGCGCCACGTACAGATCGTCGGCGGGCACCTCGAACGAGCAGTTGCCGGAGGTGCCGGCGAGGTCGTAGAAGGTGGCCTTGCCGGATTTCGCGGTGGTGCTCGGCGGGGCGGCGCAGGCGGATCCGCCGGTCTGCAGGACCAGGGCGACGCCGATGATTCCGGCGATCACCGCGGCGCCGCCGGCGGCCAGCCATCGGATCGGGAACGGGCTTCGATGTGCGCTCACCCGGCGATCCTGGTGTGCGCGCGCCGCCCCGGGCAAATCTTCTAAGACTCCCCTAAGACGGGAGGACCTCGAACGGGTCACCTGTCCGAATTAGACCAGCTCGGCCGGCGGGCAGGTCGGGGATCAGGTTGATCGCGAAGAGCAGGCCGCCATCGCGGCGGCGGTGCTTGCCGAGCACGTGCAGCGGCTGCCGCCCGGTCTCCCCGGTCTCCTGATCGATCGTGGTGACCCGGCAGCGGGCGCACGACTTGGCCGCGCGGAACGTCATGTCGCCGATCCGCAGCCGCCGGCCGATCCAGTCGTCCTCGGCCCAGGCGGGCGCACCGGTGACCACCACGTTGGGGCGGAAGCCGTGCATCGGCACCGGCTCGTCGCCACCCTCGGTGAGCCAGTCGTTGACCGCGTCGAGTGATGCCGTGTTGGCCAGCAGCACCGGGTAACCGTCGGCGAAGCTGACCCGGTCGTCCGGCTGCGCGAACCCGGCGATGGCCCGGCTGGTGGGGTCGGCCTGCCAGGTGAGCCGGACGTCGAGGCCGAGGAACGCGCTGGTCCAGTCGGTGTCGGCGATGCGGGCGGGCACCGGGGTCTTGTTCTTGAACACCCGCACGGCGATCTTCTCGCCGTGCTGCGGCTCGTCCAGGTCGAGCTCGCCGAGGCCCGGTGCGCTGAGCGTGAGTCCGCCGGGACGCGGCCGGGCGGCGAGCTGGGTGAGGCGAGGCGTCTCACGCTGAGTGATTCCGACGCCGTCGGCGTCGACGATCATCCACCGGCGGTCGCCGGTCAGACCCCAGGGCTCGACGCCGGCTTCGTCGTGGTCCAGCCGATGACAACCCTTGACCGGGTACGTGTGAAGCGAGGCGATCCGCATGTCCTGCAGCTTGTCACACGCGCTCCTACGCTGACCCTCATGATTGCGCGGATGTGGCGAGGCTGGGTCTCGACCGAGCGGGTCGGTGAATACGTGACCTATATCGAACAGACCGGCCTGACGGCGTACCGGCGGACGCCCGGGAACCGGGGCGCTCAGATGTGGACCCGGGACCTCGGCGACGGGCGATCCGAGGTGACGACGCTGAGCTGGTGGGAGTCGCTGGACGTGGTCCGAGGGTTCGCCGGTGACGACATCGAGCAGGCGGTGTTCTACCCGGAGGACGACGCGTTCCTGATCGACCGGGAGACCACGGTGACCCACCACGAGGTCGTCGCGACCTGAGGCACGGGTCCGTACAGGTGATGGGCCTAGCGCTGTGAAAGTTTTTATGCATAAGCTGCCGACGTGAATGGCGGAGTAGTCAAGCTGTTTCAGGGCGCCCGGCTCACCCCCACCCAGCGGCGGATCGCGCACAGCCTCGTCGAGCACGGCGGCACGGCTGCCTATCTGTCGGCGGCGGAGGTGGCCGAGCTGGCCGGGGTCAGCCAGCCGTCGGTCACCCGGTTCGCGATGGCGCTCGGCTACTCCGGATACCCGGCGCTGCGACGCGAGCTGCGCGCCGTCACCGCGGACGAGCCGGCCGAACCGGCTGGGCAGAACGCCATGCAGCGGGCGGTGCACGCCGAGACCGAGCACCTGCGCCGGCTCGGCGAGCAGCTGGACCGGCTGGAGGACGTCCGGGCCGCCGCCGAGCTGCTGATCGCCAGCCGGCCGTTGCCGGTGCTCGGGCTGCGGGCGGCGGCGCCACTGGCGGCGTACTTCGGATACTTCGCCGCCAAGGCCTTCCCGGACGTGCGGGTGCTCGACGGCGGTGGCACCAGCCTGCTGGACCGGCTCGATCAGGCCCGCGCGGCCGGCGCCGGTGCGATGCTGGCGATCGTGCTTCCACGCTATCCGCGCGAGACAGTGGAAGCAGTCCGCGAGGCCAAAGCGGCCGGCCTCGCGGTGGTGGCGATCACCGACTCGGCGGTCAGCCCGGTCGCCGAGTCGGCCGACGTGGTGCTGCCCGCCGCGGTCGGCACCCAGCTCGTCTTCGACCTGCACACCGGCCCGATGGCGATGGCCATGGTGCTGCTGCAGGCGATGTGCGACGCGGCGCCCGAACCGGTGCAGCGCCGCCTGGAGGAGTTCGAAGCGACAGCCGCACAGCGGCACATCTTTCTGGCGTGACGGTAGGAGACGACAATGACCGAGATTCGTTCGCCGCGCGGTACGTCGTACACCGCTCAGGGGTGGCCGCAGGAGGCCGCCAAGCGCATGCTGATGAACAACCTGGACCCGGACGTGGCCGAGAGGCCGCAGGATCTGGTGGTCTACGGCGGCACCGGCCGGGCCGCCCGCGACTGGCCGTCGTTCCACGCGATCGTGCGGGAGCTGGACGTGCTCAAGGGTGACGAGACGCTGCTGGTGCAGTCCGGCAAGCCGGTCGGTGTGCTGCGCACCCACGAGTGGGCGCCGCGGGTGCTCATCGCGAACTCGAACCTGGTCGGCGACTGGGCGACCTGGCCGGAGTTCCGCCGCCTGGAGCAGCTCGGCCTGACCATGTACGGGCAGATGACGGCCGGTTCATGGATCTACATCGGGACCCAGGGCATCCTGCAGGGCACCTACGAGACGTTCGCGGCGGTGGCGGCCAAGAAGTTCGGCGGCGACCTGGCCGGCACGCTCACGCTGACCGGCGGCTGCGGCGGCATGGGCGGCGCGCAGCCGCTCGCGGTCACCATGAACGGCGGCGTCTGCCTGATCGTCGACGTGGACCGCACCCGGCTGCAGCGCCGGGTCGACACCCGGTACCTGGACGTCATCGCCGACGACCTGGACCAGGCGATCGCGCTGGCGCTGGAGGCCAAGGCCGCGCGGACCGCGAAGTCGATCGGCGTCGTCGGCAACGCGGCAGTCGTCTTCCCCGAGCTGCTCACCCGCGGCGTCGAGATCGACATCGTCACCGACCAGACCAGCGCGCACGACCCGCTGAGCTACCTGCCGGTCGGCGTGGAGCCGGCGGACGCCGCCGAACTGGCGCGGACCAAGCCGGAGGAGTTCACCGACCGGTCGCGGGCCAGCATGGCGAAGCAGGTCGCCGCGATGGTCGGGTTCATGGACGCGGGTGCCGAGGTGTTCGACTACGGCAACTCGATCCGCGGCGAGGCGCAACTGGCCGGGTACGACCGGGCGTTCGCGTTCCCCGGGTTCGTGCCGGCGTACATCCGGCCGCTCTTCGCCGAGGGCAAGGGCCCGTTCCGCTGGGCGGCGCTCTCCGGCGACCCGGCCGACATCGCCGCCACCGACCGGGCCGTGCTCGACCTCTTCCCGGAGAACGAGCCGCTCGCACGCTGGATCAAGATGGCCGGCGAGCGGGTGGCGTTCCAGGGATTGCCGGCCCGGATCTGCTGGCTGGGTTACGGCGAGCGCGACAAGGCCGGTGTCCGCTTCAACGACATGGTGGCCCGGGGCGAGGTGTCCGCGCCGATCGTGATCGGCCGGGACCACCTCGACTCGGGGTCGGTCGCCTCGCCGTACCGGGAGACCGAGGCGATGCTCGACGGCTCCGACGCGATCGCCGACTGGCCGCTGCTGAACGCCCTGGTCAACACGGCGAGCGGCGCCAGCTGGGTCTCCATCCACCACGGCGGCGGTGTCGGCATCGGCCGCAGCATCCACGCCGGTCAGGTCTGCGTGGCGGACGGCACCGCGCTCGCCGGTCAGAAGATCGAGCGGGTGCTCACCAACGACCCGGCGACGGGCGTGCTGCGGCACGTGGACGCGGGTTACCACTCGGACTCGGCCGGTGGCGTGCAGATTCCGATGACCCGATGAGCACGTTCCGGGAACTCTGGGACGAGATCGCGCCGGTCGGGCGGGCGGACAGCGGCGGTTACCTGCGGTACGCGCTGACCGAACCCGAGCTGACGCTGCGCGACTGGTTCCGCACGCAGGCCGCGCGAAGGGACATGCTGGTCACCGACGACGGCAACGGAAATCTGTTCGCATGGCGGGGCGAACCGTGGGCCCCGGGTACGGTGCTGACCGGCTCGCATTTCGACTCGGTTCCCCATGGCGGCGGCTATGACGGCCCGCTCGGGATCGTCAGCGCGTTCCTCGCTCTCGACCTTGTCGAAAAGGGCGGCCGGTCCCGCGACATCGCCATCGCGGCCTTCTGCGAGGAGGAGGGCGGGCGATTCGGCGTACCCTGCCTGGGTTCTCGTCTGCTGACCGGCGCCATCGCGCCGCAGCAGGCCGGCGCCCTGAAAGATCGCGACGGGATCTCCTTCGCGGAAGCCCTGGGCAAGGTTCCGGACGGCGCCCAGGTTGCCAAGATCGCAGGCTTGAAGGCCTTCGTGGAGCTGCACGTCGAGCAGGGACGGGCGCTGGAGACGCCGGTCGGGGTGGCGAGCGCGATCTGGCCGCACGGGCGCTGGCGGATGGACTTCGCGGGCGTCGGCGACCACGCCGGCACCACCCGGATGGCCGACCGGCACGATCCGATGCTGACCTTCGCGTTCGCCGTGCTCGCCGCGAACAAGGAGGCGCGTCTCGCCGGAGCGCACGCCACTGTCGGCCGGGTGCAGGTCGAGCCGAACGCCACCAACGCGATCCCGTCGCTGGTCCGCGGCTGGCTGGACGCCCGCGCGGCCGACACCGGCACCCTCGACCGGCTGGTCGACGGCGTGGTCCGGAAGGTCACCGAGCGGGCCGGGCGGGACGGCACGTCGCTGACCGTGACACCGGAGTCGGTGACGGGCGAGGTGTCGTTCGACGAGGCGCTGGCGAAGCAGCTCGCCGCCGGATTGGGAAACGCGCCGATCCTGCCGACCGGCGCCGGGCATGACGCCGGCGTGCTGTCCGCGCACGTGCCGACCGCGATGCTGTTCGTGCGCAATCCGACCGGGGTGTCGCACGCGCCGGCCGAGCACGCGACCGACGAGGACTGCGAGGCGGGGATCGAGGCGCTGGCGACGGTGCTGGAGGAGTTGTCGTGAGCACCTATCACGCTTCGCACGCCTGGGTCGGCGGGCGGGTGCAGCACAACGTCCGGATCGACATCGCTGGTGACCGCATCACCGGTGTCACGGTGAATGCGGACCGAAGCGGTGAAGCGCTGCACGGGCTGGTGCTTCCGGGCTTCGCCAACTCCCACTCGCACGCGTTCCACCGGGCGCTGCGCGGCCGCACCCACGGCGACCGGGGCAGCTTCTGGACCTGGCGTGAGCTGATGTACCAGGTCGCCGGCCGGCTCGACCCGGACAGTTACTTCACCCTCGCCACCGCGGTCTACGGCGAGATGGCGCTCGCCGGGATCACCAGCGTCGGCGAGTTCCACTACCTGCACCACGGGCCGGACGGCGTCCCCTACGCCGACCCGAACGCGATGGGCCACGCGCTCATCGCCGCCGCCCGCGAGGCCGGCATCCGGATCACCCTGCTCGACGCGGTCTATCTGACCGCCTCGGTGGAGGGCAAGCCCCTGGAAGGCGTGCAGCGGCGATTCGGCGACGGCGGCTACGACGGCTGGTTCCACAGGTTCGAGCAGTTGCGCGGCGGTGACGGCGTGCGGATCGGCGCGGCGCTGCACTCGGTACGGGCCGCGCCGGCGGACGGGATGGCGACGTTCGCGCAGCGTACCGACGGTCTGCCGGTGCACGTGCACCTCTCCGAGCAGCCGGCCGAGAACGAAGCCTGCCAGGCCGTGCACGGCTGCTCCCCGGCCGAACTGCTCGACGCGATGGGCGTCTGGCGGCCGACGACCACCGCGGTGCACGCCACCCACCTCAGCGCCGCCGACATCGAGATCCTCGGCGACGAGCAGTACGTCTGCTTCTGCCCCACCACCGAACGGGACCTGGCCGACGGCATCGGCCCGGCGCGGGCCCTCGCCGACGCGGGCGCGATCCTCACCCTCGGCAGCGACAGCCACGCGGTGATCGACATCTTCGAGGAGGCGCGCGGCGTCGAACTCGACGAGCGGCTCGCCACCCGGCAGCGCGGGCACTTCACCGCCGCCGAGCTGCTGACCGCGGCCACCAGCGCCGGACACGCGTCGCTGGGCTGGGCCGACGCCGGTGAGATCGCCGCCGGGAAACGGGCCGACCTGGTCGCGGTCTCGCTGGACAGCGTCCGGACCGCCGGCACCGACCCGGCCGGGCTGATCTTCGCGGCGACCGCCGCGGACGTCACCGACGTGATCGTGGACGGACGCCGGATCGTCGCCGAGGGCCGGCACCGGTCGATCGACGTGCCAGCCGCCCTCCGCGACGCGATAGCGGGAGTGTTCTCATGAGCCTCGCGGTCACCGGCATCGGTGAGCTCGTCACCAACGATCCGCACCTCGGCATCGTGCACGACGCGGCGGTCGTGGTGGAGGGCGACCGGATCGCCTGGATCGGCCCGTCCTCGCAGGCGCCCGCGGCCGACTCCCGCCTCGACGCGGACGGCGCCGCGGTGCTTCCCGGCTTCGTCGACAGCCACGCTCACCTGATCTTCGCGGGCGACCGGGCGGCCGAGTTCGGGGCCCGGATGGCCGGGGAGGCGTACACCGGCGGCGGTATTCGGACGACCGTCGCCGCCACCCGCGCGGCGTCCGACGACGATCTGCGCCGCAACGCGCGGCGCCTGGTCGGCGAGGCGCTGCGGCAGGGGACGACCACGATTGAGATCAAGTCCGGGTACGGGCTGAGCGTCACCGAAGAAGCACGTTCCCTACGCCTCGCCGCCGAGATAGTGGAAGAGACCACGTTCCTCGGGGCACACGTGGTGCCGGCCGAATACGCGGGACGGGCCGACGACTATGTGGACCTGGTCCGCTCGGAGATGCTGGAGGCCGCCACCCCGTACGCGAAGTGGGTCGACGTCTTCTGCGAACGCGGCGCGTTCGACGCTGATCAGGCCCGCGCGATCCTGACCGCCGGCGCGAAGCGCGGCCTGGGTCTGCGGCTGCACGCCAACCAGCTCGGCCCCGGCCCGGGCGTGCGCCTCGCGGTCGAGCTCGGCGCCGCCAGCGCCGACCACTGCACGCACCTGGACGACGCCGACATCGCGGCCCTGGCCGGGTCGGACACCGTCGCCACGCTGCTGCCCGGCGCCGAGTTCTCCACCCGCTCGCCCTACCCGGACGCCCGGCGGCTGCTGGACGCCGGTGTCACCGTCGCCCTCGCCACCGACTGCAACCCGGGCTCGTCGTACACGTCCTCGATGCCGTTCTGCATCGCCCTGGCCGTGCGGGAGATGCGGATGACCCCGGCCGAAGCCGTCTTCGCGGCGACCGCCGGTGGCGCCGCTGCCCTGCGCCGCGACGACCTCGGCATCGTCCGGACCGGCGCCCGCGCCGACCTGATCGTGCTCGACGCGCCCTCACATCTGCACCTGGCCTACCGGCCCGGTGTTCCCCTGATCCGCACCATTCTGCACAACGGAGTGCCGCAGTGATCGTCACCGTTCAGCCTGCCGGGGTCACCCCCGCCGATGTCCTCGCCGTCGCCCGTGGCGACGCCCACGTCGAGATCTCGCCCGCCGCCCGGGAAGCGATGGCCACCAGCCGTGCCATCGTCGACGGCATCGAGGCGTCCGGACGCCCGGTCTACGGCGTCTCCACCGGGTTCGGCGCGCTCGCCAGCACCTCGATCGCCCCGGAACGCCGTGCCGAGCTCCAGCACGCGCTGATCCGCTCGCACGCCGCCGGCATCGGGGCGCCGATGCCGCGCGAGGTGGTCCGGGCGATGATGCTGCTACGGGTCCGGTCGCTCGCGATGGGCCGCTCCGGGGTCCGGCCGCTGCTCGCCCAGGGCCTCGTCGACCTGCTCAACCACGGCATCACCCCGTGGGTGCCGGAACACGGCTCGCTCGGCGCCTCCGGCGATCTCGCGCCGCTGGCGCACTGCGCGATCGTGCTGCTCGGCGAGGGCTGGGTGCTCGGCAAGGACGGCTCCCGGATCGCCGCCGCCGAGGCGCTGCGCACCGCCGGCCTGCGCCCGCTGGACCTGGCCGCCAAGGAGGGCCTCGCGCTGATCAACGGCACCGACGGCATGCTCGGCATGCTGCTGCTGGCGATCTCCGACGCCCGGCATCTGTTCGCGATGGCCGACGTCACCACGGCCCTGGCGATCGAGGCGATGCTCGGCTCCGAACGGCCCTTCCTGCCCGAGCTGCACAGCATCCGCCCGCACCCCGGCCAGGCCGCCTCGGCCGCGAACATCCACCGGCTGCTGCAGGACTCCGCGATCATGGACTCGCACCGGGACGACCTGGCGCACGCGGTGCAGGACGCGTACTCGATGCGGTGCGCGCCGCAGGTGGCGGGCGCGGCCCGGGACACGCTCGACTTCGTTGAGCTGGTCAGCTCGCGCGAGCTGATGTCCGTCGTGGACAACCCCGTGGTGCTGCCGGACGGCCGGGTCGAGTCCACCGGCAACTTCCACGGCGCGCCGCTCGGCTTCGCCGCCGACTACCTGGCCATCGCCGCCGCCGAGGTGGGCGCGATCGCCGAGCGCCGGGTGGACCGGCTGCTCGACGTGACCCGCTCCCGCGACCTGCCGCCGTTCCTCTCCCCCGACGCCGGGGTCAACTCCGGTCTGATGATCGCGCAGTACACGGCGGCCGGCATCGTCGCGGAGAACCGGCGGCTCGCCGCACCCGCCTCGGTCGACTCGCTGCCGACCAGCGGCATGCAGGAGGACCACGTCTCGATGGGGTGGGCGGCCACGAAGAAGCTCCGGACCGTCCTGGACAACCTGACCAGCCTGCTCGCCGTCGAGCTGCTGTCGGCGGTGCGCGGGTTGCAGCTGCGGGCGCCGCTGACCCCGTCACCGGCGGGCCGGGCCGCGGTGGCCGCGGTCGAGCCGTTCGCCGGCGGCCCGGGACCGGACGTCTTCCTGGCGCCGGTGCTGGAGCAGGCCCGGCAGGTGATCGCCGGCCCGTCCCTGCGAGCCGCGATCGAGGCAGCGACCGGCCCGCTCGGCTGATCTTTCGATCTGCGACGGGTTGATCTTTCGATCTGCGACGGGTTGATCTTTCGATCTGCGACGGCGTGGGGTTGCGGGACGGCGGGGACACGTACCCGAGCGGGAGCGTGACCGGGACGCCTGGCGCAACCCCACGCCGGGTCTAGCGGGGCAGTTCCTTGGCGATGACCTTGGCGAGCTCGCGGAACGCCTTGCCCCGGTGGCTGATCGCGTCCTTCTCGGCCGGGCTCAGCTCCGCGTTGGTCCGCTGCTGGCCGTCGCCCACGAAGATCGGGTCGTAGCCGAAGCCGCCCTCGCCGCGACGGCTGCGCAGCAGCCGCCCGGTCTGCCGGCCCTCGACCAGGTGCTCCCGGCCGTTCGGCAGGACCAGCGCGGCCGCGCAGACGAACGCGCCGCCCCGGTGCTCGTCCGGGACGTCGTCGATCTGCGCCAGCAGCAGGTCCAGGTTGGCCTTGTCGTCGCCGTGCTTGCCGGACCAGCGGGCGCTGAAGACGCCGGGCATGCCGTTCAGCGCATTCACCGCGATGCCGGAGTCGTCGGCCACCGTGGGCAGACCGGTCCGCTTCGCGCCCTCCCGCGCCTTGATCAGGGCGTTCTCGCCGAAGGTGAGACCGGTCTCCGGCACGTCCGGGTAGCCGGGGAAGTCACCGAGGCCGGCCAGCTCCACCTGGGCCAGGCCGAGCGCGGCGTCCAGGATGCGCTGCAGTTCGGCGAGCTTCTTCTGATTGCCGGTGGCGAGCAGCAGCCGGGCGCTCATGCGAGGGCCTTCTGCTGCGCGGCGGCGAGCTCGGCGCATCCGAGCACGCCGAGATCGAGCATGGCGTCCATCTGGGCCCGTTTGAACACGCCGTTCTCCCCCGTTCCCTGAACCTCGACGAAGTCGCCGGCGGCGGTGCACACCACGTTCATGTCCACCTCGGCGGACACGTCCTCGTCGTACATCAGGTCCAGCCGCGCCTCGCCGTCGATGATGCCGACGCTGACCGCCTGGATCGAGGTGTGCAGCACCTTCTCCACCTTGCCGGCGAGCGACTTGCGCTCGGCCAGCCAGGTCACCGCGTCGTGCAGCGCGACGTAGGCCCCGGTGATCGCGGCGGTGCGGGTGCCGCCGTCGGCCTGCAGGACGTCGCAGTCCAGGACGATCGAGTTCTCGCCGAGCGCCTTGAGATCGATGCAGGCGCGCAGGCTGCGGCCGATCAGGCGGGAGATCTCCTGCGTCCGGCCGCCGAGCTTGCCCTTGACGCTCTCCCGGTCGCCGCGGGTGTTCGTGGCGCGGGGGAGCATCGAGTACTCGGCGGTCACCCAGCCGAGGCCGGAGCCCTTGCGCCAGCGTGGCACCCCCTCGGTGACACTCGCGGTGCAGAGCACCCGGGTGTTGCCGAACTCCACCAGGACCGAGCCCTCGGGGTGGATGCTCCAATGCCGGGAAAGCGTCACCGGTCGCAGCTGGTCGGCCGCTCGGCCGTCGGGTCGCGCCATGCCCCCAACCCTATGCGTAACGGGCCGCGCCGGCTTCGTCCGCCCCGGGCTTGCGGGCCGGCGGCAGCGGTGAACGCGCCCACGGCACCGCCGGGCGCAGCGGCACGACCGCCCGCGCCGCGGCCGGCACGGCCGCCGGAAGCGCGCCGTGCGCCCGCAGGAAGCCCTCCACCGAGGCCGGCCAGCCGAAGTGCTCGGCGCGGGCCCGGGCCGCGGCCCGGCGCTCCACCCGCGGCCGCTCCATCAGGGAGCTGACCGCGTCGGCGATCGCGTCGGCGGTGCCCGGCACCGCGATGCCGGCGTTGCCGACCACCTCGGGCAGGGCGCTCTGCTCGTTCACCACGACCGGGGTGCCGCAGGCCAGTGACTCCAGCGCGGCCAGGCCGAACGTCTCCACCGGTCCGGGCGCGATCGTCACGTCCGCGCTGGCCAGCAGGGCGGCCACGTCGGCTCGATCGGAGATGTGGCCGGCGAACCGGACCGGCAGCCGGGCCGCCCGGTACGCCAGCGCGGTACGCCGGGTGCCGTCCCCCGCCATCACCAGGACCGCCGGGATCTTGCCGTTGCGCAGCGCGGCGACCGCGTCGACAGCGAGCTCGGGCCGTTTGGCCGCGGAGAGCCGGCTGCAGTAGACCAGCAGCAGCTCGTCCGGCCGGGCGTACCGCGAGCGCACGCTGACGTCCATCCGGCTCGGGTGGAACAGGTTGAGATCGACGCCGAGCGGCACCTCGACCAGGTTCGGCACGTCCAGCCGGCGGAACTCGGCGGCAGCGAACCCGGTGGTGCAGACGATCGTGTCGAACGCCTCGGCGGTGCGCCGGTTGAACCGGTCGGCGAGCGCGTCACGTTTCGGCATGCCCCAGACGCCGAGCACGCCGGCCAGGCTCTCGTGGGACACCATCATCGAGCGCACGCCGCGCTGCCGGGCCCAGTTGCCGGTCCAGCGCAGGGTGGTCCGGTCGGAGACCTCGATCCGGTCCGGCTCCAGGCTGTCCAGGAGCCGGGTGAGCTCGCTGCGGCCGGCCAGGACGCGGTAGCCGCCGGTGCGCGGCAGCGGGGCGCTGGGAAGGGTGATGACCCGGCCCTGCTTGGTCATCTTGTCCGAGTGACGACGGCCCGGAATGATCAGGACTGGTTCGTGGCCGGCGGCCTTGTAGCCGCGGCCGAGCTGCCGCAGAGCGGTGCGCAGGCCACCGGTGTGGACCGTGACGAAGTTGGCCAGGCGAACGATGCGCAATGCGACAACTCCAAGATCACGACACGTGGTGCATCGATGCAGCCGACCCCGCCCCCGTACATCGGCTCAGAGATCGTATCTGGCCCCGGGACGGACGACTTCGACCGGTCCCGCGTACGCGGCGCTGGCCGCCTCCACAATAGATGCCTCGCTGGCCCAAGCCGGCACCAAATGGGTCAGAAGCAGTCGTCCGACGTCCGCCTTGGTGGCCGCTTCACCCGCTTCGCCCCCGGTGAGGTGCAGGTCAGGGGGGTTGGGCGCGCCATCGAGGTAACTCGCCTCACAGAGGAACAGATCGGCGCCCGCGGCGAGCCGCAGCAGGGCCTCGCACGGCGCGGTGTCCGACGAGTACGCGATCACGCGCCCGTTGTGCTCGATCCGCACCCCGTACGTCTCCACCGGGTGGTTGACCCGATCGACGGTGACCGTCAGCGGGCCGATCGGGAACGTGCCGGGCTGCAACCCGTAGAAGGTGTAGACGTCATCGACCGGCTCGCCCTCGGTGCTGTAGGCGGCCGCGATGCGCTCGGCGGCGCCCAGCGGCGCGTAGACCGGCACCGGCGGCAGCGGCCCGGCCGGGTCGTAACGGCGAACCACCACGTACGTACACGCGTCGAGCATGTGATCACAGTGCAGGTGGGTCAGAAGGATCGCGTCGACCCTGCGCATATCCGAGTACCGCTGCAACGCGGACAACGAACCGGAACCGAAGTCGATCAAGAGCCGGTACCCCTCGGCCTCCACGAGATAGGCCGAACACGCCGACTCGGGGCCGGGGAAACTGCCGGCACAACCGAGAACGGTTAGTCGCATGCGGTTTCCTCTGACTCACGTCGGGTCGAACAACACCCGGTCGCCCACGCCCCACCCGACCGGTCCGCGCTGGACTTGTCAGACCAGTCAATCACGGAGCGAAGCGTACGCCCCGACCAGTGCTTCGCGTAAACAACTGATCGATTTGTCGCGAAATCGACAACGCACATCACAACCGCCGTGACCTCGGTCATCACGAATTATCTCGTTACGTCCAGTGACCCGTCGGCGTTGCTCAGGGTAGTACGTCGAAGGTCATCTGATGGAGGCGCCGTGACCGCGGTCGAACCGGCTCGCACCACCCCTGCCGCGCCCGCACTTTTCGCCGGGGATCCGGCGGTCTTCCGCTTCCCGGCGCCGGAGGATCCGCCGCCCGGCGCGGCCCGGATGCTGGCGATGGCGCTCTACGGCACCGCCCTCGGCCTCACCGGCGTCGGCGTCGGCCTGTACGCGGTGGTGGCGGTCTTCGGCGGCGCGCCCGGCTGGTACCTGCCGGTGCTGGGACTGCTGACGCTGCTCAGCGTCGTGCTGACAGCGGCCGCGTTCCTCGCCATCCACGAGCGGAATCTGCCGTGGTGGCTGCTGATCGCGGCCGCGCCGCCGATGGCCGCCGCGGTGGCGGTGGCCCTGTCCTACTAGGTGCCGTTCTCCTAGATCAGCGAGCTTGGAGAAATCACGCCCAGAGCTGGCCTTCGAGGGCCTCTTCGGCGTCGTTCAGCGTGCCGCCGTACGCGCCCGTCGACAGGTATTTCCAGCCGCCGTCGGCGATCACGAACGCCACGTCGGCCCGGCGGCCCTCGCGGACCGCCTCGTGCGCCACGGCGAGCGCCGCGTGCAGGATCGCGCCGCTGGAGAACCCGGCGAAGATGCCCTCGACCTCGACCAGCTGACGGGTACGCAACACCGCGTCCCGGGTGCCGACCGAGAACCGCCGGTCCAGCACCGAGGCGTCGTACAGCTCGGGAACGTAACCCTCGTCGATGTTGCGCAGGCCGTAGACGAGTTCGCCGTACCGTGGCTCGGCCGCGACGATCTGGATGCCGTCGACCTTCTCCCGCAGGAACCGGCCGGTGCCCATCAGCGTGCCGGTGGTGCCCAGGCCGGCCACGAAGTGCGTGATCGTCGGCAGGTCGTGCAGCAGCTCGGGACCGGTGGTCTCGTAGTGCGCGCGGGCGTTCGCCGGGTTGCCGTACTGGTAGAGCATCTTCCAGTCGGGGTGCTCGGCGGCGATCTGCTTCGCGGTCGCCACCGCCTGGTTCGAGCCACCGGCGGCCGGCGAGAAGATGATCTCAGCGCCGTACATGCGGAGCAGCTGGACGCGTTCCGCCGACACGTTCTCCGGCATCACGCAGACCAGCCGGTACCCCCGCAGTTTCGCCACCATGGCGAGCGCGATGCCGGTGTTCCCGCTGGTCGGCTCCAGGATGGTGTCGCCGGGACGCAGGTGCCCGGTCTCCTCAGCCTCGCGCACCATGAACAGCGCGGCGCGGTCCTTGATGCTTCCGGTCGGGTTCCGGTCCTCCAGCTTGGCCCACAGCCGCACCGGCGGCGCCCCTTCGGGCACCGCCGGGGAGAGCCGGGGCAGGCCGACGAGCGGCGTGCCCCCGCACGCGTCGAGCAGGCTCTCGAAACGAGCCATTTTATCCGCCTTTAATCCGTTTTAGGGGCGGGGAAGGATCAGAGAGAGCCGAAGAGCGCGGCCGCGGCCGCGAAGCCCAGGGCGCCACCGGCGACGGCCGGCAGGATGGTGATCGAGTCGCCGTCCTTCACCTTCGCGTCGAGCGCGCCGAGGAACCGGACGTCCTCGTCGTTCACGTAGATGTTGACGAACCGGTGCAGGCCGCCCTCGGGCGTGATGAGCCGGCCCTTGAGTCCGTTGTGCTTGGCGTCCAGATCGTCGATCAGGCCGGAGAGCGTGTCACCCGCACCCTCGACGACCTTGGAACCGCCGGTGTAGCTGCGCAGGATGGTGGGAACGCGAACTTCGATAGCCATGACTGTCAATGCTCCTAGAGAGTGTCGTTCACGAAGAAGGGCAAAGCGGGTCGGGACGGTCGCTCAGCGACACTCGTAGACCACCGACACCGGGCTCTGCCCGAACATGTACGACTGCACGGCACTCACCTTCACGCGTCCACCGTCGCATCCACGATGTTGACCTCTTCTTCGGTCACCACACCGTCCACGATACGGAACGAGCGGATCTCCTCCACATCCGGCTCACGTGTCGAGACGAGGAGATAGTGCGCGTTCGGCTCACCTGCGAACGAGATGTCGGTGCGGGACGGGAACGCCTCCGTGGCGGTGTGCGAGTGGTAGATGACCACCGGCTCCTCGTCGTTGTCGTCCATCTCGCGCCAGACCCGCAACTGCTCCATCGAGTCGAACTCGTAGAACGTCATCGAGCGGGCCGCGTTGTCCATCGCGATGTGCCGGCGGGGAACGTCACTGCCGATCGGCCCGGCGACGACGCCGCAGGCCTCGTCCGGGTGATCCCGGCGGGCGTGGGCGACGATCGCGTCGATGATCGCCTTGTCGATGGTCAGCACGGCGTTCACATTACCGAAGTATTTCGGGCCACCGGGGGTGGCGGTCCCCACACCTGGCGTTACTTCATATCCGGCAAAACGTTCAGCAGGGACTCCTGGAGATAGCCCAGGTACGCATAGACGGAGAGCTGGAAAACCCGGCTGGATCCGGGGTCCTCCAGGACCGCTTCGTCCAGTTCCTCGGCGAGGTCGGTATCGGCCCGGATCTCGAGCCGGGTGCCCATCGCGAGCCGGGCGTCGTTTATCGCACGGAGCCAGGCCTCGGCGGCCTCACCGTCCAGCCGCACCTCGCCCTCGCCCTCGTCCGGCAGGGCCGCGAGAATCGCGCCCGCCTGATCGATCTTGCTGGTCTTGAGGTCGCTCTCGGTGTAGAGCCGGAACTCACTCGAGTCCTCCGGCCGGTCCGGATAGATGTCCGGGAAGAGGCGGGACACCACCGGGTCGGTGTGGTCCATGCCGTCGGTCAGCAGGCCCACCACCTCGGCCGCCACTTTCCGCAGCACACGAACCTCGTCGTGCTCGAAGGTGGCCACACACTGGCCGCCGATGCGTCGGAACATGCTCTTCCCCACCCGCTTTGTCGGACCTCAGGCCCGGTCGACCGTGGCCCAGAGACCGTATCCGTGCAGTTGGTTGGCGTCCATTTCCATGCGCTCCCGGGCACCGGTGGAGACCACCGCTTTGCCCTTCGTGTGCACGTCCATCATCAGCTGCTCCGCTTTCTCCTTGCTGTAGCCGAAGAGCTTTTGAAAGACCCAGGTCACGTACGACATCAGGTTGACCGGATCGTCCCAGACGATCGTCACCCAAGGCCGGTCAGCAGCCGGTTCTTCCTTGATCTCCGGCGTCTCGACGGGAGCAACCTGTGGTAACGCCATGCCCCCATGTTGCCACCGGATTCGGCGGATCGGTGAACCGGAGCACCGAACCGCAGGTCAACACCCGTTCGGTGCCCGCGCGCCGCAGATCCGCGTCCGGCGCAATAGGGTAGGGCCGTGGAGACCAGCACCCCCGCCTTGATGACGGATCACTACGAGCTGACCATGATCAGCGCCGCGCTCAAGGACGGCACCGCCGCGCGGAGTTGCGTCTTCGAGGTCTTCGCCCGGCGCCTGCCCACCGGCCGGAGGTACGGGGTGGTGGCCGGCACCGGCCGCCTGATCCAGCTGATCAAGGATTTCCGGTTCGACCCCGCCGATGTGGATCATCTGCGCTCGTCCGGCGTGGTCGACGAGACGACCGCGACCTGGCTGGCGAACTACCGCTTCACCGGCGACATCGAGGGGTACGCGGAGGGTGAGCTCTTCTTCCCCGGATCACCGATCCTGACCGTTTCCGGCACGTTCGCCGAGTGTGTGGTGCTGGAGACGCTGATCCTGTCGGTGCTCAACCACGACAGCGCGATCGCGGCTGGCGCGGCCCGCATGGTCACCGCGGCCCGCGGCCGGCCGATCATCGAGATGGGCTCGCGCCGGACCCACGAGCACGCCGCTGTCGCCGCGGCCCGGGCGGCGTACCTGGCCGGTTTCGCCTCGACGTCGAACCTCGCGGCCGGCCGGTGCTACGGCATCCCCACCACCGGCACCTCCGCGCACGCGTTCACGCTGCTGCACGACGACGAGCCGACCGCCTTCGGCTCCCAGGTGGCGGCGCTCGGCAAGAACACCACGCTGCTCGTCGACACGTACGACATCAGCCAGGGCATCCGCAACGCGATCGCGGTCGCCGGTCCCGACCTGCGGGCCGTGCGGATCGACTCCGGCGACCTGTCGGTGCTGGCCCAGCACTCCCGCGAGCTGCTCGACTCGCTGGGCGCCACGGAGACCAAAATCATCGTCTCGGGCGACATGGACGAGTACTCGATCGCCACCCTCGCCGCCGAGCCGGTCGACATGTACGGCGCCGGCACCGCCGTCGTCACCGGCTCCGGAGCGCCCACCGCCGGCCTGGTCTACAAGCTGGTCGAGGTGGAGAGCCGCCCGGTCGTGAAACGCTCGGAGAACAAGGCGACGGTCGGCGGCCGCAAGACCGCGGTCCGCCGCCACAAGCCCACCGGCACCGCCATCGAGGAGATCATCTACTCCAAGGGCCTGCCCGACCACCAGGCCGGCGACCGCCTGCTGCAGCACACCTTCATCGCGTCCGGCCAGGTGCAGCCGCTGCCCACGCTGGCCGAGTCCCGCGAGCACCTGCGGCAGTGCCTGATCTCCATCCCGTGGGAGGGCCTCAAGCTCTCCGCCGGCGATCCCGCCATCCCCGTCGTCATCGTTCCTACCGCATAAGAGGGGCTCTCATGTCTCGCGCGCTGATCATCGTCGACGTGCAGAACGACTTCTGCGAGGGCGGCTCGCTCGCCGTGTCCGGCGGCGCCGCGGTCGCCAAGGGCATCTCGCTGGTGCTCGCCAAGGCCGGCGAGCGCTGGGACCACGTGGTCGCCACCAAGGACTGGCACATCGACCCGGGCTCGCACTTCAGCGAGACACCCGACTTCGTCGACTCGTGGCCGGTGCACTGCGTGGCCGGCTCCGGCGGCTCCGACTTCCACCCGGAGCTCGCCACCGACCGGATCGAGGCGGTCTTCCGCAAGGGCGAGTACCAGGCGGCCTACTCCGGCTTCGAAGGCCGGACCGAGGCCGGCGAAACCCTCGCGGACTGGCTGCGGGGCAAGGGAGTCACCGACGTCGAGGTGGTGGGCATCGCGACAGACCATTGCGTACGGGCTACCGCACTCGACGCCGCCGCGGCCGGTTTCACCACCACCGTGGTCCTCGAACTGACCGCCGGAGTGGCCCGGGCCACCACCGAGGCCGCCCTGGAGCAGCTGCACGCCGCCTCGATCGCGACGACGGGTTCACCGGTTGTCGACGCCTGACCTCCCAGCCGACGCTGGCCTTCCAGCCGGCGCTGACCTCCCGGCCGGTCTTGACCTCGTCGATCTCTGGCCGCTGTTCGGCCTGGTGATCCGCACCGCACGCCTGGAACTGCGCCTGCCCCGCGAGGGTGAACTGACCGCCCTCGCCGGGGTGGCCGCCGGGGGCGCCTACCGCCCGGGCGAAGAGCCGTTCCTGACACCGTGGGGCGACGGCACCCCGGCCGGGCGCGCCCGGGCGGTGCTGACCGGGCAGTGGCGTTCTCAGTCCGCCTGGAAGACCGCCTCGTGGGAGCTGCCGCTCGGCGTCTTCGCGGGCGGCCGGCCTCTCGGCATGGTCGCCCTGCTGGCCCGCGACTTCCCCGTCGCCCGGCAGGTCACCACCTGGTCGTGGCTCGGCCTGGACCATCACGGCAAGGGTTACGGCACCGAGGCGCGGACCGGGCTGCTCGCCCTCGCCTTCGACCACCTCGGCGCCGCGTCCGCGCGTACCGATGTCTTCCAGGACAATCTCGCCTCCCAGGCGGTGTCCCGCAAGCTGGGGTACGAACCGGACGGCATCTCGATCGACGCCCGTGCCGGCGAGGCCCTGATCTCCCACCGGCTGCGCCTGTCCCGGGACAGGTGGGCGTCGGAGGATCGACCTGCGGTCACCGTGACCGGCTTGGAACCGTGCCTACCGTTCTTCACCGGCCAGCCGTCCTGACCACTGGAACCGCGCCTACCGCCGCACCGCCCAACCGTCATGATCAACGGATGAGCGACCAGAGCTTCCTCCTGCTGCACGGCTGGCAGAACCGCCGCCCACCCGAACACTGGCAGCACTGGCTGGCCGGCGAGCTGACCGCGCTGGGCCACTCGGTCGACTACCCCCAGTTGCCGAACCCGGACTTCCCGGTGCTCGAGGAATGGCTGGCCGAACTGCGTACCCGGGTCGCCGCGATGCCCGGCACGCGGCGCACGGTCCTCTGCCACAGCCTCGGCTGCCTGCTCTGGCTGAACGCGGCCGCCCGCTCCGAGGTGCCACTGCCGGTCGACCGGGTGGTCCTGGTCGCGCCGCCGTCGCCGTCGGTCACGCTGAGCCACCCCGAGATCGCCGGCTTCGCCCCGCCGGCCGTGACGCCCGCCGACCTGCGGGCGGCGTCCCACTACACCAGGCTGGTGGGCAGCGACAACGACCCGTACTTCCCGGAGGACATCACCGCCGTGTACGGCGATCCGCTCGGCGTGCCGACGGACATCCTGCCGGGCGCCGAACACCTGAACCACGAGTCGGGTTACGGACCGTGGCCGTCGATCCTCACGTGGTCCACAGCCCCGACCAACGACACCCCGATCGAGCGGCGCCCCGCCTGAGCCACCCGCCGGTGGTGATCCAGTCGGCACACGGGCTGCGGGGTCGCACCCCTCCAGGGCCGATCGGCTCCCGGCGTCACAGAGCGTCACGGGCTGGGTGAAAGCAGTGCGGGGTGTGCGGAATGTGGCGGGGCCCGGAGCATCCACCAGATTCCGCAATGCCGCTCGTTGCCCAACAATCGCGCCACTCCGCGTGACGATCACGCCGAGATCGCTCCGGCCGAACGTCCTCGGCCCGACGCCAGGCGCCCTCGGACCGAGGCAGGCCAGGCGCCCCCGGACCGAGGCCACCCGCCCCGCCAACGCCAGGCGCGCTCGGGGCCAACGCGACGCCCTCCGCCACGCGACCTGCCCCCGCCAGCGAGACGTGCCCGGACCGAGGCGACGTGCCCCCAGGCCGACGCGACATGCCCTCGGACCGACGCGAGCCGTAGCGCACGCCGGTTACCGGATCGGAAGGCGCGTGCCAGGGCGCGGCAGAGAGAGCGAGAAAGCGGCAGGCGGCGACTTCAGTCGTGGTGACGGAGGCCGGCGCGAGCGGGCAAGTCGTCGAGACCGGCGCCCGGCGGCGCGGCAACCGGCGGCGCGGCAACCGGCGGCGCGGCAACCGGCGGCGCGGCAACCGGCGGCGCGGCGAGGGCCGGCTCCGCAAGAGTCGGCGGCGCAGCGTGAGCCGGCCCCACGACCGGCGGCTCAGGGAGGGGCGGCTCCGGGGTTTCGCGGCCGCGGCGGCGGAGCTCGGCGGGCAGGACGACCAGGGCCACCAGCACGCCCACCGCGCCCACCGCCACGAAACCCCACGCCGCGCCCTTCGTGTCGATCGCCAGGCCGGCCAGCGGACCGCCCAGGGCGACGCCGACGGTGAGGGCCGAGTTGTGCATGCCCATCGCCTCGCCGCGGGCCGCCGCCGGGATCATGCGGCTGATCGCGTCGGAGCTGGCGGTGATCGTCGGGGCGCAGAGGGCGCCGGCCGGGATGAGCAGCAGGGCGAGCAACCACCAGTGGTCGCCGCCGAGGCCGACCGGGATGGTGAGCAGCGCCATCGGGGCGAACAGGGCCAGGGCGGGCAGGCCGCGACGGATCGTCCCGTACGCGAAACCGCCCAGCAGGGAGAAGAACGCCCACAGCGAGAGCACCGCACCTGTCCAGTGCACCTCGCCGGACTCGCGCAGCACGGCGACCACCGCCACGTCGGTGCCGGAGAGCACCAGGGTGGCGGCCATCGTGACGGCGAGGATGGCGACGAAGCGCGGGCTCAGCCAGCTGCGCCGCGGCACCTGCTCGCCGCTCGCGACGGGCTTCTCGTGCGCGGCCCGGGTGGGCGGGTTGAGCAGCCAGAGGCCGAGGCCGGAGAGGAGGATGCCGCCGGCCAGGGCGAGCATGGCGACCCGCGGGCCGGCGCTGGTGGCGATCAGCACGCCGAGCGCGGGCCCGGCCATGAACGACATCTCGGTGGTGATCGAGTCGAGGGCGAAGGCGGGCAGCCGATGCGACTCGGGGGTCAGGGCGGCGATCGACTGCCGGGCCACCGAGAAAGCCGGCAGGGCCAGGAATCCGCCGACCACGGCGACCGGGAGAAGTGCCCAGTACGGCAAGGACTGCGCCACCAGCCAATAGATCACCTCGGCCACGGTGGTGAGCACGAGCACCGGCCGCAGCCCACGCCTGTCGATGAGACGGCCCATCACCGGCGCACCGACCGAGCCGCCGATCGTGGCGGCCGCGCCGACCAGACCGGCCGCACCGTAACCCCGGCCGAGGTCGGTCACGACGTGCAGCGTGAGCACCACCGCGGCGGCCGCGATCGGGATGCGGGCGAGCGTGGCGACCACGAGCAACGACGGGATCTTCGGCAGGGCGAGGGTTTCCCGGTAAGGCGTGAGCAACATGACGATCCTGACCTCCGCCGCCGATCCTCCCCCAGAGGTACGACAAGAAACCACCGGGTTTAACGAGGGTCACGTAACACGGCGGAAACGCGAACGGGCCGGCCCCGAAGGGCCGGCCCGTGTCGCAGGAAAAACTAGCTCTGATCTTCCTTGTAGGTCGCGCCACCGTCGGACTCGGCGGTCAGCGGCCGGGCGCCACCCTCGGGCGGGCCGGCGAGCGAGTGACCGGCGGCCAGCTCCGGGAACTTCTCGTCGAAGGCGGGACGCTCGGAGCGGATCCGCGGCATCCGGTCGAAGTTGCGCAGCGGCGGCGGGGTGGTGGTGGCCCACTCGAGCGAGTTGCCGTGACCCCACGGGTCGTTGGCGTTGGTGACCTTGCCGACCTTGTAGGACTTCCACACGTTGTAGATGAACGGCAGGGTCGACAGGCCGAGGACGAACGAGCCGATCGTCGAGAACGTGTTCAGGAAGGTGAACCCGTCGCTCGGCAGGTAGTCCGCGTACCGCCGGGGCATGCCCTTCGTGCCCAGCCAGTGCTGCACCAGGAACGTCGCGTGGAAGCCGATGAAGGTCAGCCAGAAGTGAATCTTGGCGAGCCGCTCGTCGAGCATCCGGCCGAACATCTTCGGGAACCAGAAGTAGATGCCGGAGAAGACCGCGAACACGATCGTGCCGAACAGCACGTAGTGGAAGTGCGCGATCACGAAGTACGAGTCGGAGACATGGAAGTCGATCGGCGGCGCGGCGAGCAGCACACCGGAGAGACCGCCGAAGAGGAACGTCACCATGAAGCCGATCGCGAAGAGCATCGGCGACTCGAAGCTGATCTGGCCGCGCCACATGGTGCCGATCCAGACGAAGAA
>NZ_JBEZZR010000011.1:41725-214845 GCF_040639325.1 Actinoplanes sp. NPDC023936 | reverse complement strand
AGGAGCACCTGCTACACCCATACCCGACCAACACATCGATCTTGATCAGAGTGACGGCCGTTCACTCCAAAGCATGTGCGAAGTACGGGGCTAGACACGCACCTCCCGAACCATCAACCACCAGCGAGCAACCCTGGCCGACAAGATCTTCGGCACGGTCGTCACCCGCCGACTGCCCCGCTCGCGAGCCGTCCGATTACCCGGTCGGAGCCACTCGCTGGCGATGGCACCGGCTCAGACAGCCCTTTCGGCGGACGTCGAGTTCGCATGACTGCGTCGTCACCGGTGTGAACGACGCGTGTCACGCCTGGTTCGGCCAGATCGGCCCGGCTCGTCCACGGACCGTCGACCTCGGACGAACCCGGCCAGCCAACGGCGACCCACGCCGATGATGAACGCACGCGTCCATCATCGGCGGTACACGCATCGGCAGGTACAGCTACATTCAGTTGATCTTGACCTCTTGATCATCTAGCATCCCGGCGCGTGATTGCTATCCGAGTTGCCTCCGCCGTCCTGGCCGGCGTTTCCATGATGAGCCTGGCCGCATGCGGCGAGGAGACCGAGACGGCGGCAGCCACCGCCACCACCACCGCGACCGCCTCGGCCGCTGCAACCGAGGCCGCCGCTTCCGCCGCCCCTGCCAGGAACGCCGACACGGTGACCTGCGAACAGGCAGAAAGGGCGGTCAAGTCCTTCAAGAACGCGCTTCTCAGTCTGGCCCAGTCCGGTGTCACCGAAATCTCCCCCACCGATGCCAAGGCGATGCTCATCGACCTCGCGGACGACTTGACCAAGGCCTCCGAGGGTGCGAGCGACGAGGTCGCCGCGGCCCTCAAGGCGAACATCGACGCGGCCCTCAAGGCCTCCAACGACAAGGACCCGGCGACCGCCATCGACTCCCCGGAAACAGCGAAAGCCGGCAAGGACCTCAACGCCCTCTGCAAGGCAGCCGGGGTCGAGACAACCTTCTGAGGGCTTACTCCTGGTTGAGTTCGTCGCTGAGGCGTCGGGCTGCTTCGGTCTGCCCCCGTGGCGTTGTCTCGCCCTGCGTGGTTCGGTAGGGCTGAACGTGTCTATCCGCGTGTTCGAGGACCCAGCGTTCCAGCTGCTCGAGAAGGCGGTAAGCGTCCTGAGCTTCCAGATCCCCGCGGTCGACCAGTCGGCAGGGACGATGACCGAGGAGAGGCCCTCGTCTGCGCACGCGTCGCCTCCACGAACCGAGATGCTCAGCACCTTTCACGGAATGTGCGCCAGAGTCCGAGAGGCTCTGGCACAAAGTTCGTGATCATGGCCTATTCGGCGAGAATCACGCGGCGGCGCAGAAGATCGAAATTCGCCCGGCCGTACATCTGACGCTTGATCGTCTTGAGTCTGCAGACGTTGCCTTCGACCGCGCCGCTACTCCCGGGCAGAAGCTGGACCTGCTGACCCGCTACGAGCAGGCTGTGGAGGCCGGTGAGGGCGGGGCGTTCCTGCGCTGTGAGGGCTTGTACTCATCGTTGATGTCGGAGTGGCGCCGGCCCGTGATGCCGGGCTGTTGCAGGGCAAACCCGCTGGTGAGACCGTCGGGCGGCCGTCGGCGGAACAGGCCGAGATCGCCCGGTTGCGGCGTGAGCTGCAGCTGGCGCAGGCGAAGCTGGCGCGGACGGAGACGGCGTTGACGATCATGGGAAAAGCGCGAGAGCTCTTGGAGGACATCTCCAGGAGCGAGCCGGACGGTCCGGACGTGTTCGGGCTCGGCAAGCGCTGATGGACACCTACCGCCAGCTGACCAGCGTGAAGATTACGACGCGGGAGGCGAAGCGGCTGACCGGGATCGCCCGGTCCAGCGCGGATCGGGACCGGCACCGCCCGGCACCGTCACGGCCTGCCCGGCGGGCACCGGCGAACGCGCTCACCGCGGCCGAGCGTGAGCAGGTACTGAGGTTGTTGAACAGTGCGCAGTTCGTCGACGCCGCCCCGGCGCAGATCTACGCGGCGCTGCTGGACCAGGGCGTCTACGTGGGCTCGATCGCCACGATGTACCGGCTGCTGCGTGAACACGAACAGGTCCGCGAACGGCGCCGGCAGGCCCGGCATCCGGCCCGGACCCGTCCCGAGCTGGTCGCCGACGCCCCCCGGCAGGTCTACAGCTGGGACATCACGAAACTCGCCGGACCGGTCAAGGGCGTCTACTTCGACGCCTACGTGATGATTGCCCATCCCCGCTCGGCCCCAAGGGGCCTTCCGTCATCCCGTAGAATCGCCGCGTGAGTCGATCTTGGCCAACCCTGTGGACCGCCGCAACGCTGGCGGCGGTGACCGGCTGTGCTGCCGGGCACCAGGCCGGTCCGGCGCCGGTGCCGGCGTCGCCATCCGCGGCGCCCGCGTACTACACCGGCCTGAGCGGCGAGTGCCCCACGCTGACATCCCCGGAGGCCGTGAGGTTCACCAGTTCCCACAAGGCCGAGGGGATCCGTTCGCCGAAGCAGCGCGACTATGAGCGAATCGACTGCGCCTGGTCGTCCGCGGACGTCACCCCACCATGGGTCGTCGTAGCTCTGATGATCTACCACGGTCCCGACACCGCGCGACAGGCCGCCGAGCAGTATTTCAACCAGGGCCTCGAGTACGACACGAGCAGAGCGAACTTCTCCTCGGCGATCCGGGCGACCAAACGCACGACTCCGTCCGGTCCGGCTTACGTCGTCGCCAACGCGGAAAAATCCAGCACCAACAAGTCCGGCGCTGACCAAGTGTCGCAGACGACCCTTGTCGGGAACGTCATTGTCAACGTCCTCCTCTTCGAGAAACAGCACCCCGGGGTGGACAGGAGCACCCGCGCTGTCGAGTTGCTGGCGGACCTGGCCGCCACGGGCGACGCGATCACCGCCGAGATCGCCGGGCAACTGGTGAGCCAGACGTAGGAGGCCAGATGTCTTGGTCCCGGCAGGGCCGGACCTGCAGTCATCCGCGACCTACCGCTCTGCGGAACGCGACGTGACCCGCATCGACCGCGAGTTTCAACTCCGCCAAGAGAGGCCTATTCCGGCGAGCATGGCGGCGGCTGGCCGCACCAGTTCAGGCGCCGGTTGGCGTACTCATTTGGCACCAAGATCGCGTCCATGACGTCGCGGCGGTCGTCTTCGAACGGCTGGCCCATCCATTTTCCGACCCAGACGAGATTCGCGCGATCCGTTCAGCTCGTCGAATCGTATGACCACTGCATCGCGACGTCAGGCTTGAACCATGACCACAGCGTCGATGCAGGCGAGCTGTCAGGAAAGTCGGCTCGTTTGAGGCGCTCACGAGGGCAGCGGGCGGCTCAGGATGGTCCGGGCCAGGGCGTCTAGTCGGGTTTGCAGGTCGTTGTCGGCGCGTCCATCGAACTCGTCTTCCAGGCGTTCGGCCAGTGCGGCGACCGCAGGGAGCAGGTCGTGCAGCGGGCTGCCTTCATGTCCCACCACGTATAGACGGTGGGTTCCCTCTTCGGCGGGGATGCTGCGGTTGAGGATGCGCTCGCAGGTGTCGGCGGCAATCAGTTCCACCGCAGTCGCCTGGTCTGGTTCTGCGAGGCCGAGTTCGGCGGTGACCGCCGCCAGGCGCCGGTTCGCGTCTTGCGTCGGCAGCGTCCGGGCCGACTCCGCCGCGAGCGCCACCACGGCTTCCCCGTTGACGCCGGCCAGCAGGAGGTCGCAGGCCAGCATCACCGCGTGATGGGGTTCGGTGTCGTAGAGAAGTGCCCGGGCCTGTTCAACCCGGAGCCGGCGAAGGAGGCTTTCGTCCACGGGCCGAGACTAGTTCGGCGCTGATCCTCCGCCGACGAAATCGCCCTCTGGCGCGCCTCGTTCGATCGCGACGGTAGTCCGGTAAAGGACGCAGCCCTTCTGGCGGGCCCGGGCCGACAAAGAGCGGAGCACACCTTCCGCGGTGCCGGGTGGTGGCTGTACTGCAACGACGTCGATGAGGGCGATGAGGGCGGCGACGATCTGCGGCCAGTCGGAGCCAGGGTTGGGTATGTGGGCGAGACGGTCCAGTGGCACACCCATCTCTGCTGCGGCGAGTCCGCCGATCATGGGTTCACTCACCACGGCAGCCCACGCCCCTGAGTCCCTCATGGCGCCGGCAAGCAGCAGTATCAGCAGGCTGGTAGAGCCGATGGCAGACACAGTGGCGCCGCGGCGTAGCCCTCCGGGCCAGGGCAGCAGCGGCAGTAGCTGCGGGTCGGCAGGTAGAACCTTCGACAAGTCAGGGGCGGGGAGTTCGGCGTCTCCGGCGGTGCGGACCGGATCGGTGACCAGTGCCAAGTTGCCGCGCGAGGTGGCGCTCTGGTTGACGCGTTGCAGGGCAGCGAGCGCGTCTGCTTTGCCAGCGATATGCCCTTGGCTGGCCCACGTCTTGCTCATGGCTCTCCCCGCACTGTCGTTGGCTGCGGGGAAGTGCAGCGCGTTGACCAGCCGGTCCGCGGGCCGACTAGAACATATGTTCGCATGATAACGCAGGATTAGTCGGCTGTCTGCCGCGGAGGCGGTGACGCCGTCTTCGCCTAGCTCCGGCAGCATCGACGTTGCTGGCATCAGCGCGCCGCCAAGGCATTGAGCTCCGCGTATTGCACTTGCACTGATCCCAGCAAGATGCGGAGGGCCTGGAGCTTGCGCAGATCCCCGGGGCGTGGATGGGCGCGGCGAGGGCCAGGCGCTCACGTGGTGTCGGATGACGAGCGCCTTTCACACGCGAATGGCGGAAGGGGGTCCCAGGCATGCCAAGGACCACCCTTCCTTCGGGGACAAGTGGTGAAAAGCGTCTTCGACGTGGTGCGTCTGCCGTCCACGCCGTGAACGCGTCGGGCAGGCTCGTCGAAGTCCCGAGGTGAGTGTGGCATTCACGGCGGCCGGGTTAAAGAGCCCGGAATCGCTTATCTCATTGGTCACCGGAAACGTGACCAAGAATTACATCCGACAATTCTTTGCCGACAAAAGGCAGTCCTGGGGGTTGGTCACCGGGGTTCGCGGACCAATCGACCAATCCCGGGTTGGTCACCGTCGGGATGACCAACCCGAACTAGGGCCGTACACCCGTTGCCCCAGCGTGGCTTGTCGGGTTTCCTTTGGAGCAGAGCCCGCAGGGCCCGCCGGAGCTGAGCCGGCAGGCCCGGTCGGTGCGATCGGCCGCGCCGACACGCCCGACGGGACAAGTGGTTGCGTCTCTCCGTGAAGGAGACGCACGGCGTCAGGGGTCTTGCGGTTCACCCCGCGGGGCCCCTCGACTCCGGCTGCGGTGTTTGTCGGCCGCCGGTGTTTGTCGGTCACAAGAACACCGACGGCATCGTCGCGACCAGCGCGGCCAGCATCGACGCTGCGGTCAGCAGCGGCAGCTGGGCGCCGCCTCGTTCGAAGTCGGGCAGAGTGTCCACGGGCAGGTCAGCCCACTGATCCGCCCAGGCGGCCCCGAGTTCGGTGAGGATCCGCGCGGCTTCACACCGGGCCCGCTGACGTTGCTGCTCGATGACCACCGTGTCGGCGCCGGGGTCGGGGCCGGGACGGCGCAGCAGGTTGGGGCCGGTGCCCCACACCACCGCGCTGCTGCTGCGCTGCCGAGGTACCGCGACCAGGCAGTCGTCGGGCACGGCGGACCGCCCGACAAAACGTTGCCCCGGCACCACCAGCGAGGTGGGCGGGGCGAGGTCCTCCAGGTCGGGCCGGTACCGCGGCAGGGGGAGGAACTCCCGGGGCCGGTTGGCGTCGCGATACGCCCGGGTCAGTTGCGCCCCGGTGGGCGCCGTCTCGACGGTCGTCTCCGCGTCGTCGGCTGCGGCGCCCGTTCCCGGGGCGGCCGGGCCGGTGCCGCCGCGGCCGGGATCTACCGGCTCGTAGAGCGGGGTGTACGGGCGGACCAGCTCGGGGTACTCCTGGTCCCGTGGCCGGGTCCGGATCCCCACCGCCCGCGGCAGCGCTGTCGTGGGGATCCGGTCGGCTTCCAGCGCGGTCAGCCGCGCTCGGAGGCCTTTCAGCTCCTTCTCCAGCAGCGCCCGACTGGACAGGCGTCGGTCAGCTGCTCGGCCAGCGCGGCGCTCTTCTCCTGTTCCTGGCGCAGCTGCTCGCGCAGGCCGGCACCACGGGCACGGGCCACCGGCACGGGTGGCGCCGTGCCGGCCGGCACGGCGCCGTGGACGGCCTGCCAGCACCGCTCGACCTGCGCGCGCCGCGAGTCCTGCTGGTCGACCGGCATCGCCGGCAGGCAGCGGCGCAGCGCCACGTCGACCAGTGGCCGGCACGGACCCCGCTGCGAGCGGGCCCCGAACTGCGCGGAGATTCGCTGCGCCAACTGCCGGTCATCACCACCGCCGAGCGCCTTGCGTTCCTCAGCATCCAGGCAGGCCACCAGCTGCGACCACGGCCGATGCGGATACCGGGCCCTGATTAGCTCCTGCACGCTGGCCGCCAGCGCGACCACCGTGTCGCCGGCGCGCATCTTGCGGTCCACCGGCCGCGCCGGCGCTCCCCGTCCCCGCCCCGGTTCGCGGGCAGCCCTCGTCGGTGTTTCGCCGCCCATGGCCTTCGGTCGTCCTCCGGTCGCTCGGTCAAGACGCCGGAGGTGAATGTCACGCCAGGACACGGCGTCGTGTCACGGACGTAATTGTGAAACGCGACGAAAGATCAATGCACCCGACGCCACGGGGCGAGTTGATTGTTGTCGGCAGACAGTTTTCGCCGCTGACCAAACCCGTTCTTTGACAGCAGCCGCGACCCGACAATATATGCGCAGGTAGATCGCGGTTTTATTGTCGGCACATAAAGATCATAATCTCGATGCGAGAACATCATCGAGTACGCTATCTGACAGAAACGGGCGCGCACGACAATTGCAGAACGTAGCCGCCCCGCTCCGGATTCACCTCTCCGTGGGGTATCCGGTGACCAAAAGTACGGACCATCTCACCTTCCGCCAGCACCCCTGGGCGCAGTGTGGGACGCACCGGGCCCCGGGCTGATGGCTCGCGACCCCGAGCCGCCGGGCGAAGTCGTCGGCATGGCTGCGGCAGGTGGGGGCGCGTTGGCCTCGCAGGTACACACCTGCGTATCGCCAGCATGGATGTGACTCAGCTCTCATTTAACCTTGTTTACTAGTGCTCAATTGCACATAAATCGACCTAGTCCTAGGGCTGTGCAGCACGTCACATAAAGGGAGTCGGCTTGGGCTCGATCTCCGTTGCCGGAACCCCGTAGAGCAGGATTGCGGTAGCAGGACTCGACCGACATCCGGCAAGGAGATCACATGGCAAGCTGGCTGAGAGCCGACCCCGGAGCGGTCCGGTCCATGCTGGCCGGCATGAGGGACACGCAATGGTCTTGGCAGGAGACCGACATCGACGATCTGTGCCGGCAGATGGGCTGGACCTTGCTGAATGTGGTCGCAGGCACCATAGCTGTCGCGGACGCCGGCTTGGGTGTGCCCGGACGTCAGGTCCGGTTCTTGATCCGTGACGGGTACGTCGACGACATCTGTGTCCGGATCACCGAGCCCGTCCAGGAAGACGGACGCGACAGAGACCGTTTCGTCGGCGACGCCTTCGCCGATGCCGCCGCCGAAGGTGTGGCGGCATTCGGCGAACCGACTGTTCGGCAGCACACGAAGCTGCCGAAGGTACGTTGGCGACTGGACGACGCCTCCACTGTTCTGGTCGAGAACCTCGAGAGCATCGTGACGGTCACGTGGGCGAGCAACAGGTTCCAGGACCAATGGGACGAGGTCACCGAGGCACTGGCGTGAATGCATCGTCGTGGGCGGAGCTGACCGAGCAGCTCGCCGACCGCCTTCCGTGGTTGGAGCTCGGCGACGTCGTCATCCTGGAGGCGCCCGGTAACCGATACACCGAACTCTTCCAGCTGACGGACGGGCTCGCGCTGGATGCGGTCTCCAACACCTTCCTGCCGCCGGAAGGTCAGCTCGCCGCCGAGCAGGAGGCCGCGATGCGGGCGAAGGGCTGGCAGCCACCGGACGAGCCGGACCAGCCCAACTGGTGGCTGCTGTTCCGGAAGTGGCCGCTGCACAGCCGTGACGCCACGTGGATCGCGGAGTTGATGGTGTCGACGTTGCACGATGTCTACGGCGTCACCGGCCCGTCCGAGGTCGAGGTGCGCGTTTTCAAGCAGTGAGGAATCCGCCCCAGACAGGAGCCCCCGGTTGGAAACTCGACCGGGGGCTCCTGTCTGTCACGATCGCAGCAACACCTTCTATACGCTCAGGGTCTGCCCCGAGGAACATGGGACAGACCCTGAGCCGAACGTGGAGCGCTGGTGGTACTGCACGCCGCGCGGGGCTAAGCGCTTGATCTGAAGTGTTGTCCGTAACCCTCGGGGAGCCAGGGTGAGGTACAGGGTGCGGCGGTGGTGTCGGCGTCCGCTGCGGGGCCGGTCGGGTAGTCCGGCCAGGCCTTCGGCCTCGTGGCGGGTGATCCAGGCGCGGATGGTCTTGGGGTCGTGGGCCAGCACGTCGGCGATCTCGGAGGCGGACCAGCCGGCTGCGGAGAGCAGGATCATCACTATCCGGGTGGCGGTCCGCCAGGGGCCTTGCAGGGCGGTAAACAGTTCGGTGTGTTGCTGCTCGGTGAGCGTGGCATAACGGTGCGCAGGACGCATACTGGCGCAAGACCTCGTCGTGGTGTCGGTTCTTGTGTGGAAACTCGATCGGACCCCACGACGAGGTCTTTGTGTCGGTACGTCCCTCTAACCGAGCGCTTTACGGATAGAACCTCGTCGTGACGCATCCCAACCTGCAGCCCTACCACCAGTTCCGGGTCTCCGGAGTCGCTGACCTGCTGGGCGCTCAGGAGCCACCGGTCGGCCCGGGTGTCTACCACCGGGGCGACTCGCCCCATCCACGGTGACAGCGGCGTACAGGGTGGTCGTCTCGTATGGACAGGATCGGCGACTATGCGGGCATGACCGATCAGCGCATCGAGCCGCGGCGGCGGTGGCCGTGGTTGCTGTCCAACACGGGAATCATGACCGCCACCGTGGTCGTCGCCGCGATCGGAATCACCGCCCTGGTGGTGATGCTGCTGATCGCCGGGAAAGCGAGGGGAACGGAGCAGGCGAAGCTTCAGATTGACGCCTTGAAGTACGGACTGGGATTCTTTGCCGCCGCCGGTGCGGTCGCCGCGCTGCTCCTGGCGATCCGCCGTCAGTTGCTTGCGGAAACCGCTCATGAACTGGCCGAACGCAACCATCAGATCGCACTCCAGGCACAGGCCCACACCGAGATAGACGCTGCCGAACGGCGGGTCACCGACCTGTACACCAAAGCGGTCGAGCAGCTCGGCTCCGCCGACGCCGCCGTCCGCCTGGGCGGCCTCTACGCCCTGGAACGCGTCGCGCAGAACAACCCCGAGCAGCGGCAGACCATCGTCAACGTGTTGTGCGCCTACCTGCGCATGCCCTACACCCCGATCGTCGCGACATCGGTTTCATCGGAGCCTGTCGCTGGTCTGCCCCTGTCCAGGCCCGCGCCTGCGGCCGCAAGCCGAGACCCGCTGCAAGAGTTGCAAGTCCGGCTCACCTCCCAGCGCATCTTGACCGCCCACCTGACCCTGCCTGAAGAACTTCCTGTTGAGCGGGCCCGCACTCTCACGCCTATCGCCGATCAGACGTTCTGGCCCGGCATCGACATCGATCTCACCGGCGCCTTCCTCCTTGACTGGGCAATGAGGCGCAGTTACGTCCGCCAGGCCGACTTCACCCGGGCGACCTTCGTCGGCGGGGCGTGGTTCGGCGGGGCGACCTTCACCAGCTCTGCGTTGTTCGGCGAGGCGACCTTCGCCGGCGAGGCGTTGTTCGGCGGGGCGACCTTCGTCGGCGAGGCGTTGTTCGGCGAGGCGACCTTCGCCAGCGACGCGAGGTTCGGCGAGGCCACTTTCACCAGCTCTGCGTGGTTCGACAAGGCGACCTTCACCAGCTCTGCGTGGTTCGACAAGGCGACCTTCACCAGCTCTGCGGTGTTCCGTGAGGCGACCTTCACCGGCGAGGCGTGGTTCGGCCGGGCGACCTTCGCCGGCGAGGCGGTGTTCCGTGAGGCGACCTTCACCAGCTCTGCGAGGTTCGACGGGGCGACCTTCGCCGACTCTGCGGTGTTCCCTGAGGCGACCTTCGCCGGCGGGGCGGGGTTCGGCGGGGCGACCTTCGCCGGCGAGGCGTGGTTCGGCCGGGCGACCTTCGCCGGCGAGGCGGTGTTCCGTGAGGCGACCTTCACCGGCGAGGCGTGGTTCGGCCGGGCGACCTTCGCCGGCGAGGCGGTGTTCCGTGAGGCGACCTTCACCAGCTCTGCGAGGTTCGACGGGGCGACCTTCGCCGACTCTGCGGTGTTCCCTGAGGCGACCTTCGCCGGCGGGGCGGGGTTCGGCAGGGTGACCTTCACCGGCGAGGCGGGGTTCGACGGGGCGACCTTCACCGGCACTGCGGTGTTCCGTGAGACGACCTTCACCGGCGAGGCGGGGTTCGACGGGGTGACCTTCACCGGCTCTGCGAGGTTCGACAAAGCAACCTTCACCAGCTCTGCGAGGAAGCTGAGTATGGCCAAGGCTCGGATTTTTTTCGCTGCGGGCCGGCAGGACGTATGGCCGCGTGGGTGGCAGATCGATCCGGATTACCTAAGTGGTCTTTGGGGTCGGCTGGTGCCAGAGAAGCCGCGCACGTCTGGCTGAGTTCACTCTGCCTGCTGTCCTGTTCCACTTCCATGGTTGTGGAACGGCCCCACGGCTCGGACGGCGCTTTGCCGTCTTCCCAGGTCGGCCGTGCGCGTCAGGATCGTCTTTCGTTCCGGAATTCGTTCCACAAAAGGTGTTCCGAAATTCTAGTACGGACCCGATTTTCGGTACGATTGTCGGGTGACCACGCCTGAGCACCCTTCCCGCGGCCTGGAACTCGCCTACGCCCGGGTGTCGACGACCAAGCAGAGCCTCGAACGGCAACTCGACGCCCTGGCCGCCGCCGGCATCCCGGCCGAGCGGACCTGGACCGACAAGAAGACCGGCGCGACCGTCGAGCGCGAGGGCCTGGCCGCGCTGCGCGCCTACGCCCGGCCCGGCGACACGATCGTGGTCTACACCCTGGACCGGCTCGGCCGGAACCTGCGCGAGGTGCTCAACCTCGTGCACGAGCTGCGCGAGCAGCAGATCGGGGTGCGGTCGCTGGCCGACCCGATCCGGATCGACACCACCGACGCCGGCGGCATGGGCCAGATCGCGTTCCTGCTGCTGGCGCTCTTCGCCGAGATGGAACGCACCTTCACCGCCGAGCGGGCCGCGCACGCCCGGAACGTGGCCGAGAAGGGCGGCCGTCACGTCGGGCGGCCGGCCGCGCACTCGCCGGAGAAGATCGAGCACGCCCGGCTGCTCAAGGCCCAGGGCGACAGCCTCGCGGAGATCGCCCGCAAGACCGGCATTCCGAAGACGTCGCTGCACCGCTACCTCGCCGACCCGGTGGTCGCGACGGACAGCTGATGTGTCGCGCTAGCGAGGGAGCGGTTTTGTCGGACGCGCCGCGGCGGTGGCGTCGTGATACGTCTACGGCTGGTCGGGTCGCTACTGGCCAAGTTCACGCTGACGCCGTTCGCGTTCCCGCTGGGCCCGCTTGCGGCAGGTGGCACTGCAGTACTGCCGCGGCCGCCCCGTCTCCGCGACAGTCATGAGACACGAGCACTGACTACACGTCTTGGTCGGAAGGAGGTTGCTGGGCTGGGTGTAGCCGTGCTCTTCACACCAGACCGGTGCGCTCTGCTGGCCGACAGCCTGAAGGATTCGGTTGCGCAAGATCTGAGGCAACCGCGCCAAGTCATCCGTGTCGATGCCATACATGTAGGCGGCCCGAGAGGGGTGGCGCAGCGCAGAGAGCGCTGCGATCTCGATGTCACGGATTCTGCTGGTAGTGGTGTTGTAGAACGCGGCGATCTCGGCATGTGACTTCACCGGTCCATTGAGTCCGAACCGCATCCGCAGGACTGCCGCCGGCCTCTCGGACAGCGTCTCGATAGCCGTGACGATCGCCTCCAAGGCCTCAGGGGCGATTGCCGCCGCCTCGGTGGGGCTGTAAGACGTGACCGGATTTCGGCGACTCATGCGAGTTCCCGAGGGGTTTCAGTGCCGACATTGGGCTCGCCGGCTGGCTGAGCGGCCAACGCTCCGGGATCGGGCGCCAACGGTTCAGATCCCGTCCGCAGCTGCTGGTCGGGCCGGATTCGGCCTATAACCCTGGTGGAGGCGACCGCGGCTTCCGCCAACTTACCGAAGGCCGTCACGAAGGCCGTGATCACCTTCGGGACATCCTCCGGCCGGGCCCGGATCAAAGCAGTGATGATGACGGCGGCCAGAACGGCGGCGACGGCGAACACCGGTGAGATGAACGCGAGGATCCAGGTGGCGGTCAACGGGGGGAGGTCCCTTCTCCGAGGTGTAGATACAGAAAAACCCCCGACCGCCAGGTGGCGATCGGGGGTTCCAAGACACAAAAAAGCCTTCAGCGAGGTGGCCGCTGAAGGCGATGTGGGCACATGCATGCCCTGACAGGTGAATATTAACTTTGAAAACAGTATCGAAGCAACCCTATCTTTAGTTATAAATGGTACATCAAGGTTATTGGGGCTTGAAAATTTCTGAGCCGACTCGTGCGCTGTTTTAGCAGGTCACCGTAGATGTGCGGGCTCTGCTGGCATGAGGTACCCGCGCAACCAGCCCTAACTTCGGAGTTTCGTGACACCACCGCGGCGGTGGCGTCGTGATCCGGGTGCGGCCGGTCGCCGGCGACGCCGACGAAGCTGCACGCCGAGGTGGCCCGCCCTCATCGAGGCGGCGCTGACCGTTACCCGGACCAGTCGGCCGGTGCCGCGCCGGTCCGGCGACGGAGTCTCGCTGTACCTCAATGCCCAACTGCCCGGCGTTATGGTGCCTGATAGGTCCGCGCACACACGTCGATGATCGACAGAACCGGTCCTTGACCTGCACTGTCAGAAAACCGTGAGATCCGTGTCAGACCGGAGGGTGTTCGCCGGAGCTGACAGAACCCGGTTTGAGGGTGTACGCCTACTGGCCGGTGGCGCCGCGGCGGGCGTTGCCCGCGGCCGCGCGTTGAGCTCGCGGCGCGAAGCCGGTCCGGGCGGTGGCGCTGGTGGGGTGCTTCGCGGCCGTCGACTGGATCCGGGCGGCCGCCGCGGTGGTCGTCGGCGTCGACCGGCCGCTGCTCTTGCTCGCCTTGCTCGTGTTCGACTTGGTCATACCCGGAGCGTCCGCCGCGGCGGCATGGTCCGCCGGCCGTTCGCCGCGATCGCTCCCGGCAACCCGGAAAGTCACCGCGCTGCCGGTGGAGCGGGTGGCGCCCAGGAACGGAGATTACGGGTGCCGGCACCTCTCGGCGTGGACTCCGGAGGTCTCGGATCCCCTCTCCGCCCACACTCAGCCCCCTGGGCGCTTCTACCCAAGGGGGTGCGGGCTACTGGTCGCCGAGTGCCCGAGTCAGGCGGGCAAGTTGCTCTTCGACCTTCTTCTGCAGGTCCTGAGTGCTGATCACGGTGCCGTAGCGGAACTCGTCGGTGCCGATCGCGGAGCCTACGGCGGTCCACAGGTTCTCCGGCAGGGGGCCAGTTTTTAGGATCGCTTGGAACGCGGTCAGCATGCGAAGGATGTCGGTGGCGTGCTCTTTGGGAAGCGTCACGTCATGTGGCATGGCCGAACGTTAGCGGCGCACTGTGGGCCGCTAACGCGCGGGTGGGCGCTGAGCTGTTCCCTGACGGAACGCTGGCCGACTTGCCGTTGCCGCCCAGCTCAGCGGGTAGCAACGCCCTGCGCTTCAGTCGGCGGGCTGGGGGTGCAAGCCAGCCGCAACGTTGGGTCGGTCCGGCCCAGCTCGGTGCACGCCGTGCACCGTCAGGCCCGGTGCCCCGTTCTGGTTGTCGATGGCGGCCAGCAGACGCACGGCAGCCAGCTGACGGTCCACCGCGCCGCCGGTGAGCGGGTGCCGTTCCGGAGCGGCGCAGTGCTCGGGTGTGCCCGGTTCAGCGAAGCCCTGCAGCGTTGCCCTTGACCGCCATGAGCTGCGGCGCGGCCTGGTGGGCGAGTTTCTCGATCTCGGTGTCGAGCGTGGTGATCTCTGCCGTGAGCTGCTGGTAGCGGGTGGCGAGAGACTTGAGTGCCAACTTGCTGGCCGCCTCGATTCCGGCGAGGTGGCCGGGCCGGCACCGCGTCGCGGCGTCGACGAGTTTTGGCAGCGACAGGGTGCGCAGCCGGTCGCGCAGGGCCTGCGGGGCGGTGACCAGCACGGCGCGCAGCTGACTGGCCGTCTGGGTGCGGGCCTTCATCGCGGATCGGCGGACCAGCCGTAGCGTGCGGATCATCTCCACCGCACCGTCGGCGGTCTTGGGTATGCCCAGCGCGGTGCCGGCCAGCACCGACCGAGCGGCTGCCTCGGCGTCGATCGCGTCGGTCTTACCGCGCCGGCGGCGGGTCTGCCGGTTCGGCCGCACCACTTCCACCACCGAGATGCCCTGGTCGAGCAGGTGCCGGGTCAGCCCGGCGCCGTAGCTGCCGGTGCCCTCGATCCCGACCTGGTCGATCGCGCCGAGCTGCTGCGCCCAGGCCGTCAGCTCGGCATGCCCGGCAGCGGTGCTCGGCACGCTGGTCATGCCGAGTAGCCGACCGTGCTGGTCGATTGCCGCGGCCACGTGCACGTCGGCGTGGGTGTCCACGCCAACGGTGACTCGCACCTCAGTCGAGGCGGACGATGATCGGTTCGTACGTGGCCGCGGCCATCTCCTCCGCGGCGTTACAGCGATCGGGGTCTCGAGCAGCTTGCTGCGGATGAACAGTACGTCTAGCTGGGGATCTGGCTGCGGTTAGAGGGTGTTTGCCCTCCACCGCATGGGTGCGCCTGAATCGGCCGGAAAGACAGTCCTGCCTGTGTAGAAGCTGTGTAAATACTTTTAAAACTGTACATAACATGAAAGATCACGATTTTAGTTTCACGCAAGGTGCTATCTGGTCACAGGCCTCGCTACTTAGAGTTCGCATGTCCCCCGGGTGCGAACACATGGAGTAACGAGAGTGCAGCCTCTGCGCAGCAGGCGTCGGCATCAAGCCGCTACCGCCATCGATGGGAATTCCAGTCTCCGGCCGAGCCTGTGGCGGCCGATGGTTTTCGGCCTCCCGCTGGCCTTGATGGCCAGCATCCTCGTCGCGCCGGCCGGAGCGGCAGTCGCCGCAGTACCCGACCCGGTCGACTGCGCGGCGTCGGGGCAGCCCACCCAGGATGCAGCTATCGAGGCCGCGGTGGACTGCAATGTTGCGGTTGAGATCACGGAGGCGACAGACGCAACTACGCGGGCCTGGGCACTGCCGGACGGCCGGATCCGTCAGGAAATCAGTGCCGCACCGGTCCGTGTGCAGCAGGACGGGAAGTGGGTTTCGACCGATCTCACCCTCGTCCAGCAGCCTGACGGCACCGTGACGCCCAAGGCGCATCCCGGCAACCTGGTCTTCGCGGGTGCAACCGCCGACGCCGGCGTGCACGAGCTGGCGACACTGGGTGAGGGTGGACAAAAGGTCGCGATGGGTTGGGAGGGGCCGCTGCCGACACCGGTGCTGTCCGGGGACAAGGCCACCTATCCCGAGGTGATGTCGGGCGTCGACCTGGTCGTGCAGGCCACCACCCGCGGCATGGAGTCCTTCTACATCGTGAAGACTCCGCAGGCTGCCACCCAGGTCACCGAGCTGTCCGTGCCCATTACTGGCGACGAGGTCGCCTCTCACAAGCTCGGTAAAGACGGCAACCTCGTCCTGCTCGACGAGAACAAGAAGCCGGTAGCGACCAGTCCCACCCCGCTGATGTGGGACGCGCAGACCGACCCCCGCACCGGCGACCCGACCAACGTCGTGGTCATGGACAGCACCGCCACGGCCCGCCAGGCGACCGACGCCACCGCGGCGGCGGCACCGATCGAAGGCGCCGGCGTCAACCTGGCCATTACCCCCGACGCAGATTTCTTCACCGACCCGAACACGGTGTACCCGGTCACGATCGACCCGGAGATCACCTACGAAGACCCCACCTGGGACACCTGGGTCCGACAGGGCACCACCACCGACCTGTCGACCACCACCTACCTTGAAATCGGCACCAGCGGCGGCAAGGCATCCCGCTCACTGGTCAACTTCAACGTGTCGGCGCTCAAGGGAACCTTCATCACCGACGCCACCGTCGGCCTCTACAACTACATGTCGTCCAGCTGCGAACGCACCGGCTGGGAGATCTGGACCGTCGGTGGCTCCAACAAGGAAACCCGCTGGACGAACCAGCCCGCCTGGAACCTCCGCGCCGGCACCGCCTCGACGGTCAAGGGCGGCCCCACCTGCACCGATCCCGGCTTCATCTGGGTCGACGCCACTGCCTTCTTCCAGGAAGCCGCCGACGTCGGCCGCAACATCGGATACATGGGCGTGCGGGCCACCGACGAGACCAGCAACAGCACCCAGAAACGCTTCTACTCCCAGAACTACAGCGACACCTCGAAGTCACCGACCGCGACTGTCTACTACGAGCCGCAACCCCTCGAAGCGGAGCTGACCCAGGCCCTCTCGGTCATTGAGAACATTCCCGACAGCGTCGAAGCCCAGGGAGAGGCCGCCGTTCAGGCCTACCTCGATCAGGAAGCCAGCAAGGCCCACACGGCGGGCTGGGGGTACGCCTGCGCGTCTGCAATCACCGTCGCAATTTTCTCGAATTTATTCACCATCAGCAAGATCCTGAAGATCAAAGCCGCGTTCAAGGCCGCTAAAGGCACGGCCAAGATGGTCAAGAAAATCATCGCCGAGTATAAGGTGGCACGGAAAGCAAAGTTCAGCAGAACTGACGCGATCCGGTGGGGCGTCAATGAGGCCGCCAAGGGCCTGGGAACCGAGACCGTCGCCGCCCTCCTCTCACTCTTTTCTGTCAGCGGCGTCATCAACAACTGCTTCTTGACGTGAGCTACTGCTTCTAGACACCACGATCTGATCTCGTCTGTGTGGGTTGGGCTGCTACGACAGCCCAACCCACACAGACGGCCTGCAGAAGCGTCTCACCGGTGCGGTCAGACGCTGCGCCCCTACGCCGGGCGGATCAATCGACCCCACCACCTACATCATCCCCAGCAACTAAAATGGCTACCGGACCTCCGGGACCGGACAGAGAGGAACCCGATGCAAAGCCGGAACAGCACCCCATGGTGGCGGGCGCCACAGACGGAACTCGCAGTCCGCGTCTTCGCTGTTCTCGTCGCCTTGTACTGGTCAGTCATCTTTTGGTCAGAAGGGCCACGATGGTTGGCCATCATCGGGTTCACTCTTGCACTACTGGGTTCGCTCACGGTAATCAAAAGCGTCCAGCGTCGAAGCCACCACTGACCGCCCCGCTAGTCCATTCGAGAATTGACGATGTGCTGACTACGCCGCCTAGGTGTGGACTATACGAACTGCCGGGCTTTACGAGTCCGGCAGTTCGTTGTTCCCCGATGAGACTTCTCGCCGCGACGTCAGCGCCTGATTCTCACCAGGACGTCAGCGGCGTTCTCATCCCGTGTCAGTACGACATCGGCTTTCCCGTAACCTGAGCCCTCCCTCGCTCCCGACCCCGCTGCTGGCCATCTACAGACGTGAGGCTGGGCGCCGTGACCGGCGTGAGGGCCATACACCAGTGCGGGTTGCTACAGAACGGCACCGAGCTGGTCGATGGCGGTCCGCGCCCACTCCTGGGATTCAGCGGTCGCGGCACCGGCCACGCCGGCGCCGATCGGAGCCAGCACGCCTTTGAGCACCTTGACGGCGCGGCGGATCTTGCCGGGATCGGGTTGGCCGGTGGTCACCTCGGTGACAATCTCGGCTGCGGCCTCTTCGGCGTCGCGGCGGTCGTCGGCGGCGAGTTCCAGGCCCTTTACTGGTTACTGGTGAGAGCGCCTATTCAACTGTCGCGGATTCGCTCTGAAAGCGCCTCAACCGCAAGTTGATCGCCACTCTCCGTGGTTGGCCGAGGGCTGCAGGGACTGCCAAGGGGCCTATGCTCGTGCGAGAGTCACGCGCGAGCCGGACGGATGCGTCCCGACGTTGCGATCTTGACTACCTGAAGATGCCTAGACTCGGCTTTGTGCGTGATGACGTTGCGTTCTTGCGGATGATCGAAGCCTCCCCAGCGATGAATCAAGAGTTGAGCAGGCTCGCCGATTTCGATGTAGCTGACAGGCCTGCAGACTTCGGTTGTCCTGTCAGATTGTCGTGTGGATTCCCTCTTCAGATCATCGCCGCAGACGGCGCTGGAGGCGCCTTCTTCCTGGTGGGAGCGGGCGGCGCTAGTCGTCCGGTGCTCTATGCAGACTCCGAGGGAAACGCTGGTGTGGTCGGTCCAGACCTCGCAACCGCGCTTGCCACCCTGATCGCGTTGCCGAACTGGCATGACCTGCTCGGCTTCTCCCGAGGTGGCGACCTCAGCGAGATGCGACGAGCTTCGATGTGGCTGGCGGACGGTTTGCACCGGGACTTTCCTGACCTTGATACCGCAGGTCCAAGATTGTTGGAAGAACTCGGGCTCGCAGCGATCGACGATCCGGTCGCTGTCCTGTGGACATCGGTGCATTCGACGGAGCCGGACTACGTCCTGTTGGATGACGACGATCAAGGCGATGCATGGGACTCGCTCTTCCAGCCGTGGACGATAGATCGGCTGGTCAAGCCGTAATCATTCATCCTCATTGCTTCGGTCACCTGCTGCGTAATTGGACCAGGTGGTGCAGCCTCGGCGGCAAGGCGGGCGGTGGTGACCTGGTGGTAGCCGAGCGCGGTCGCGACGATCGGGGCCGGCAGATCGAGGACATGCTGGCGGATCGCGGCGGCGCGGCCGGCGGTGGTCGGGACGCCGAGCTCGTGGATCAGCGGCGACAGCGTGCGCGGGTGCAGTGGTTGGCCGGCGCGGCGGCCGGGGAAGAGCCAGCGTGAGTCGCGGTTGGTGGCGGTGCGCATGTTGGTGCGGTGGCCGAGGTATTGGAGCAGTAAGACGGCGACACGGTCGGGCACCGGTGAGGGTGGGTCGCCGAGCCGCACCAGGATCTGGTCGCCGTCGCGGATGATGTCGTCGATGGTCAGCCGGGTGATCCGGCTGACGGGCTGGGCGTAGAGCAGCAGGATCACTGCTGCGACCCGGGTGCGCAGCGGGCTGCGGTCGTCGGTGAGGAGTTGGCCGAGCAGCCGGGTGCGGTCGCGTTCGGGCAGCGGCGTGCCGCCCGGCCCCTGGATGGCGGGCAGCTCGAATCGTGGGCGGAGCCGGTTCGCGGCCGACCATTGCAGGAAGGCCCGGACGTTGACGCGGTCGCTGGCGCTGTGCTCGACGGCCCATGCGTCGACGTCGGTCTGGGTGCAGTCGGCGAGCGAGCGGCCGCGGGCGGCGAGCCAGCCGAGCAAGGCGCTGGCCTGGCCGATCTGTTCGCCTGCGTAGCGGCGACCAGCTGAACTGATCGGTCGGGTCTCGGCGCGGGCCCGCAGCCGGGGCAGGACGTGCCAGGTCGCGAACCGGCGCAGCAACTGGGCGTGGTCTGGGTCGCCGACGGCGGTGAGGTGCTCGTGCAACCAGCGCTCGAACAGGAGGATCTGCTTGTCGATCACGGGCAGCAGCTCGCAGGCCATCAACAGCTCCTGTAGGTGCGCGGCCGCCCGCCAGGGCTGCAGGCCGCGGAACGCCTCGTGGTTCAGCTGGATCTCTTCGCGAGCCAGACCACGGAGGAAGTCCGCGGGAGCTCGGTGGCGCGAGGTCAGCCAGGCCAGCCCGGTCAGTGGCTGTCTCGCAACCTGTTTCCGCAGCTAGTGCGAGTATTGGCCTGCAGAGCTTCGTCTCTGCCGTTCGTTGCACCGTCACGGTGACGCCGATCCGAACGCCGAATTGCGAAGGTGACCGCACCGTCCGCGCGCAGCGGTCGCCGCCGAGCATGCGCGTTGGCCGCAGGGCTGGTCAGTCGGCCACTATGACGCAGCGGCTGCTGCGGCAATGGCCGCATACTGGCGGTCCGGGAACTGCTGCCTAAGACGCTGAAGTTCGGTGAAACCGGCTTCTCTCAGGCGAGCGGAGAACTCGTCTACAGGCCAGTGGTATGCCGTGTGGACCTTGTGATCGAACGCGGCCACCTCGTCGTCGCTGTCGAAGAAGCCGATTACTAGCCTCCCGGAAGGGGTCAGCATCCGGCGGAACTGGGCTAGCACACCGTCCAGCTCCGGTGGCGGGATGTGAATGGTTGAATACCAGGAGAGGATGCCGGCCACCGAATGGGCAGGAAGGTCCAGGTCGGTCATCTCTCCGAGCTGGAACTTCGGTCCGGGAAAGTTGGTCCGGGCGTAGTCGATGAACTCGGGGACCAGGTCGACGCCGGTCACGTCGGCGCCGAGCGAATGCAGGTAGGCGCTCCAATGGCCGGGGCCGCAACCGAGATCGAGCACCGTGCCGTCCAGGCCGACGAGGTGACCTCGGACGAGGGCCGTGTCGTCCGCGTGGGCCTGCCAGTCACCATCGAACAAGGCGATGTACTGCTCCGACATGTACGAGTAGGCGTCACGGACCGGATGGTTTTTCACGGCGGCACTCTACAGTCAGTCCTCGATCCTCCCGAACAGGAATGCGGACCTGCATGATGCCGAGCTGATCAGGCGGCGATGAGTTCGGGTACTGCGGCCCGCCGGCTATCCGCGCGGGTGATCCGGCGGGTCATCAGGGTGATGTTGGCCCAGGTGATGTGGGCTTCGGCATGCTCAGGCAGGCGCTCGTAGTCACGGGAGTTGCGGCGGGCGCGCATCAGCCATGACAGGGATCGTTCGACGATCCACCGGCGGGGCAGCACCTTGAAGCCGACCTGGTTCGGGGGTTTCTTCACGACCTTGAAGGTGAGGTCGAGGTCGTTGCGGGCCCAGTCGGTCAGGCCGGTGTAGGCGTTGTCGGCCCACATCAGGGTCAGCTCAGGGTTGTTCTTGCGTAGCTCCGGCAGCATTTCGCGGGCGGCATCGCGGTCGGTGACGTCGGCCGGGGTCACCTTCACCGTCATCAAGAGGCCCTTGGTGTCGACGATTAGGTGCCTTTTCCGGCCGTTGATCAGTTTTGCGCCGTCGAATCCGCGGGTGTCTCGGCTGACGGTCTCGGCGGCTTTCACGCTCTGGGAGTCCATGATGGCGGTGACCGGGCGGGGGCATCGGCCGGCGTCGACGCGGATGCGGCGGCGCAGCTGGTCTCGGAGGTGCTCGAGCACGCCGGCCTTGGCCCAGCGGGCGAAGAACCCGTAAACGGTCTTGAAGGGCGGAAAGTCCGAGGGCAGGGCTCGCCACTTGCAGCCGTTGTCGACCAGGTAGCGGATCGCGTCCACGATCTCGCGGCGCGGGTGCGCTTCCGGATGGCCACCCGTTGGTGTGGTGCTGGCCGGCGGCGGCAGCAGCGCCTCCAGGAGTTCCCACTCGGCGTCGGTGGTGTCCGACGGGTAGCGCCGCCGCCGCGGCAGGACCGTGATCGTGGCGTTCATTCGCCACGCGCCAGCAGCTCAAGCGCGGTCTTGACGCTGGTGAGCTGGCCAAGCACCAGCTGGGCCCACTCGTCGTCGGGATGGCCCTTCAGGTGCGGGATGAGCACGGTGTCCAGCAGCCGGGTGATCCGCAGCATCTCCTCGCGCACGCAGCCGCGTTCGTAGGTGGTCCAGTCCGCGCCCTCGATGGTCGTCATGCGCCGCGGACGAGCAGCCCGAGTGCGGACTTGACGCCGGTGAGCTGCCCGAGCACCAGCTGGACCCACTCGTCGTCGGGAAGTCGTTGAGCGTGGGGGATGACCGTGCTGCTCAGTAGCCGCGCGATCCGGGTCAGCTCGGTGCGTACGCAGGCCCGCTCGTAGGCGATCCAGTCGGCCGGCTCGGTCGACAGCTGGTAACCGTCGCGGCGGGTCCAGGTCAGCGGGGTGAGGTTCTCCGCCGCGAGGACCTCACGCACGAACCGGAGCCCGGACTGGACCTGATACTGGCTTAGCTCGGTCGCGGTCACCAGCTGCCGGGTGGTCAGCCCGGCCGGACGGGCTTCCATCAACGCGACCCGGACCAGATCACCGGCGACATTCGCGGGCACCCGTCCCATGACCGGCGGCCTACTCGCCGCGCAGGAGGCGGGCCAGGCCCTCCTCCGGGGTCACCTGACCGGTGGCCACCGCGCCCTCGATCCAGTCCGCGGCGGCCCGGACCCGGGCCACGTTGCGCTGCACCGTCGCCTTCTCGTCGCCGGTGTAGTTCTGCCCGCGTAGGCCGGGCACGATCCGGCCGGCGGACGCGACGAACTGGGCGCACGCGCCGACCAGGTCGAGGAACTCGGCGGTGTGCTGGACCTGCTGCAGCGCGGGCGTGCGCTGCCGCACGATCTCCGCTCCTTGCCGGGACTGGTCGACCTGGGCGCGGTTGACCTGGTGCCGGGCCGTGCTGTCGGTCATCGCCCGCGCGGCGACCTCCGGGCGACGCAGCAGATTCGTGGCGATCTGCGAGGCGACCTCCTCGTCACGGACCAGCTCCTGCGCCGCCACCACCTTCTCCTGCACCGTGGTTTCACTCATCGCCTTGAACGCCACGTCCGGCCGGCGCAACAGGTCGGCGGCGACACGCGAGGCGACCTTCTCGTCGCGGACCAAGTCGTGGACCGCCACGACCTTCTCCTCCACCGACTCCGGGCGCGACACCCGGTTGCCGACCCGGCGGCTGGCCTCGTCCGGGCTCCACCGACGCTCGCCCGTGCGAGCGATCACCGGCGGCTGAGCGATCACCGCGAACCGCTGCTCAGCGTCCGGGATCTCCGCCAGAATCGCGTGCACGGTGAACGAGGCGTCCACGCGCCGGTGCTCCCGGGGCCAGCGCGAGGCGACCCACCGCCACTTCTTCACCGTGGTCGCGGCAGCTCCGATGTCCTCAGCGAACATGGCTAGCGCCTGCGAGACGGTCACCATCTCCTCGCTCAGCGCCGGATGCGCACCGCCATACGCGCGCATCGGCTCGATCTCCAACGCCCACTCACCCATCCGGAACTGCATCCGGGTGTGCTCCTGCATCAACGTGCGGCACTCGGTCACGATCTCGTCGTACCGGGCCTGCGTCACGTTCCCGATCATGGCTGGCATCAGGTCACCGCCCCAGGGGCCGCCCGCAGCGCGGCGAGAACCCGCCGTCAGCAACTACGGTCGATACCAGTCAGGCTGAACCGCAGGTCAGCAAGGTCGCAGTCCCCCGCCAGCGGTCACTCGTCCGAACGACCCGCTGTGAGTGACCTGCTTCGCCACGCCCTCGTACGACACCGCGGCGAACAGAACACCGCCGACAACGGCCGATCCAGACCAGCCACCCACTCGGCCCCGCACTGCGGACACGCCACCCGATACTCCTGCCTCACCGCCGCGATCCGGGCCCGGCTCCGCCGGACCTTGCGCCAGTGCCGAGCTCGGCACGCCGGCGAGCAGAACATCATCAACATCCGGGCCGCCGCCGGTAACCGGTCACCGCACCCAGGGCACCGCCGCGGCGGCTTCTGCGCCGAGTTCCCAGCGGTGCCGGTCGGCTGCGGGACCAGCGACAGCCAGCCCCGGTCACCGCGCTTCGCACCGCTCATCCCGCGAGCCTAGAACCGGCGTTAGATCGATCTTGGAGTAGCGAGACAGGCACTTAGGCATGGGTGCCTCATTTTTGTGTCCGAGGGGGGACTTGAACCCCCACGCCCGATAAAGGGCACTAGCACCTCAAGCTAGCGCGTCTGCCATTCCGCCACCCGGACCTGCACTTATGCAGCTTATCGCGGGGCTTGCCCCGCGTGCCGCACAGGTCAGAACTGTACACGGCTCTGAACGGTGCCCAAAGCAGGGGTGGCCGGGGCGCGGTGGAGCGGGCAGCATGAGGACGTGCCCCCGCTGACGCAGGCTCTGGAGCGGGCTCGCCATCTGGTCGCCTCGGGTGATCCGGATGGTGCTCGCCTGCTGCTGGAGCGTGCCGTGGAGCTGGGGCAGGCGCGGCTCGGTGAGGATCATCCCGAGGTGCTCAGCACGCAGCTGCACCTGGCCGCCCTCTGCCGGCGCGTCGGCGATCCGGCCGGGGCGCGCCGGGTGCTGGAGGAAGCCTACGCCGCCGGGCAGCGCCGGCACGGGGACGCGAGCCCGCTCATCCTGCGAGTCTCCTACGACCTGGGCCAGGTCGCGGAGGAGTTGGGCAACCGCCACGAGGCCCGCAAGGCGTTCACCCGGGTCGCGCAGCACGGCCCGGCGGCTCTCGGCGCGGGGCACCAGGCGGTCACCCGGGCGCGGGCTTATCTCTCCAAGATCCAAGAGCCTTCCCCGGTACGGGCGGAAGCCGCACCGCCGCACCGACAACTCCCCGATCCGCCCGGCGTGTACCGCGTTCCGCCACAGGCACCGGCCCCGCAGACGGAAGCCCGGCGGACGGAAGACCCGCAGCCGGAAGTGCCGCTGCCCTGGATCCCGGAGATGGAGGACCCGAAGCCGCCACCGCAACAAGGAACGCAGTCCCGCTACGTGGAGCCGTTCTGGGACCCGGAGGATCCGGGCGAACCCGAGGAACCCGAGCAGGAACCCGCCGCATCCGACCCACCGAAGACAACCGCAGAACCACCGAAACCCCTCATCACCAAACCTCCGACATCACGGCTCCCTCCCCCGCCCCACAACCACGACGAACTCCTTCTGTCCGCCGCGGACATGCTCAACGCGTACCCCTCAATCGGCCTGACCCGGCAGGGAGCGCAACCGAAAGACCGGGGCTGGGCGATCCTGCTGGTGGTGATCGCTGCGACAGCGGCGATCGTGGCGGTGGGTGCGCTGGTGTTCGTCCTGGTGGAGCGCGCGGGCACCGGCGGCGGCTAGCCACGGTCCATAGCCACGGCGATAAGATCAGCCGTGCGTTCTGACCTGTCGGTGACCGTCGGTGACGGGATCGCCCTGCTGGAGATGCGGCGGCCGCCCGCCAACCATTTCGACGAGGCCCTGATCGGGCAGATCGTCGATGCGGCGCGTGACCTCGACGGCGACAAGCAGTGCCGGGCCATCGTTCTCGCGTCACAGGGTAAGCATTTCTGTGGCGGCGCGGATTTCGGCAGCGGCGAGTTCGCGGCCGACCATGTCACGGCGGCCGGGCGGCTGTATGAGAAGGCCGCTCAGCTGTTCGACATCCGGACTCCGCTGATCGCGGCCGTGCAGGGCACCGCGGTGGGCGGTGGTCTCGGGCTGGCGTGCGCCGCGGATTTCCGGGTGGCGGAGGCGTCCAGCCGGTTCGTGGCGAATTTCGCGCGGCTCGGATTCCACCAGGGGTTCGGGATCAGCGTGACGCTGCCGGAGATCGTCGGGCGGCAGGCGGCGGCGGACATGCTGCTCACCGGCCGGCGGGTCGGCGGCGAGGAAGCCGTCCGGCTGGGCCTGGCGGACCGGCTCGCCGAGCCGGGGCGGGTGCGCGCGTCCGCGATGGAGCTGGCGGCGCAGATCGCCGGGGCGGCGCCGCTGGCGGTGCGGTCGATCCGGGCGACGCTGCGCGGGGATCTGGCCGCGCGGGTGCGGGACGCGCTGGCGCATGAGCTCAGTGAGCAGAAGGTGCTGTGGGCGACAGCGGACAGCGCCGAGGGGATCCGGGCGAGCCTGGAGCGCCGCACACCGGTCTTCCGCGGCGAATAGGGTGAGGCCATGACCACGTTCCGGCAGGCCCGTGAGTTTCTCCTGGCGCACCGCGACGATTACGACACCGCCTATCGGGATTTCCGCTGGCCGCAGCTGGACACCTTCAACTGGGCGATCGACTGGTTCGACGCGGAGGCGGCCGGTGAGGCGGGGCCGCGCACGGCGCTGTGGATCGTGGAGGAGGACGGCTCGGAGCAGCGGCACACGTTCGCCGAGCTGTCCGCGCGGTCCAGCCGGGTGGCGAACTGGCTGCGCGGCCTCGGCGTGAAACGCGGCGACCGGGTGATCCTGATGCTCGGCAACCAGGTGGAGCTCTGGGAGTGCCTGCTCGCCACGATGAAGCTGGGCGCCGTGGTCATCCCGGCGACCCCGCTTCTCGGTCCGGCTGACCTGCGTGATCGCCTGGACCGGGGGCGAGCCGCGCACGTGATCACCGGCTCGGCGGACACCGGCAAGTTCGCGGACGTGAAAGGCGATTACACGCGGATCGCGGTCGGCCCCGCAACAGACGGCTGGCACGCCTACGCAGCGGCTCACGAGGCGGACGAGAACTTCACCCCGGACGGCGTGACCAGGGCGGACGACTCGCTGCTGCTCTATTTCACCTCCGGGACCACCGCGCTGCCGAAACTCGTCGAGCACACCCACGCGTCGTACCCCGTCGGGCATCTGTCGACGATGTACTGGATCGGGCTGCGCCCCGGCGACGTACACCTGAACATCTCCTCCCCCGGCTGGGCGAAGCACGCGTGGAGCAACGTCTTCGCGCCGTGGAACGCGCTGGCATGCGTGTTCATCTACAACTACAGACGCTTCGACGCCTCCGCTCTGCTTACCCAGATGGACAGATGCGGTGTGACGAGTTTCTGCGCGCCGCCGACGGTGTGGCGGATGCTGGTGCAATCCGACCTGACGCAGCTGCGGAACCCGCCGGCCACCGTGGTCGGCGCCGGGGAGCCGCTCAACCCCGAGGTGATCGAGCAGGTGCAGCGGGCCTGGGGCGTGACGATCCGCGACGGGTTCGGCCAGACCGAGACGACCGTGCAGATCGCCAACACCCCTGGTCAGCATGTGAAACCGGGGTCGATGGGCCGGCCGACGCCCGGTTATAGAGTCGCGCTGGTCGATCCGGCAACCGGCGCGGAAAGCGACGAGGGCGAGATCTGCCTCGATCTGCGGGAGCGCCCGCTCGGACTGATGCCCGGCTACCACGATGACCCGGAGCGCAACGCCGAGGCGATGGCCGGCGGCTACTACCACACCGGCGACATCGGTTCCCGCGATGCGGATGGATATGTCACCTATGTGGGACGAACCGACGACGTGTTCAAGGCCTCGGACTATCGGATCTCCCCGTTCGAGCTGGAGAGCGTGCTGATCGAGCACGACGCGGTGGCCGAGGCCGCGGTGGTGCCGGCCCCGGACCCGGTGCGGCTCGCGGTGCCGAAGGCCTACGTCGTGCTGGCCGAGGGCTGGGCGCCGACCGCGGAGACGGCCCGGGCGATCCTGCTGCACTGCCGGGAGAACCTGGCGCCCTACAAACGCATTCGCCGCATCGAGTTCGCCGAGCTCCCGAAAACCATCTCCGGCAAGATCCGCCGGGTGGAGTTGCGGGAGCGCGCCGACGCCACCGGCGAATTCCGGGAGGAAGACCTCTTCTGAGTACGGGGTCGTCGCGTACCCGGGCAGCCCCACCTCAGTACATCGATGGATGTTGTGGGCTACGCTGGCTTGCCAGGTCGTTCGTCTGCCGGTCAGCACACCTGCGGTCCTGCACGACGGCACTCCATTCTGGAAGAGACAGCCGACGTGACAGCTGATCCGGCAGCGAACAGGGCATTGCAGAGCTATGCGGCCATGTCCAAGTCGGCCTTCGGACGGCGGCGCACGGCCTTTCCGCTGGACATGACCCTGGCCGACCTCATCGAACGGCGCATCGCGATAGCGCCCAGGATCGTCGACCGGACACGGCGCGACGCAGCGACGACGCCATCGGCGATCCTGGGCCGGATGCATCCGAAGCGGTCGGCAGTGATGCTTGGCGCCCCGGGCGCGGGCAAGAGCATGGCGCTGCTGCAGGCCGCGGCAGCGTGGTCCACGGCCACGGTGACGCCCGTTCTGCTGAGGATCACCGACGCCGTCGAGGAACTCGAGACCCTGCAGAAGCTGATCTCCCAGAGCACCGGCCGGCCACCCGTCCTTCTGCTCGACGGCCTGGACGAGGCGATGGCACCTCAGGACTACCGGCCTCAGGTCGCCAAAGCGCTCAGGACGCTGATGAACGCGGCGCCTACCATCCTTACCTCGCGATCCCGAGATTTCGAGGAGGCCTCCTACCTCGACGCGAACGGCATCGTGGTGGACGATGTGTACGAATTGATGCCGTGGCGACCGGACGTGGAATTCGCTCAGTTCGTCCAGCGGCTTCATACCTCGGGGCACATATCGAACACCAAGGTGCTCGACGACGTGTCACGATCCCCGCAGTTGTCGCGTCTGGCGACCAGGCCGCTGCACGCCCGGATGCTCACTTTCATCATGGAGGTCGACCCGGCCAGACCTCCGGAGAGCCAGAACGACCTGTACGGCACCTACCTCTACCATCTCGCCCGAGTGGCGGACGCCAGTCTGGCGGGGCGCGGTTGCCATCTGCCCCAAGGAGCCCTCGGCTTCTGGATGGACGTCGTCTGGGCCGCCTACACGTCCAGAACAGCGACGCCGGATCCTCATGCGCTGGTCAAAGCTACCGCTGCAGGCGATGGGCACTATTCCGCCTGTCTACGGTCGGCGATCGACATCATCGCTGACCGGGTCCCCCACGCCGGCCGCGAGCGCCTCGAATTCGTGCATTATTCGTTCTACGAGTGGCTGCTGGCGGCACGGATCCGGGAACGTCTCTCCGAGTTTCCGATGACAGTGGATCAGCTCTTCGAGACGTTGTCCCGCGACGTGCCTCGTGAGGTCCGGCATTATCTCCGGCATCAGACCGGCACGATGAGCCCACAGTTGACGAATGACCTGGTGGCTCAGTACCTCAAAGCCCACGAGCGCATCACTGACACGCAGGCGACCTTGGTGGTCTGCAACCTGATCGTCTATTTGATCTCCCGGTGTGCGCCGGACGCCGTTGTACCGCTTCGGCGACTCCTCGGCCGGGAGCGGGATCCCTTCCTGACGAACGCGCTGCTATGGTCCCTCACTCATCTGGGCGACAGAGCGGCAACCGTAGATTTTTTCCGTCGTTTCTCCGATGACGAGCATTGGAGGCGCATGGCCAGGGGCTACACCCTGTACTACTACGGCGATCTGACGGACGTCAGCGGTCCGCCCTACCTCGACTCCCCTCCGCTGGGGCCCTACGATCGCTCCCTGCAGGCGCACAGCGGAATCTTCGCGTCCGCGGCCAGCGAGAACATTCCACTGGAGCGGCAGGCGGTCGATCTCGTCACCATCCTCGACATCCTCCACGTCCGGAACATCCGAGTGACGCGGGAGCGGCTGGCCTCCATCGTGGACGCGGCCCAGCACGTCACGGAAGGGCTGGGTGTGCCGGACGTGACGCGCCAGATCCAACTCCGCTTGAGCAGCGTACTCACGTGAGATGAGGGAGGTCATGACCGGTAGAAAGCTGTTTGTCTGGGATCTGCACGGCACGCTGGAGTGCGGGAACGAATTGGCGGTGATCCACCTGTCGAACGAGGTCCTCGCTTACCGCGGTTTCACCGAGAGATTCCGGGAGAATCAGGCCATCTCCCTTTATGGCTTGAAATGGTGGCAGTACTTTCGCAGCCTCCTACCTGAACAGGAAAGCCACATCTGGCATGCGCTCCAAGACGAGTGCTTCCGGCTGTCAGAACAGGACTTGAAGATCCAGGCTGCGTGCATGACGCCCGCGCCGTACAGCCATGAGGTGCTCGGTGAGATCGGCGAGCGGCACGATCAGGTCCTCATCTCGAACACCCGCCCGGCCAACCTGCGTGGCTTCATGGACAAGCTCGGGCTCCGCGCGTTCTTCCCCGACGGTAAGTACTTCGCCGTCGACGGGCACACTGACCTGACGGCCACGAAAGAGCAGGTGATCGACGACTACCTGACGAACCACTTTCGGTATGACGAGATAGTGGTCATCGGAGATTCCAGCACCGACATGCGGCTCGGCGAACACGTCGGCGGCGTCCGCGTCCTTTACAACCACAAGTACCTTCCCCGCAAGGATGCACCGGCCGATGTTTACACCTCTGACCTAAGGACCGTCTTGAAATTCGTGTGATCACTGCCTGGAGGAGACTGTGGCCTCGACGACTGCCGTAGTGTTCGTTCTTCCGCCATCCCCGTCCGACACCAACCCACCGCTCGGGCCGGCGATCCTGGCACGCGAGGCCCGGAAATGGAACGGCGCCGTCGTCGTCCGGGATCTGAACATCGACTACATCCGGCAGTTCGAGGATCGCGACAGTGTCACCGAGAAGAACTCGGCCGCGCTGGGCGACCAGGGCAAGGATCGGAAGCTGGCCGCCACGGCCGCGAGCGCGTTGTACCGGCAGTTCGCCCTGGATCCCGCCGGCGCCATGTTCGTCCCGGACGTCGCCACGGCGGAAGCCGGCATGCACTTCTCCGGACCGGCTATCAACCATGCGATCGAACAGCACGTGTCGCGCGGGTCCGACCTCGCCGCCTGGATCTCACATCACCTGGACGAATGCCAAGCGGAGCTGGGTACACCCGGCGTCGTCGGTGTCTCGCTGATGGGACCGTCACAGGTCTTCGCAAGTCTGCTTCTTCTCCGCCTGGCCAAATCACGCTGGCGTCACTCGGTCACGGCGGCCGGCGGGAGTCACGTAACTCTCCTCACCGGAACCGCCGAGGGGGCGGCGATGATCCGGCAATTCGCCGACGTGACGCTTCCCGGGCACTCGGAGCATGAGTTCACGCATCTGCTGACCGGTCGCCGATCGCCGTCGAGCGACGAGTTCGACTACGAGCCGCACTTCGAGCCCGGCCAGCTCGCCCGTTACCGGCAGTCCACACTGGTCCTTCCCGTCCAGTTCTCCCGAGGATGCCTGTACGGGAAGTGCACTTTCTGCACCTATCCGGTGGTGGAACCGGTCGCCACCAGGATCGACGCCGCACGAGCGACCGCCGCGCTCCGTCACCTCTCCGAGAGGCATGGAGTCAGCAGGTTCTCGCTGAAGGACTCCCTGGTTCCGGCGAAGGATCTGCTCGCGTTGGCCCAGGCGGTCCATGCCGATGGCCTTGAGGTTGTGTGGAGTGCCACCACGCTGCCACGCAGGACGCTCGCGACGATGGCCGCAGAACTCGCCGGCGGCGGACTGCGCACCCTCGAATTCGGTGTCGAAAGCATCCACCCCGCCAATCAGCAGCTCATGCGTAAACGCTCATCGCCGGACGAGGTCGAATGGATGGTCGAGCACCTCGCGCGGGCGGGCATCGTATCGGTCGTGAATCTGATGTTCGGTTTCCCCGGCGAAACGCAAGAGCAGGCCGCCGAGCAGCTGGCCTGGGCCGCGAGCTTGAAACAGCGTCATCCCGGCGCCGTCGATTTCTCTCTCAACATGCTCGAAGTCGTACGGGGTTCGCCCATGGAACGTGACACCGGACGATTCGGTATCCTCGGCGTGGCGCCGTGGGCATATGCGTACGAATGGACGCCACCGCCATGGCGGCCCGAATTCGCTCCGAGCCTCCTGCGACTCGAACGGCGATAACCGCCATGACGTCCACGCCGAGCCTCTGGCCAGCCGTCGTCGGCGTTGCCGGCACAGTCGTCGGCGCGCTCGTGACCGCTCTCATCACACTCTGGAACGCCCGCCTGGCGCGCATCCGGGAGGAAGCGCTGTTCAACCGGACGCGGGACCGCGACCAGCAGGAGAGAGTCCGCGCGACACGCGCGCTGATCTACGAGGAGTGGCTACGCTCCATACGCTCCTTCGTGGAACGCAGTGAGGCCGGCACCGTCTCATCCGCACCTTCTCCGCCAGCCTGACCGAGCGCCACGCACTTGTCGAACGCCTGAGGGACCGGCACGGGAAGACCCTGGACTCGATGCGCCACGACCTTGCCTGATTCCACCCACGGCGGCATGCAACCGGATCACCGGCCGAACACGCGTCGCCACAAGCCTCTGATCCGGTCCCAGCCCCACCTCCCCGTTTTGATCGCTGCCGCGACCAGTCCGAAACCGAACACGTCCAGCCACGCGCAGAAAGCGTCCAGCGACGTCACCCGCTCCCGCTGGAACTGCTCGGCCTGCCGGCGGCTCTCCTGCTCCAGCCGCGCCAGCTGGTTCCGCAGCGACGGGCTGTCCGCCACCAGCAGGTGCTGCGGCGTCACGCCGAGGCAGCCGGCGATCGTGTGCAGCTCCTGCGACGTCGGCGTGAACGCGTCGTACTCCAGGTCGTCGACGTCGTACTCGGTCCAGCCGAGCTGCCACGCCAGCTGGCCCTGGGAGATCTGCCGCGCACGCCGGTAGTGTGCGACGTTCTCGCCGATCGTCATCGCCGCCGCCCTCGATGCGCGAAATCGTCGTGGCGGAAGTTCTTGATCGCGCTGAAGATCCACGAGCGGTCCGGTGGGCAGGCGCCGATGAGTTCGGTGAAGAGTTCCTGCAGCCGGTATCCGCGGCCCGCCGAGTAGCCGACCACGGAAGGGGTGGCACCGAGCACGCCGGCGAGGCGTTCCTTGCGGTCCAGCAGGATGTCCGCGAGGTGGCTCTCCTGTTCCAGCGACGGCAGGTTGACCCGGCGCTCCCAGTTCATCGGGGCGATCGTGTCGACCTGGTTGACGCCGAAGACGATCCGGTCGTGGAACGGGGCAAGCTGTTCCAGGTACTGCTGGTCCAGGGCGATCGCCCGGTTGCGGGCGGCGAGGGTCCACAGGATGACGTCGCAGGCCGGCAGGTTCTTCCGGTACATGTCCAGGTAGGCCGCGTCGGCCCGGATGTCCTCGCCGAGCCCGGGCGCGTCCACGACGCGCAGCAGGCGCTGGCCCTGGCTGGTCTGCACCGCGAGCTCCACGTTCCAGAAGTCCTTGGTGCACGCGGTGGTGTGGCTGATCGGCAGGTCGGTGCGGAACATGGCGTTCACCGTGGACGACTTGCCGGTTCCGGAGACGCCGACGACGCCGATGACCGGTGGGCGTCGCCGCATCTCCGCACGGATCGCCTCTTCGGCGGCGTGGGCCTGACTCACCTCGGACATGGCCGGGTCACTGGTACTGGGTGGCGGGAGTGGCGTACATCCGTACCCAATCGATGTCCTGGCGGGCCGGCCGCATCAGCTCTCCGGTCTCCGGGAACATGTCCATCTGCGCGCCGCCGTTCGACCGGCTGAAGTAGTTGATCGACTCGTGGACAGTGCATTTCAGGACGCCGTCGACGTACCAGGAAACCGAGTTCGGCTGCCAGTCGACCGCGTAATTGTGGAACTTCGTCGAGTCGATCGTCACCGAGCAGGGTGTCTGGGTGCCGTCGTGGTGCACGAACAGGCCCACCGAGCTGGACGCGACGTCACGCTCGGCGAAGTCGATCTCGGCGTTCATCCAGTCGGCCTCGTTCTCCGGCCAGAGCAGCGGCACGGCGTGGTACGCCTTCCCGCCGTTGCTGGACAGCGGCACCGCGCGTTCCCGGACCTCGATCCGCCCGTACCGGAAAGCGGGCATGAGGCCGTAGAGTCCGCCGGTCTTGCCGTCCGCGGTTCCGGTCACGCTGAGGTAGCCGCCGCCCTGGGTGGTCTGCGACCCGCAGCGCTGGCCGTGGCCCTGATAGCCCGGTGAACAGCCGGTGTACGAGCCGGGATCGGTCCCGAACAGCCCCCACTTGTTCAGGTTGATCGCGCTGCCGTTGTACTCGTCGGACTGCGCGGCGACCGGGGTACCCCACCCGTGGCGGACGGCGGCCTGGTCACTGGGCGTGGCGGTGGCGACCTGGTAGTCGCACATCGTCGCCTTGAAGTCGGTGCCGGTCGCGGATCCGAAGTCGCCGATCTGGAGCACGTGCGCGGATGTCGCTCCGGCCGGCGCCGTGAACGTCCCCGAGACGGTCGTCCAGGTGCCACCGGAGACGGTCGAGGCGGGCAGCGTGACGGTCGGCCCGGCCTGTTCGCTGAGGTACTGGCCGGACGAGCTGTACCACTCGGCGACGATCTTCGCGGTGCCGGAGCCGAAGACGACCCGGTCCTTGGCCGCGAACGTCCAGGTCTGTCCCGCCGAGACGGCCACCTGCGGCATGTAGAACTCGCGGCCGCTGGTGTCGAACGCCCAGCTCGCGCCGGGCAGGTCGCCGACCGGGTCGCGGGAGACCGCGGCGCCGTCCAGCGGTCCCCAGCCGTTGAGGTTGTAGGCGAGCACGGGGTTGCTGCATGCGTTGGTCGCGGCGTCAGCCGCGTCGCCGGGCAGGACGGCGCCGAGGGCGGCCAGGAGCAGCGCGGCGCCGATACGGGTTCTCGTCATGAGCGCAGTGGATCGCGCGCGACGACCGGCCGGTCAGTACAGGGCCGCACCTGTCACACGACTACGGGCCGACGCAGGCGTTCGCCTCCGAGCCCGCCACCCGCCGCACGTCGACCTGATCGAGAACGGTCCCGGCGGCGACCATGTCGTTGCCTGTCGCGTCGTCCGAGTCACGCCAGGCGCGCGCCGCGTCGACGGTCACCGCGACCAACTCGACCCGGTACCGCTGCCCGACCGTCTCGTCGTCGTTGCCGAAGTACTGCGCACCCCGCCAGTCGCTCAGCCGGGCCGGATCGTCCCAGCCGAAGACCACCTCGGCGTAGCGCTCCGGGTCGCCGTTGACCAGGTTCCGCATCGCCAGGACCAGGGTGTATCCGGGTGGCACGCTCGCCGTCCCGGTGAAGTACGCGCACTGCTTGACGCTCCCCCCGCCGACGGGTGTCGTGATGGTCCCACTGGTCCGCCCGGTGACGAGTGGCGCGGATGACGGCGGTGCGGCCGACGGCCGGGCCCCGGGTCGCCACGGCTGCTCGACGGCGATGAACAGCCCGGCCAGCAGCACCATCGACAGGGCAGCGGTCAGATAGATCGGCCACCGGGACGGCACCCGGCCGAGATCGCACAGCCGCCGGCTCCACTCGTCCGGATCGGCCGGCCTGCGCCGCGGGTCCGTCTCCAGCGCGGCCAGGACGTGGCCGGCCAGCGCGTCCGGATCGGTCACCTCGGCCTGCCGCGCCACGGTGGTCAGCTCGGTGCGGAGGTCACCGCCGGGCGCCGGATCCTTTCCGGTCAGGCAGAACGCGGCGAGCGCGCCCAACGCGTACACCTCGGTCGCGACCGTCCGCGGACGATGCGGCGCTTCGCGTGCCTCCGGCGCGGTGTACTGCGGCGTGTGGAAACCGGCCGCGTCGAATCCGTCGTCCACCAGCCGCAGCGTGCTGACGTCGATCAGCACCACGCCGCGGCTGTCGTTGACGATGCAGTTGCTCGGCTTGATGTCGCGGTGCAGGCTCGGGTTTCCCGCGGACCGGGTCGCCGAGGCGAGATCATGGAGCGCGGCCGCGGCCTGCGCCACCCATCGGGTACGGTCCCCGACGCTCTCCCGGCCCACCGGTTTGTCCCGGCACAACTGGCTCAGGGTCAGACCCTCCACCCATTCCATCACCAGGTACGCCGCTTGCTGGTCGTCGGAGGTGTCCTTGCCGGCCGAGTGCGGGGGCGGGCCGGCGAAGACCTCGTACAGGGCCACGACGTGCTCGGACCGGACATGCCGCAGCAGTGCCGCCTGGTCCTGCCAGCGCCGGCGCTCCTCCTCCGACGGCCAGCCGGGCGCGGCGCCGGGCGGCGGCCGGAGCTGCTTGACCGCGAGCGGCAGCGGTGAGTGCAGCCGCCCGTGGTAGCGGGCCCGCCAGGTCGTGCCCTCGCCGCCGCTGATGCCGGCGCCCATCAGCTCGTAGCGGTCCGGGTCGTCGGCGGGGCCCACGAACTCGCCGGAGGCCGGTGGCGGTGGCAGCGCGTAACCACCACGGGTGGCCGTCTCCTCGCGGGGCTCCTCCGTCACGTGACGTCCTCCAGATCAGCCGCCGTCACCCAGCCGCCACGGATCGCCCATCGGGCCAGCGCCCACCGGAAGTCGTCGTGGCGGGGGCCGTCGTCGTCCGGAATCAAGCCGGTCACCCCGTACCCGGTGAGGGTTTCCCGCAGTGCCTTGAGCAGGTTGCGGACGTACTGCGGACGCAGGTCGAGCCGGGCCTCGATCTCGGCGTAGGTGGCCGGCAGGGCGCGCGGGCCGGACTCGCGCAGCAGCGGCGCGCAGAGCGCCACCAGCATCCGGCGCTGCGCCGCGGTGAGCTGGACCGGATCCGCGGCGGTGGCCGGCGCCCGGGTCTGCGGATCCGGCACCAGCGGATCGGGCGTCAGCCGGCTGGCATCCACGTGCACGGAGACGGCATGACCGTGCACGCCGGCGAAGACGATCTCGAATCGCGGGAACGGCAGCGACGTGGTGGCCGCCTGCGGCTCGACGACCCGGTCCTCACCGGACGGCGGGCGCAGCACCAGCGGTTTGCGTGCCGACTCGTTGCGCACCAGCAGGCAGTCGTCCAGCACCCGCAGCGACCCGGCCCGGCGGGACAGATGCGGGTCGGCCGGCAGCGGGATCGTGCTGCTCTGACTGCGCCCGATCGTGGCGATCTCACCGACCGTGAGAGTCCACTGCCGCTCACCGAACCCGACGATCACCTGGCCGTACGTCAATGCGGGACCTCCCGGGCTCGTCGCCGACCACCGTGAGTCTGCCGCTTACAGAGATCACCTTGAATGGCTGTCCAGGTAGTTCTCGGCACCGTTCCGCCGTCCAGGACACCCCCGCACTGTGGCCGGGCGGACATCACCCGCCCGGCTCGTCGTCGGCGGCTCAGTCGGGCGGGCCGACCGGGCTGCCCTGGGCGGCGGGGCTGTCGGCGGCCACGCCGGGTGTGCCCTTGCCGTCGTCCGCGAGGTGCTCATGGTCGTGGTCGAGGTCGCCGGGGTTGCCGTTGTCGGCCTCGGTCATGGTCTCGGGATCCAGGGAGCCGGGATCCGCGACGCTGCTCAGGTCGTGATTCGGAAGTGTCATGACCACCGCTCTACCCGCTCGCCGCACCGGCATCCCCGATCCCGGAAGCGTTCACGGAGGTTTCACCTCGGCGCGCTGCCCGCCGTCTCGCGCAGCACCCGGCCTCCGGCCATGCCGGCCGGCGATCTCCATCGAGCCGTTCCAGCAGATGGGCGAGAAGTAATCCATTACGGATGAGGCCGCCGTCGGCCGTCGGCGATGTACTGGGAAAACACGGCTCTCCGGGAGGACACCTCAGATGTTCGACGACAATGGATCGTTCCTACTGGCGACTTTCGAGTTCTTCATCTTCTGCGCCTGGTTCATGTGCCTTTTCTGGCTGTTCGGCGACCTGTTCCGCAGCCGCGACATCGGTGGCTGGGCCAAGACGTTCTGGACGCTGTTCCTCATCATCCTGCCGATCATCGGCATGCTGGTCTACCTGATCGCCCGCGGCTCCGGCATGCACGACCGGGCGCTGGCGTCGGCGGCCGAGATGCAGAGCCGGCAGGAGGCCTACATCAGGTCGGTCGCGACGACCGACGGCAAGCAGAGCGCCACCGACCAGATCGCCTCGGCCAAGGCGCTGCTCGATTCGGGCGCGATCACCACGGCCGACTTCGAGCAGCTCAAGGCGGAGGCGCTCGGTCGCGGCGCCGCCACGACGGTCGGGTAACCACAGCGGAGATCCGGAGGCCGGGCGGATCACCGCCCGGTCCTCCAGCGGCCCTCGCCGAGGCGACCGGCGGCAACACACGCGGCCGGCGCGGCCGGCGCCGGTTCAGGTGGCAACGCACGCGGCCGGCGCCGGGAGCCGGTTCAGGCGGTGTCGCCGCCGTCGGCGAGCAGCGTGCTGCCGGTCATGAACGTGGACAGGTCGGAAGCGCAGAACAGCACCACCCGGGCGATGTCGTCGGGGACCCCGACCCGCCCGATCGGGCTGTTCAGCATCAGCGGGGTCGGCGGCGGCCCGTCCGCACCCACCTCGGCCATCATCGCCGCCGCGGCGGCCATGTTCCCCTCGGTCGGCACGAAACTCGGGGCGACCCCGAGCACCCGGATCCCCAGCGGCGCCAGCTCCACCGCCATCTCCCGGGTCACCCCACGGGCCGCATGCTTCGATCCCACATAGGCGGCCAGCCCCGGCGCGCTGGCCCGGAACCCGGCCGTCGAGATGATGTTGACGATCACGCCGCCTCCGGCCGGAGCCATCCGCCGCGCGGCCTCCCGGGCACCGGCGAACACACCGCGAGCGTTCACGCTGAACACGTCATCCCAGGTCTGATCGCTCATCTCCAGCAGCGGTACACTGGGGAACACTCCGGCGTTGTTGACCCAGATCTCCAGGCCGCCGAGGTCAGCGACGGCCCGGTCAGCGACAGCCGCCACCGACGCGCTGTCGGTGACATCCATGTGGACGCCGGCCACCCGGACCCCGTACCGGCCCGCGAGATCAGCGGCGGCCGCGGCGGCGAGCTCCGCGTCGATGTCACCGATCACCAGATCGGCGCCGGCTTCGGCGAGGCGCGCGGCGATCGCCTTGCCGAGGCCCCGGCCCCCGCCGGTGACCACGGCCCGCCGGCCACGAAGAGAGATCAAATCAGCCAGGGTACGGCCGGAGACGTCAGCAGTAGACACAAAAGCCCCCACGGGAAACTCAGCGGACCGACTTGATCCGGGTGAAGACGATCAGCCCGCCGAGCAGCGCGAGCACCGCTCCGGTCAGGTACAGCAGGGTGTAGTTCTTCGCGCCGCCGGTCGCGCCGATCGCGATGACGAACGGCGCGAGCAGCGGCGCGATGGCGCTGGGCAGCTTGTGCGCGAACTGGACGACGGCGATGTACCGGCCGGCTTCCTCGCGGCTGGGCAGCACGGACAGCACGATCGCCTGGTCGACGGCGCTGAAGAAGGCGATCGCGAGCTGCATCAGCACCGAGCCGACGAGCAGGGCCGGGAACGAGTAGGCGAACGCCTCGACGGTCGCGCCGACGACGAAGAACAGCGATCCGATGAGCGCGAACAGCCGGCGGCGCCGGAGTTTGTCGGAGAGGTAGCCACCGCCGAGCGCGCCGGCCGCCGCGGCGAACACACCGATCACGCCGATCAGGGCCACGGTTCCGGCCACGTCCCGTACCGGAAGATCGAGTCGCTGCGCGTAGAAGAACGTGCTGAACGTGGTGTTGAAGTAGAGGCCCATGAAGAAGGCGAGCCGGCCCAGCCAGTTCCACCCGAAGTCGGGGTACTTGCGCGGGTTGAACACGTAACTGGAGAGCAGGCCGCGCGCGGACACCGGCGGGGCGGGCGGCAGGTCGCGGCTGTCCGGGTCGGTGCCGACGACCAAGAAGACGGCGAGCAGGGCGGCGCCGATCAGGCCGGGCAGGACGAACACGAGGAACGTGCTGCCGCTGACCAGCGACGTGATGCCGACGCCCATGATCGGCGCGATCTGGCCGGTCAGCCCGGTCAAACCGGAGATCTTGCCGCGTTGCTCGTCGGGGATGCGGTCGGCCTGCGCGCTGAGGATCAGCTGCGACACGGTGGCCCAGCCGAGCATCGCCAGGATCCAGCCGGCGCCGACGAGCAGCAGGTTGGGCGCGGCAGCGATCGCCAGCAGCGCGGCCAGGCCGAGCGCGGCGCCGCCGAGCATGAACGGCCGGCGGCGGCCGAAGCGGCTGCGGGTCCGGTCGCTCCACACCCCGATCAGCGGGCTGAGGATCAGGAAGATCGCCTGGGCGGTGCCGGTGACGTAGCCGAGCACCTCCTCCCGTCCGGGGGCGAGCTCGTCGATCCGGACCGCGAGGGAGAAGGCGATCGGAACGATGAAGGCCATCGAGACGCCGAAGTTGGCGGCCATCATCCAGAAGATGTACCGGCCGCTGACCCGGGCCGGCGGCGCCGGTGTCTCGGTCGGGGCGGTCACGGCTTCCGCCAGCGGCGGCGTAGCTCCTGCGCGGCGGCCTTGGGACGGCGGTCGCGGGTGAACACGCCCTTCTTGTTGCCGTCGACGCGGTGGATGCCGTGCGAGGTCTGGAAGTCGGCGAAGTTCCACACGTGCTCGCCGATGAAACCGTCGATGCGGTCGAAGACCCGGTGGTGCATGGCGAGGAACGCGGACTGGTACTCCTCGGTCCACGGCGTGTCCCAGATCGAGTGCAGACCGGCCTGGGTGTCGGCGCCGTACTCGCTCATCATGATCGGTTTGCCGAACCGGGCGAGCCAGCCGCGCAGGTCGGCTTCCAGGTACTGCTCGGCGGTCTCCAGGTCGCCGGTGGCGACGTACCAGCCGTAGTACCGGTTGATCGACAGCACGTCGAACAGGTCGGCGATCTTGTCGTTGGCGGCGGTGGCGAACATGACAGCCGAGTAGGTGAGCGGCCGGCTGGCGTCGAGCGTGCGGGCCAGCTCGACGAGGGGTTCGAAGTACTCGCGGGCGCCGTCCTCGTTGGAGGCGGGCTCGTTGGCCAGCGACCACATGACGACGCTGGGGTGGTTCTTGTCGCGGGCGATCAGCTCGGTGATGGCCTGCGCGTGCGCGGCGCGGGTGTCGTCGCCGAACGTCTCCGCCGAGAAGGTGGGCCTCGGTGGCGCCCCGGTCAGGCCGGACACCACGGCGAGGTTGAGACCGACGGCCGCCGTCTCGTCGATCACCACGATGCCGTGCCGGTCGGCGAAATCAAGGACCTCATCCGCGTACGGGTAGTGCGAGGTCCGGAACGAGTTCGCGCCGATCCAGTCCAGGAGTTGGAAGTCGTGCACCAGGTAGGCGTCGTCGTGGCCCTTGCCGCGGACCGGGGTGTCCTCGTGCTTGCCGAAGCCGGTGAAGTAGAACGGCTCTCCGTTGATCAGGAACTCGGTGCCGCGCACCTCGACGGTCCGCACCCCGAACGGCTGCTCGTAGACGTCGTGCCCGGGGATCTCCGCGACGAGGGTGTAGAGGTATCCGGCGCCGGGCTTCCACAGCGTCGGGTTGTCTATCTTCGCGACCCCGTCGACGCCGGTCGCCACCACAGCGCCCGACTGATCCAGGATCTTCACGTCAACATCTACGTCTACATTGACGTCAATGTTGACGAGTGCACTCGTTGAGCTTGCGGTTGAGATTGAGTAGGTGACAGTCCCGTCCAGTGCAGTCAACACGTCAACATCGGTGATGTGCAGCGACGGCACGCTGTGCAGCCACACCGACCGGTGCAGTCCCGCGTAGTTGTAGAAGTCGTGCTGGTACTGCTGCCGTTTGCGACCCGCGGCGTCGACCGTGATCGTGCCGGGCGGGATCGTCGTCTCGGTCAGCTCGTTGTTGACCCCTATCGTGAGCAGCACCGGCGAGCCCGGCGTGACCAGGTCGGTGATGTCGGCCTCGAACGGGGTGTATCCACCGACGTGCTCGGCCACCAGCGTGTCACCCACATAGATCCGGCCGGTGTGGGTCGCGGCGTCCACCCGTACCCAGATGCGCTCGGAAGCCCAGCCACGCGGAATGCGCACCTCGCGCCGGTACCAGGCCCAGCCGACGTGGTCGCGGATCGCGGGGTCGGTGAAGAGGTCGTTGTAGCTGGCCGGGACGGGCGCTTCGAGGGTCGTCGCCGCGTCGGCGGCCGGACCGACGTTGAACCGCCAGAGGCCGTCCAGCCGGATCTGCTCGCGGGTGGCGGTGGATCGCAGTCGCAGCATCTCAGAGCCCGTTCCGGCGGGCGACGGAGCCCAGCCACGCGAGGCTCGGTTTCGGGGTACGGGCGAACGTCTCCCGATCCACCGCGATCAGGCCGAACGTCGGCGCCCAGTGCCCCCACTCGTAGTTGTCGAGCAGGCTCCAGTGCAGGTATCCGCGCACGTCCACGCCGTCCGCGACGGTCGCCGCCAGTCCCGCCAGGGCGTCCGACGTGTAGGCGATCCGGCGCTGATCGTCATCGGTCGCCATGCCGTTCTCGGTGATGAGGATCGGCACCCCGCCGGTCCGCTCCCAGGTGTGCCGCACGGCGAGCCCGAGCGCGTCCGGCCGGTACGCGGTGCCGACCAGGGTGTTGTCCGGGTGCACCGGGTGCGGCTCGACGCCGTTCTCGTTGACCCACATGCTGGAGTAGGACTGCACGCCGACGAAGTCGTCGCCCTTGGATCCGTCCAGGTAGAGGTCCTCGCGGGCGTAGCGGACCTCGCGCAGTTTCTCGTCGGCGCCGGGCCGGGCGACAAGCGCCTGGTTGGCGATGGTCCAGCCCACCTTCGCGCCGGTGCGCTCGCGGACGATGTCGCGGACCGCGTGGTGCGCCTCGACGAGCCGCTGCCCGATGGCCGGGTCAGGGCTGGGCAGAACCGGTCGTTCACCGTTGTCGACGGTCGGGCTCTGCCACTCGCCGGAGGCGGCCAGCCGGGCCATCATCGTCATGATCGCGAGCATGTTCGGCTCGTTCATCGTGCAGACCCACGGCACGCCGTCGAGGATGCTGGTCGCGGCCGTGACATATGACCGGAAACGATCGATCGCCCGCTCCCCCATCCAGCCGCCCTCGGCGGCGAACCAGCGCGGGTTGGTGAAGTGGTGCAGCGTGACGACCGGGGTCAGGCCCAGCTCCAGCGCGGTGTCGATCATGCGGCGGTAGTGGGCGAGCTCGGCGCGGGAGATCAGGCCGGGCTCCGGCTCGATGCGCGCCCACTCGATGCCGAAGCGGTAGGAGTTCAGGCCGGCGTCGGCGAGCAGGCGCATGTCCTCGGCGTACCGGTGGTAGCTGTCGCAGGCGTCGCCGCTGCGCTCCATCCCCGGCATCGCGCCCTCGGCGGCCCAGAAGTCGCTGTTGACGTTGTTGCCCTCGATCTGGTGCGGCGCGGTGGCGGCGCCCCACAGGAAGCCGGCCGGGAACGTGGTCATAGAAGGGCCTTTCGAAGTGGGAAGTCGATTCGAAGTGGGAAGTCGATGGCGTTCATCTGAGCCGCGGCCCGGCAACGCCGTCCATCTGTTGCCAGTTGTTGTCGCGGATGTTGCCGGAGATGCAATCTTGCAAAATTGGCAACGAACCGCAATGGTGGTCGCGTGACCGGTCTGCGAGAACGAAAAAAGGCGGCATCCCGGGCCGCGATGAGCCAGGCCGCCTGGCGCATGCTGCTGGAACACGGCCTGGACGCGGTGACCCCGGAGTCCGTCGCCGCCGCCGCCGACATGGCGCCGCGCACCTTCCGCTACCACTTCCGCAACCGGGAGGAGGCGATCCTCGACGGCCTGGCGCAGCAGCACATGGCCCTCGCCGCCCGGATCCGCGAGCGCCCCGCCGGCGAACCGGTCTGGGACTCGCTGCGGCACGTGCTGCCCGCCGCGGTCACCGAGATGTTCGGCGACCGCGCCGAGTTCGCCAAGCTCGTCGCGGTGATAGCCGACAGCCCGGCGATGCTCGCCGCGAACCTGCTCGTCCTCGAACAGGGCCGCCAGCTGATGGCCGGGGCCATCGGCGAACGCATCGGCCGGACCCCGCAGACCGACGTCTACCCCGGCCTGCTCGCGGGCGTCGCCGGGACCGCGATCAGCATCGCGGTGACCCACTGGGCGCGCGGCGACGACGACACCCCGCTGGGCGACCTGATCCGCGACTGCCTCGACCGGCTCCGCGCCGGCCTCCCCCTGGAGACGTCCCCGTGAGCATCCCGTACGACCTGCGCATCGACGCCCCGGTGGCCCGGCCACTGCTCTCCTGGAAACCCGGCGGCGCCGGCAGCTGGGAGCTCCACGCCCGCGTCGACGGGGTAGCCCTGCCCGCCGTGACCGTCACCGATCACCTGTACGTCCGCTGGCCGTGGCCCGACCTGACCAGTGGCTCCCTCGTCGAGTGGCGGGTGGGCCCCTCCGCCTGGAGCAGTTTCGAGGTGGGGCTGCTCGACGCGGACTGGACGGCCTCCTGGATCTCCCCGGCGGCGTCCTTCCCCGCCGTGCTGCGCGGCCACTTCACCGCCCGTGGGGTGGTCGCCCGCGCGCGGCTCTACGCCACCGCCCTCGGCCTCTACGAGGCCTTCGTCAACGGCGAACGGGCCGGGGACGCCGAACTCACGCCCGGCGCCACCTCGTACGCCGAAACCCTGTACGCCCAGGTCAACGACGTCACCGCGGCCCTGCGACCGGGCCCGAACACGATCGAGATCCGGCTCTCCGACGGCTGGTACCGGGGGAAGAACGGCACCTGGCGCAAACCCGGCGCCTGGGGCCCGCTGACCGCGGCCCGCGCCGAGCTGCACCTGCGGTACGCCGACGGCGCCACCGAGGTCATCCGCACCGACGGCGCCTGGACCGCCCGGCCCGGCGTCATCGTCGCCGCCGACCTGATGGACGGGCAGACCACCGACTTCACCGCTTCTCCCGCCGATCCCGTTCCGGTCCTGGTGGACGCGGTCACCGCGGCCCCGATCGACTGGTCGCCCGCGCCGCCGGTCCGCTGCGTCCAGGAACTACCGGCGGTCTCCGTGCGGCAGCTGGCCGGCGACGTGTGGATCGCCGACTTCGGGCAGAACGCCTCCGGCTGGGTGCGGCTGCGCGACACCGGGCCGGCCGGGACCCGTACCGTTATCGACCACGGCGAACACCTCGACAAGGCCGGCGATCTCACCACCGCGCACCTGGACAGCGCCCGCCCCGGACAGCCGCCGATCCCGTTCGTCCAGCGCGACGAGGTCGTCTCCGACGGCCGGTCCGTCTTCGAGCCCCGGCACACCGTGCACGGCTTCCGGTACGCGCGGTTCAACCGCGACCCCGGCGACGTGGTCATGCGCGTCGTGCACACCGACCTGCGCCGCACCGCCACGTTCACCTGCGACGACGACGATCTGAACCGGCTGCACGAGGTGGCTGACTGGAGTTTCCGGAGCAACGCCGTCGACATCCCGACCGACTGCCCGACCCGCGAGCGGCTCGGTTGGACCGGGGACTACCAGGTGTTCGTACCCACCGCCTCTCGTCTTTACGACGTCGACGGTTTCAGTCGCAAGTGGCTGCGCTCGGTCCGCGACGACCAGCTCGCCGACGGCCGGATCGTCAACACCTCCCCCGACCACGCCCGCCTCAAGACCATCCCGAATCCGGAGGCCGACCACATCACCGGCTCGGCCGGCTGGGGCGACGCCATCGTGCACGTGCCGTGGGTGCTCTACGAGACGTACGGCAACCGGCAGGTCCTCGCCGAGAACTACGACGCGATGACCCGCTGGGTCGATTGGGCCCTCGGCAAGGCCCGCGACGCCCACCACCCCTCGCGCTCCCCCAACCCGTTTATCTGGGACGGCACGTTCCACTGGGGAGAGTGGCTGGAACCGGGCGACCGTGGCCCGGCCGCCGACCCGATGGCATGGTTCATGAAAGACAAGGGCGAGGTGGGTACGGCTTACCTCTTCCGTTCCGTCCACACCCTCGCCCGGATCTCGGAGATCCTCGGCCGTCCCGCCGGCTACGCGGAGATCGCCGAGCGGATCCGCGCGGCGTGGCAGTCCGAATTCCTCGGCACCGGCCTGCGCACCCAGGCCGCGTGTGTCCGCGCCCTCGCCTTCGACCTGGTCCCGGAGACCCGCCGCGCCGAGATCGCCGACCGCCTCGTCGGCCTGATCCGCGACGCGGACTGGCACCTCGGCACCGGCTTCCTCTCCACCGCCGACCTGCTCCCGGTCCTCGCCGACACCGGGCACGCGGACGTCGCCTACCGGCTGCTGTTCCAGCGCACCACCCCCTCCTGGCTGGGCATGCTGGACCGGGGCGCCACCACGATCTGGGAGGAATGGGACGGCGTGGACGCCGACGGCACCGCGTCGGCGTCGCTGAACCACTACAGCAAGGGCGCGGTCGTGCGCTTCCTGCACACCCACGTGCTGGGCCTGCGGCAGGCGCCGGGCTCGGTCGCGTGGGAGCGGTTCGTGGTGGCGCCGCTGCCGGACCAGCGGGTGACCCGCGCGAACGGCAGCTTCGACAGCCCGCAGGGCCTGATCACGGTGAGCTGGCGCGTCGACGGCGACGCCCTGCTCGTCGACGTCGAGGTCCCGCCGGGCGCCACCGCCGAGCTGGTCCTGCCCGGCGGGCGGCGGGTCAGCGCGGGTCCGGGCCGGCACGTCGAACGTGCCGGCCGGACGCCCGTGTCGTAGCGCGCGGGGCCGCCGCTCCAGCCCTCCCGGTCGGTACGGCTGTCAGCCGGCCGCCACGAGCTCCTGGGCGATGTCGTCGCAGACCGGGGCGGCGAGCCCGAACTCGGCCCGGATCGCCCGGACCGTGTCCGGCCCGGACGGCAGGTGACCGACGCGAGCGTTCGCCTCCACCTCGGCGAACAGGTGCGCGAGACCGGTGACGCCGATGTTCGTCGCGGACCCCTTCAGGGCGTGCGCCTGGTGCTGGACGGCGGTGACGTCCCCGGCGGTGATGTGGTCGGCGAGCTCGGTGATCCCGCCCGGCATCCGCCGGGTGAACGACGTCAGCAGCCGGGCCAGCAACTGCCGCTCCGCCCCGCTCGGTTCCCCGTCGCTGATGTCGACCATCCGCGCCCGGATGTCCGCGCCCCGATCGCCGCCGCCCACCGGGGAGTCCGCCACGGTACCGGCCGCCAGCTCACCGGAACCGGTGCGCAGCAGCGGAGTCAGCGCGGCGGTCAGCTCGGGCAGCCGGACCGGCTTCGACAGGTAGTCGTTCATGCCGGCGGCACGGCACGCGGTCCGGTCCTCGACCAGCACGCTGGCGGTCATCGCGATGATGTGCGGCTGCCGGTCGGCCGGCAGGTCCGCGCGGATCAGCCGGGTGGCGTCCAGGCCGTCGAGCACCGGCATCTGCACGTCCATCAGCACCACGTCGTACTCCGTGGCGCGCAGCGCCTGGACGGCCTCCAGGCCGTTGGCGACCGTGTCCACCCGGTGCCCCAGTTTGCCCAGCATGAACTCGGCCACCTGCTGGTTGACCTGCTCGTCCTCGGCCAGCAGGACGCGCAGCGGGGCGTGCCACAACTCATCCGCGCCGGCCGGCGCGACCGGGCCGACGCCCGCGGCCGGAACCGTCCCGGCCGTCGTGGCCGCAGACCCGCGCCGGGCCGCCGAACGGGCACTCCACCAGGCCCGCGCGGTGAGCAGCACGATCCCGAACAGCACGACCCCGGCGACCGCCGCGGTGGCCGCCGCGGTCTCGTCGGCGGCACGCTGCTGCTGGGCGCGCAGCCCCGCGACCTGCTCGCCCTCCAGCACGTCGAGGTGCTGGTGAGCGTTCGCGAGCAACTCGGTGCCGGCCGTGCCGAGCACGGCCGGACTGACCGACTTGGCCCCGTTCGCACGCATCATGGAGACCGCCGTCCCCAGGTCCTGCATAGCGCCGGTCGCCGCCGCGTCCAGCGCGTCGACAGTCTCCGGCTGCGCGGTGCCGATGCTGCTCCGGAGCGCCGCGAGCGAGGCCGGCAGCTGCGCCGCCGCCTCGGTGTAGGGCTGCAGGTAGTGCTCGTCGGCGGTGAGCGCGAAACCCTGCTCCCCGCGCTGGGCGTCGTCCAGTCCGTTCCGTACCTCGGACAGCAGAGCCAGGGTCTGATGCGTGCGGTCGATCGACTGTCGCGGAGCCAGAGCCGCACCGACACCGAGGTAAGCGACCACCCCGACCAGAATCAGCACACCGACACCCGACAGGTATCCGGCCCACCCCGGCCCGCTGAACCGCTGTCCTCGCATACGCCACTGCCTCGCCATGCCTCACCGTTCGGCAGGTTCGACGGTGCGCTGAGCCGTGCGATGCTCGACCGGCCCGGCCGCCGCTGCCGGCGCCCGTACGATGGCGCGATGGGTACGGACGTCGATGCCGCCGGCGGGCGGGTGATCCGGATCGTCGATCATGACCCGGCCTGGTCGGCACGCTTCACCGAAACGGGCGCCGCGCTGCGCCGGGCGCTCGGCGACGTGGCACTGCGTATCGATCACAAACCGGGTGGGAACCCGCGCCGAGCGACGCATGAGACCGCCCTCGACGCGATCGCCTCGCTCCCCGGTCAGCCGGTGGAGATCTCCGCCAGGCAGTTCTCCCGGGACGGGGTGTCGCGCCACAGGCAGACCTGGACGACGACGGCCTGGCCCCCGATCGTGGTGGCGACGGCAGGGGTATGCACGTAACCGCGCTCGGTGACGGCGAGCGACGTGGCGCAGCTGTGCCAAGGGCCGTCCGGGGTCTTCCAGCGGACCCGGGCGCCGCCCGAACGCGGGGTGGCGTCGTCGGAGCCGGCGCGGCCCCAGTAATAGGTACGGCCGTCGTGGCGGGCGTAGCGGGCCGAGCCGTTCATCTCGTCGAAGTCGAGGGTGGGGTCGAGCCGGGTGGCCGCCTCGTCGTCGAACACGGTCGCGGTCTCCATGATGATGTCGTTGCCGGCGGCGCCGAGCCGGCAGTCGCTGTCGGTTACCGCGGTGGAGGCCTGATTCGCCGCGGAGCTGCTACGGTCCGCGTCACCGGCGCGGAGCACCGCTGCGAGCGTTATCCCGCCGCCGACCAGGACCGCTGCGGCGATCGCGCCGGCCAGAACTCGGCCGCGGACCGGAAGGCGGGCGGCCAGGCGAGCAGGGCGCCGGGCCGTGAAGTAGGCGTCGATCACCGGAGGTGCCGACGTGGTCTCCGGGACCTCCGGGGTACGGGCGCCACCGAGCGGCACGGCGGGCACCCGGTCCGGCGCCGCACGGTCCGCGTTCTCGGCAGCGGCAACGAGTGCGGCGACGTGTTCGCACGCGACGGTCAGGCGCTGCGCATCGTCGCGGCTGAAGGGCATGCCGCCGATGTGGTGTGCCGCCCGGGCCACCGCGACCACGGCCGCCGGGTTGGTGATGTGGCGCAGGTCGCCGGCGAGCACGGCGGCGACGATGTCCTTGTCGATGGAGAAGCCGGGTGCCATCCGGTGGGCGTGGATGACTTCCGCGAGGTGCCGCAGTGACGCCGGTTGCCGGCGGCGACGCCCGGGCGGGGAACCCGGCGGCGGCGTGTAGGAGCCGTCCCGGCCGGCGCGAGCTGCCGCCGCGCCGACGGCCGAGGCGAGCAACTGCGCCGCCTGGTGCGCCTCCTGCCACCACGGGTCCAGCGGCTCGTCCACGCGTCCCCCAACCCATCGATTGCTCTCACTATAAGGACCGCTTCTGTCGGCGACAGACAGGTAGCCGGCTCCCGGGGACAGATCGCCGTTGTCGCTTTCACGCCGCCCGGCACAGCATCGAGATGGCCGCTCGCCGAGGGCGACACATCCGGCCACACATCCGACGGGCCACTCATGGTGATAGGGGGGCCCGTCCACCCGTACCCAGGAAGGTTTGTCATGAATGCTATGAAGAGGGCTGCCGGCATGCTGGCGGTCGCGACCGTGGCATCGGCGGGAGCGCTGCTGCCGAACGCCACAGCGGCACAGGCGGCGGGCACCATCCAGGGCTGTCCGTCCGGCTACGTGTGCATCTACCCGAACGCCGGTTGGAACAACGGCCGGCCGTCGCTGAAGTTCTACACCTACGGCGCGCACAACCTGAGCGGCCAGTACGGCGTCAAGCGGTTCTTCAACAACCAGACCGGTGGGGCGATCGCCCGCAACTGCACCGGCTACAACGGCACCGGATGCGGCGGGGCGCAGACCCCGGGAACCTACGGCGACTACAACTACACGCCGTACAACTCGGTACTCCTCCAACCGTAGACGCACAGTGACGGGGGGAGGTCGCGCCGGCCTCCCCCCGTCGCCCGTCACCGCTCCCGGTGCAGCCAGGCGAGCAGGTCCGCAGGCGCCATCGCAGCGGCCCGCTCGTGGTAGCGGTCGAGCTCCTCGGCGCTCAAGCAGGCCGCCCCGCTCCCCGATCGCCCCTGCCGGAAGAACGCCCGCGCGTCCTTGAGCACACCGCCGGCGTCAGGCACCAGGTCGGAGGCCCGCTCGCGCATCGCACCGAACGTGGCGGCCCGCACCAGCTCCGCCCACCGTTCCCCGGGCACGGTGATGTCCAGCCGGGCGGCGATCGAGCGCATCTGCCCCGGCAGGTCGGCCTGGAGATCGTCGTAGTGCACCAGGAGCACGTTCGGCTCGGCCCGCCGCCGCCAGGCGTCGGTCAGGTGCCACATGACACCGGGGAGCGAGTCCAGCGCCGTGCGCGGATCACTGGTGCTCTCGGTCCATCGCGTCAGCCAGGTGCGCAGGTCGGGCCGCGCCGAAGGCGCTTCACCGGAGAGCGGGCGACCGGTGAGCCGGCGCAGCCGTTCCCGGTCGATGTTGTCGCCCTGGTGGTACAGCGACACCGCCATGTCCAGCGGATGACGAGCCACCACGATGTACGCCACGTCGGGCTCGACAGGAATCCCGTCCAGCGGTGTGTGAGTCTTGATGAAGCGCCGATGCCGCTGGGCGGCGAGCTGGTCGTAGACCCGCTCCCGAGGGCTGGTCAGCCAGTCGAGCCAGGGCGACAGGCTCGCCAGCGGCGCGGGAAGATCAGCGGTCTGGAAGATCAGCAGCGCACAGATCATCTGCATCCAGGTCGTGCCGCACTTCGACCGGGTGCTGATGACGATGTCACCCCGGCGGAACGGAAAGTCGATCCACCGGCCGCTGTCCTCTTCCTCCGAGCGATATCGCACTGGGGTCGGCATCCGAACGACGTTAGCCGATGGACGATACGAGGTTCGCACTGCTGGCGGCTCGTATCAGCCCCCATCAGCGAACACCCGGACCTGCCGACGAGAGGGCGTTCTTCGGCGGGCGGCCAGCGCATGCGAACAGGAGTCGCGTGAGCCCATCGCCTTCCGCGACATCGATGTGTCGCTCGTTATGCCCGCTGTTTGCTCGCGGTTGCAGCCGGAACGAGGTTGAGGCACACGATCCGGTCGCGGAACGCGGACAGGAGCGCACCGAAGCCCGCGCCAGCGTGGATGAGAGCACACCGAAGCCGTCCGTGTGCCGGCGTCACGGCTATGGCGTAGGCGGGACCACGATGGCGTTGTGTGCGACCTCATCCACGTCGAGCCCTCGATCTTTGACGCTTCGCGGGCCCCGAGCGGCGTTGTTGATCAGCCAGCCCGGGCCGATGCGCCCGACGCACCCCGAAATAGGCGCCCGGCAACCCCGGATCCCACAGCGGCGCCCGCTGGGCCAGCAAATACGGCACCATCACCAGCCCCTCACTGCCCGCCGGAACAGCAGCGGCAAGCGCCAGCGCCCCCCGATTCATCCAAGCCCCCGAAAACGTCAGCGGCCCACCGGACGACCGATCCCCCATTGCTCACCGCCCCGCCGACAACCCACAGATCCTCCGTCAGCGCATACCTGAACAGCCGATCAGAAACGGTCTCTCCGACAAGCAGCCGCACCGCCCCACTGGTGCCCAGCGACAGCGCGGCCGCCTTCACGGCGGTGGTGCCGGCGTCGATGCCGATCATCACCTCGCGCGGCGGCGGCATCACAGCGCATCGGAGACGGCCGCGACCAGGTCCCGGTCGGCGCCGAGCCGCTCGTCGAGACGCCGCAGCACCCCCGCCGGCTCACCGGCGCCGGCCGCGGCCGCGAACGGTCCGGCTCCGGCGTCGGCGACCGGCACGGACTCCCCTCGCAGATGCCGGATCCACGCGGCGAGGACCTGCACACCCGGCTCCGGCATCCGACCCGCCGCACGGGCCCGCAGCAGCACCGGCACGATCCGGATCGGGATCTTCATGCTGCCGTCGGCGGCGATCTGCGCGAGGCGGTGCTCGATGCGGGCGTTGCTCCACCGTTCGACAAGGCTGGCCCGGTAGGAGGGCCCGTCCGGCAACCCGGCGGACGCCTCGTCCCACCACTGATCGAGCAGCGACCGGCAGTAGGGGTCGGCCACCGCGTCCGCCACCGTCACGTGGCCGCGCAGACTGCCGGCGTAGGCCAGGATCGTGTGCCCGCCGTTGAGCATCCACAGTTTCCGCTGCTCATACGCGGAGACGTCGGCGACGAAGCGGGCACCGGCGTTCTCCCACGCCGGCCGCCCGGCCGGGAAGTCGCCGCTGAGCACCCATTCCGCGTACGGCTCGGTGACGACCGGCGCCTGATCGGCCCAGCCGGTCAGCGCGGCGGCGGCCCGCCGGTCGTCGTCAGTGGTCGCCGGGGTGATCCGGTCGACCATGGTCGTCACGAACGACACGTTGCCATCGATCCACCGGCGCAGCCCGGGATCAGCGGCCTCGGTCACCACCGAAGCGGTGACCGACCCGTTGGCGGGCAGGTTGTCGCAGCTGACGATCGCGACCGGCCCGCCGCCCGCAGCACGCCGGGCAGCAAGCCCGGCAGCCAGCCGCACCGGCACAGATCCAAGATCCACCGCCCCGGAACCCGCCACGCCAGAACCCGCCACCCCGGAACCCACCGTCCCGGAACCCACCGTCCCGGAACCCACCGCCCCGGAACCCACCGCCCCGCGACGCCCCGACGCCGCATACGCGGCCTCGGTGACCGTCAACGTCACCACCGCGAGTTCCGGCCGAGTCCATTCCCGCAGCCAGGCGTCCCGGTCGTCACCGGCATGGGCGGCGGCCAGCCGCAGCACGGCGGCCTCGTCGCCGGCCGGACCGCGAGTGATCAGCGTGTACCGGCAGTCCTGCGCGTTCAGCAGATCCGCCATCCCCGGGGAGCGGCCGGTGAACGCGGTGATGTCCCAGCCGTCCCCCGCCGCGGCCGTGTACCAGGCCTGATGCGCCCGGAAGAAGTTGCCCAGCCCGAGGTGCAGCATCCGGCTCACAGCTTGAAGACCTTCCGGGGCTGGGTGGTCACCAGGTCGACCAGGGTAGCGGCGGCCTCCTCCTCGCTGAGCCGGTGCGCGCGGACGAGTTCGGCGAGGTGGCCGGCGTCGAGGCGGCGCGCCATGTCGTGCCGGGCCGGGATGCTGCACAGCGCGCGGGTGTCGTCGATGAAGCCGGAGAGGCGGCTGAACCCGGCGATCTCGGTGACCGCGCGCTGGAAGTCACGGATCGCTGACGGGTTGTCCAGGAACCACCACGGCACACCGGCGTAGACCGAGGGGTAGAAACCGGCCAGCGGCGCGATCTCCCGGCTGTAGACGGTGGCGTCCGTGGTGAACAGCACCAGGTGGAAGCCGGGGTGGGTGCCGAATCTGTTCAGCAGGGGCCGCAGCGCCCGGGTGAACTCGGCGGTGACCGGGATGTCGTGGCCGGTGTCCGGGCCGAACCGTTCGGACGTCGGGGCGTGGTGATTGCGGGCGATCGCCGGGTGCAGGGTCATGACCAGGCCGTCGTCGCAGGACATCCGGGCCATCTCGAACATCATGTGCCGGCGGAAGGCGGTCGCCTCGGCCTCGGTGACCTCCCCGTTCAGGGCGCTCGCGTAGATCCGGGCGGCGTCGGCGGGCGGTAGCGGCGCGGCGACGACGTCGGCGTGGCTGTGGTCGGCGGAGACCGCGCCGTGGGCGATGAAGTGCCGGCGCCGCTGTTCCAGGGCGGCCACGAAGCCGTGGTGGTCGCCGATGTCGGTGTCCGCCACCTCGCCGAGGTGTTTGACCGCTTCTGCCCACCCTGCGGCGAACGGTTCGAGGTAGCGGTCGGGACGGAAGGTCGGGACGATCCGGGCGTCCTGGGAGGCGGCGAGCGCCGCGTGGGCGGTCAGGTCGTCGGCCGGGTCGTCGGTGGTGGCCAGGAAGTCGATGCGGAAGGTCGCCAGTAACGCGCGTGGCCGGTGACTGTCCTCGCTGAGCTGGGCGGCTATTTGATCGTACAAAGTCAAGCTGTTGATCTGGGAAGGCTGCTCGGTGACGCCGAAGATCTCGGCGAGCTCGGTCTCCAGCCAGTACCGCACGGGCGTTCCGCGGAACAGGTGCCAGTTCGCGCAGACCGCCTGCCAGGCCTTCCGCGCCCGCGCCTCCGGCAGGGGCCCCTCGCCCACCCCGAGATCCTCCAGCGGTACGCCCCCGGCGTGCAGCAGCCTCGTGACGTAGTGGTCGGGCTGGACCAGCAGCGACACCGGATCGGCGAACGGGGTGTCGTCGCGCAGCATGCCGGGATCGACGTGCCCGTGCGGCGAGATGATCGGCAGGTCCCGGACCGTCTCGTAGAGCGCGCGAGCGACGGCCCGGGTCTCCCGGTCGGCCGGAAACAGCCGGTCCGGATGCAGAGTCAGCAGCATGGCGTCGAGCGTTGACGCCGATCAGAGCGATGGCAAGCGGTTGCCACCTGTTGCACCGTGCCCTTGCTCCCGGCCTGCCGCGCGCGGCACGGTGCGACGATGACACGCACCATCGGAAGCGCCCGCGACATCCTCGGCGACGAGTCCGTGCGGGCCTTCGTCGCCGCTCAGCTGTCCGGCGAGGACCTCGACGGCCGCCGGATCTGTGTGATCGTGCCCGACGCCACCCGCAGCTGCCCGCTGCCGATGCTGATGAGCGCCCTGCACGAGGCGCTGCACGGCCGGGCCGCCGCCGTCACCGTGCTGATCGCGCTCGGCACCCACGCGCCGATGACCGACGCGCAGCTGCGGGACCACCTCGGCGGACCCTATCCGGGCTTCACCGTGCGCAACCACGAATGGTGGGAACCGTCCGCGCTCACCTCGATCGGCACCATCCCGGCGGCGCGGGTGGCCGAACTCTCCGAGGGCCGGATGGCGCAGGACGTCGACGTGGTGCTCAACCGCGCGGTCGTCGAGCACGACGTGTGCCTGGTGATCGGCCCGGTCTTCCCGCACGAGGTGGTCGGGTTCTCCGGCGGCAACAAGTACTTCGTCCCCGGCGTCGCCGGACCGGAGATCATCGACTTCTCGCACTGGCTCGGCGCGCTCATCACCAGCGCTTCCATCATCGGTACGCGGGGAATCACTCCCGTGCGAGCCCTGATCGACGCCGCCGCCGGGCTGATCCCGTCCCGGCGTCTCGCGCTCTGCCTGGTCGTCCAGTCCGGAACCGGCGCTCTGCACGCGATGTCGTTCGGCGAGCCGGAGCAGGCGTGGGCGGCGTGCGCCGACGTGTCGGCCGAGACCCACGTCCGCTATCTCGACGCGCCGGTCCACACTGTCATCTCGATCGTCCCGGAGAAGTACGACGACATGTGGACCGGCGCCAAGGGCTTCTACAAGCTCGAACCCATCGTCGCCGACGGCGGCCGGGTCATCGTCTACGCCCCGCACATCACCACGATCTCCGCCATGCACCCGGAGATCGAGACGATCGGCTACCACTGCCGCGACTACTTCCTCAAGCAGTGGGACAGGTTCCGCGACCAGCACTGGGGCGTGCTCGCCCACTCCACCCACCTGCGCGGCGCCGGCACCTGGGACCCGGTCGGCGGCGAACGGCCACGCGTCACCGTCACCCTCGCCACCGGCATCGACGAGCACGTGGTCCGCGGCGCGAACCTCGACTACCTCGATCCCGCGTCGGTCGACCTCGCCGACCCGGCCGCGTTCGTGGTGCCGAACGCCGGCGAGGTCCTGTTCCGCCTGCGATGAGCCGTCGACCCGCGCACCACCAGCAGCGACGGCAGGGTGACCGGCTCGGCGGTGCGCGGGGTCGCGCCCCGGATCATCGCGAGCAGGTTGCCGACGGCGGTGTGCCCCATCGCGTTCAGCGGAGCGGCCACCGTGGTCAGCGCCGGGGTGACCAGCTCGGACACGAAGATGTTGTCGAAGCCGACAACGCTGACCTCGTGCGGCACCCGGACGCCCCGCGTGGTCAGCGCCTGGATCAGCCCGATCGCCATCAGGTCGTTGTAGGCGATCACCGCCGACGTCGGATGCCGCCCCAGTTCGGCGGCCGCCCGCGCCCCGCCGGCCACGGTCGGCTCGAACGGCCCGACCCGGCGGACCTGCAACTCCAGCTCCAGGCCGGCCTCGCGCAGCGCACGCCAGCGGGTGCCGTCCGCCCAGGAGGCCTCCGGCCCGGCCACGTACGTGATCCGCTCATGCCCCAACTCACCGAGGTGCTCCGCCGCCCGCCGCATCCCGCGCGGGTTGTCGGTCACCACGCTCGGCACGTCCCCGAGCACCCGGTTCAGCACCACCGTCGGCTTCTGCTTGGCGATCATCCGGATCGCCGAGTCGGGCATCCGCGAGGTCGCCAGGACGATCCCCTCGACGGTCGACATGGCCCGGTCCAGAAGCTCGCGTTCGCGCAGGCCGGACTCCTGGGCGTCGGCGAGCAGCATGGAGTACCCGGCGTCGGCGCACGCGGTCTGCGCGCCCCGGATGATCTCGTTGTGGAACGGGTTGCTCACGTCCGCGACCACGAAGGCGATCATCGAGGTACGGCCGGTCGGCAGCGCCCGTGCCAGCGGGTTCGCCCGGTACCCCAGCTCGGCGGCGACCTGCCGGATCCGCTCGGCGGTCTCCGCGTTGACCCGCCCCGGCCGGGCGAACGCGCGCGACACCGTCGACGCCGCCACCCCGGCCGCCTTCGCCACGTCGTAGATCGTCGGCGCGCGTCCCTCAGCCATCCGCCCTCCCGCGTCGCTGGCCGGAACGCTAATCCCGGGCGCAACATTTGGCAACCGCTTGCCAGCCCGGTGAGCTGCGACTTGCAATGAGCCGATGAACGATGTGACGACCCGCCTGGGCGACCTGCTCACCGGCGTGGACCGGCTCGGCGTCGCCTTCTCCGGCGGCGTCGACTCGTCGGTTCTGCTCGCCCTCGCGGCCCGCGCCCTCGGCCCGGACCGGGTGGTGGCCCTGCTCGGCGTCTCCCCCAGCCTCGCGGCCGGTGAGCGGGCCGCCGCACACGCTGTCGCCGGTGACCTGGGCGTGCCGGTCATCGAGGTGACGACCCGGGAGATGGACCGGCCCGGATACCGCGCCAACGGCCCGGACCGCTGCTTCCACTGCAAGGACGAGCTCTTCGCCACGATCGGCGATCTGCCCGAGGAGTTCGACGCGATCGCCTACGGGGAGAACGCCGACGACACCCGCCGCCCGGACCGCCCCGGCAGCCGCGCCGCCACCGCCCACCGGGTGATGCGGCCGCTCGCCGACCTGGGCCTGACCAAGGCCGACGTCCGCCGGATCGCCCGTGAGCTGGGCCTGGCCTGCGCCGACAAGCCGGCGTCGCCGTGCCTGGCCTCCCGGATCCCGCATTTCACCGACGTCACGGCGGACAAACTGGACCAGGTGGAACGGGCCGAGGCGGCCCTGCGCCGGCTGGGTTTCACCGATCTGCGGGTACGCCATCACGGCCCCGTCGCCCGCATCGAGCTCCCGGCCGGCGAGCTGGTCCACGCCGTCACCGAGCCGCTGCGCACCGCCGTGCACGCGGCCGTCACCGCCGCCGGTTTCCGGTTCGCCGCCGTCGACCTCGCCGGCATCCAGTCCGGCGCGTTCACCCTCCCGCTCGTCGCTTCTTCGAGTGTCGAGGTGGCCGGTGCTTGAGCACGACCTGGACCTGGAACGGGCCGCTCGGCGGGGCTATCCCGAGGCCGTCTACTGCGCGGGGAAGACTCCCGCGCAGACCGCCGCCATCGCCGCCACGGTGCGCGACCGGCCCGACGTGACCACCCTGTTCACCCGGGCCTCCGGTGAGCATGCTTCGGCCGTACTCCAGCAATTGCCCGAAGCCCACCACGATGCCGGCGCCGGGCTGCTGGCCTGGCCCCCGACGCCGCCCCCGCCGTCAGGCGGACCGGTGCTCGTCGTCGCGGCCGGCACCTCCGACCTGCCGGTGGCCAGGGAAGCCCTGCTCACCGCCCGGTACCTGGGACGCGACGCCGACCTGATCGCCGACGTCGGCGTGGCCGGCCTGCATCGGATCCTCGGCCACCTGCCCGCTCTGCGCGCCGCACACGCGATAGTCGTCGCCGCCGGCATGGACGGCGCGCTGCCCGGCGTGGTCGCCGGCCTGGTCTCCGCACCGGTCGTCGCGGTACCGACGTCGGTCGGCTACGGCGCCGCGTTCGGCGGCGTCGCACCCCTGCTGACCATGCTGAACGCCTGCGCACCCGGCGTCGCGGTGGTCAACATCGACAACGGGTACGGGGCCGGGCACCTGGCCGCCCAGATCACGGCCGCCCGATGACCCACCTCTGGATCGACGCGTCGGCGGGAATCGCCGGGGACATGCTGCTCGGGGCGCTGCACGACGCCGGGGCGCCGCTCGACCGGATCCAGGCGGCGGTGGACGCGGTGTTGCCCGGCGCGGTGCGGATCAGCGCTGCTGAGGTGCGGCGGGGTGGGCTGCGTGCCCGCAAGGTCGAGGTCACGGCGCTCGCCGCCGAGCAGCCGCATCGCACGTGGCGCGACATCAGCGGCATGCTGGACCGCGCGTCGCGGGCGGCTGCGTCCGGCTCGGTCCCGGTGGCCGCCGCAGAGGTTTTCGCGCGGCTCGCGCACGCCGAAGCGGCGGTCCACGGCGTCGATCCCGCCGACGTGCACTTCCACGAGGTCGGCGCGCTCGACGCGATCGCGGACGTGGTCGGCGTCTGCGCGGCGATCGACGCGCTCGGGGTCACCGGCGTCTCGGCCGGCGCCGTGTCGCTCGGATCCGGCACGGTCCGGTCCGCGCACGGTCTGCTCCCGGTGCCGGCGCCCGCCGTCGCCGAACTCTCCCGCGGCTGGCAGGTGAGCTCCGGCGGGACCGCCTCACACGGCACCGGCTCGCACGGCAGCGGCGAGCTCGCCACTCCCACCGGCATGGCCCTGCTGCGCACCCTCGCCACCACCTGCGAGGACCTGCCCGCTCTCACGCTCTCCGCGGTCGGCGTCGGCGCCGGAACCCGCGACACACCCGGCCGCCCGAACGTGGTCCGAGCCCTGCTCGGCCAACGGGCCGCCACGCCACCGGACACCTGCGTCCTGCTGGAGGCCAACGTCGACGATCTCGACCCGCGCCTGTGGCCCGGCGTGCTCACCGCCCTGCTGGACGCCGGCGCGGACGACGCCTGGCTGACCCCGATCCTGATGAAGAAGGGACGCCCGGCCCACACGCTGGCCGCCCTCTGCTCCCCCGCCACCGCCGCCGCGGTCCGATCCCAGATCTTCCGGACCACAACAACCTTGGGGGTACGGGGTTCGGCCCGCACCAAGACCGCGATGGACCGGATCTTCGTGACAGTGGACGTGGCCGGGCATCCCGTACCGATCAAAGTCGGTCACACGGGCGGGCTGATCGTCCAGGCAACACCGGAGTTCGACGACGTGGCAGCGCTCGCCCGAACCCTCGGCCTGCCCGAACGCGACGCCCTCGGCCGGGCCGCGCACGCCGCCCGAGCCGCCGGTCTCACAGCCGGGCAGCCCGCGCCAGGGGCATAATAGCTGTCGATGCGTTACCACCTGTACGACTACTGGCCAATCTACGCGCTGCTGGCCGCCGTCGCCGTGTTCATCGCCCTGGCCGCCCCGGCCGCCGCCCGGGACCAGGAGCGATGGGAGTCCTGGTGCCGCGAGCAGGGCGGGACGATCAGCTCCCGGACCGGGACCGTCAGCATCCCGTACAGCACCGGCAACGGCGGGTCCTCGTCCTACACCGAGACCACGACGACGTACACCTGCACCGGCCCCGACGGCCGGGTCCTCGACACCAACTGATCCCCGGCGGGCTGGGACGATAGGATCGGTCCATGGTGGACAATACGGGCCGGGCATTGAGCGCGTCGCTGGGCGGAAGCCGGGCCGGGCGTTGAGCGCGTCGCTGGGCGGAAGCCGGGCCGGGCGTTGAGCGCGTCGCTGGGCGGAAGCCGGGCCGGGACGGCCGCGGAGGCTCCCCCGGTGACACTCCGGGGATCCTGGGTCAACCGGCCGCCGCTGGCCGAGCCGCAGGACGGCACGTTCCTGCTGGCGCACCAGGGGCACGGTCAGTGGCTGCTCGAGGAACCCGTCGGCACCCCTCTGCTGGCCGGCGACGCCACGACGGCGACCCGGGCGGGTGACGAGCGGATCGACGAGACCTAGGCGACCGCGCGGACCCGCTCGGCGAACGCGTCCCACAGCGCCGGCGCCGCGCCGATCGTCAGCTCGGTGGAGAAATCCGGGCCCTGCCCGCCGAGCACCACCCCGGCCTCGCGCGCGATCAGCGCGCCGGCCGCGATGTCCCACAGCTTCGTGTCCAGGGCCAGCCCGCCGTCCAGCCGGCCGGCCGCCAGGTAGACCAGGTTCAGCGCGGCCGGCACCCGGCGGATGTCACCGGAGAGCGGCAGCAGCTCCCGGATCACCCGGCCGGCCCGCTCCTTGGTACGCGGATTGGGCTGGAAGCTGACCCCGATCAGCGCCTCGGCCAGCGGCGGGCCACTCGACGCCGCGATCGGCTCGCCGTTCAGGAACGCCCCGCCGCCGTCGACAGCGGTGAACGTCTCGTCCGCGGCCGGATCGTGCACGACCGCCATCCGCGCCTTGTCATCCTGGTACAGCGCGACGCAGACCGACCACGGACCGGTCCGGCTCACGTAGTTCCGGGTGCCGTCCAGCGGATCGATGACCCACGACCAGCCGCTCGAACCCTCCCGGCCGTTCCCCTCCTCGGCCTGGATCGCGTCGTCCGGCCACGCCTCGATGATCGCGTCGACGATCAGGCGCTCACTGGCGATGTCGACATCGGAGACCACGTCGTTGGCGTGCGCCTTGGGCGCGCCCATCGTCAGGGTGTCGCGTCGTTCCAGTTGCAGCCGTCCGGCGCGAACCGCCAGCGAGGCGGCGAGGTCACGGGCCGCGTGCAGGTCTCGAGTCATCGCGACCACGCTATCGGATCAGCGGGCGTGACCACCGTCACACCGCACCCCGGGCAACCGATCGGGCGTCCCGGAACACCTCTGATTCGTCCTCACTTCCCCCGACGAAACAGGTGAAACCCCGATGAAACGATCTACCGCGCTGCGACTCTCCGCAGTGGCCGGCGTGGCGGCGATCGGTGGCGGCATCGCCCTCGGCCTCCCCCAGGAGAACGCCTCCGCCGCCACCAACGTCGCGTCCGGCTTCGCCAGCGCCAACGGCGGCACCACCGGCGGCGCGGGCGGCACGACGGTACGCGCCACCACCGGCACCCAGATCCACGCGGCGCTGTGCAACCGGGCGGCCACCGACACCCCGATCGTCATCGAGGTGCAGGGCACTATCAACCACGGCAACACCACCAAGGTCGCAGGCAGTAGCTGCAACACCGCCGCCGACCGGATCGAGCTCAAGGGCGTCAGCAACGTCACGATCGTCGGTGTCGGCAGCGGCGCGACCTTCGACCAGCTCGGCATCCACATCCGCGACGCCCGCAACATCGTCGTGCAGAACGTAACGGTCAAGAACGTCAAGAAGTCGGGTTCGCCGCTCTCCAACGGCGGCGACGCGATCGGCATGGAGAGCACCGTCCGCAACGTCTGGGTCGACCACGTCACCCTGGAGGCGTCCGGCGGTGAGTCGGAAGGCTTCGACGGCCTGTTCGACATGAAGGACGACGTGCAGTACGTGACGCTGTCCTACAGCATCCTGCGCAACTCCGGCCGCGGCGGCCTGGTCGGCTCCAGCGAGACCGACACGGCGAACAGCTTCATCACGTACCACCACAACAAGTACGAGAACATCGACTCGCGTACCCCGCTGCTGCGTGGCGGTGTCGCCCACATGTTCAACAACCACTACTTCAAGCTGAACGAGTCGGGCATCAACTCCCGCGCCGGCGCGAAGGCCAAGGTGGACAACAACTACTTCGAGGACTCCAAGGACGTGCTCGGCACGTTCTACACCGCCGCGGCCGGCACCTGGCAGGTCTCCGGCAACGTGCTGGACAACGTGACCTGGTCGGCGAAGAGCGCCGAGAACAACCCGGCCGGGCCGAACCTGGTGTCGACCACGAGCGTCACCGTCCCGTACACGTTCGCCCTGGACACCGCCGCCTGCGTGCCGACCGTGGTGGCGCAGACCGCCGGCGCCGGCGCCGGCCTGAAGGTCTCCGACGGCAAGTGCGCGGTCACCGCGGCGCCGACCACGGCTCCGGCCACCGCAGCCCCGACCACCGCGGCGCCCACGTCCAGCGCGACCAAGGCGCCCACCGCCAGCGCCACGGCTTCGGCCAGCGCCACTGCTAAGCCCACCGCGACGGCTCAGCCCACCGGCACGGCTCAGCCCACCGGCACCAACCTGAGCATCGGCGCCGGCACGGACGGCTCCAGCAAGGCCGCCGGCACCAGCTACGGCAACGTCCGCGACGGCAAGACCACCACCGTCTGGTCCCCGAACGGCGCCACCGGCGACATCTCGATCAAGTGGAGCGCCGCCACCAAGCTCTCCAAGGTCAACATCGTGGGCAGCAACATCGGCTCCTACGAGCTCCTCAACGGCGCCACCGGCGCGATCCTGAAGTCCGGCACCGGCTCGGGCGTCATCACCATCCCGGCGACGTCCCTCACCAAGCTGACCTTCAAGATCAAGACCTCTTCCGGTACGCCGTCGATCGCCGAGTTCCAGACATACGCCTCCTGATCCTCGCGCCGACCTGATCCTCGCGCCGACCTGATCCTCACGCCGACCTGATCCTCACGCCGACCTGATCCTCACGCCGACCTGATTCTCGCGCCGGCCGGCCGGTCTCCCACCGACCCGGCCGGCGCACCCCCGAGTCAGCGCCGGCAGCACTCACAGCCGGCTGGTCCAGCAGGACCAGCCGGCGCTCGCTCTGCGCTACTGCACTCACCACCAGCCGGACCAGCTGGTCGTGAATGCTGTCGACGGCCGGCGTGAATCGTGGAAAGGCGTCGCCCGGCTGGCGCTCAGTGCTGACCCCGCCGGCTAATCAAGAAAGCCCCGTTACCAGCAGATATTCGACCTCGGCCCCGCGCCCCCACGTGCCCCGCCACCCCGCGCCGGCGTCCTGCGGCTGGCACCTCGCACCTGGCACCTCGCACCTGGCACCTGGCACCTCCCGCCTCGCCGATCTTGGAACCCGCCGTCCCGGCCGTAGCCCACACATGTGATCAAGCCCGGGTAGCCGCTCTGGCCTACGGCCGGCGCCACCCGGCCGTAGCTCAGGCATGTGATCAAGCCCGGGTAGGCGTTCTGGCCTACGGCCGGCGCCACCCGGCCGTAGCTCAAGCATGTGATCAAGCTCAGGTAACCGCTCGGGCCTACGGCCGGCGCCACCCGGCCGTAGCTCAAGCATGTGATCAAGCCCGGGTAACCGCTCTCGCCCACGGCCGGCGCCACCCGGCCGTAGCTCGTGCCAGCTACCAGCGGAAGCACGTCGTCTTGACCGTCGACACAGTGCTCCAGCGCGCCCATTCCGGCAGCACTGACCCGCTGGCTCATCCAGAAAATCCGCTACCCGCACATATTCGGCCTACACGGCTGTCGCGAGGTGCTACCCCGAGTCCTCGAGGTAGCAGAATCGGACCTCAACGAAGATCCGTCGGCCAACGAGGGACGGCCCGGCGACTGATCAGCGGCGGCCGCACCCACGTTTCCGCCGGTGAACGACTTCCTCAATCAACCAGCAGGGTCAGCACTGACAACCAGCCGGCCCCACCGCTCCAAGATTCACAACCAGCAAGAGCCACACCATCCACACCCCGCCGCCGAGATCCCCACAAGATCCCCGCCGAAGCGAGCTCGCCCCGACTCAATACCAGGCGACGAACGAACCGATAGATTGCCGTGATGACCACAGAGGCGAATTCCGGCGAAAAACGATGGTTGTTGTGGGCGATCGCGGTCATCGGACTCGTCACCCTCGTCGCGGCCGGCTGGAAGATCTACTTCTCCGCCGACTCGGGCGCCGCACTCATCGCCCTCGTGGTCATCGGCGCGATTCTGCTGATCAGCCCGTTCGTGCTGCCATACCTTCAGACGATCGCAGTCAACGCCGACGGGTTCGAGCTACGCCTCGTCCGGGAGATCGCGGCCCAAGGCGCCCCGGAAACGGCCCGCCTGCTGAACCACACCGAGCTCGCGGAGATCGCCGAGGCTTACGGCGTCGTGCACACCCAGCTCGCCGGCGACGCCTTCAAGGAGGCCCGCACGCAGGTCCAGGATCAGCTCGTCAACCGGGCATCGGCGTTCGCCCGCCAGCGTAACTTCGACCCCGATGAGATCAAACAGCTTTTCCCCAAAGCCACCGCCGGGGTACGGGTACTGCTCCTCGGCCTGATGAAGGGCGACCCGAGGCTTGTCGACGCGGCAACGCTGACCTCGGCGATCACCATGCCGGTCACCGCGAACGAGCAGTACCACGCGCTCGACCTGGCCGAGAAGAACCTGCGCCACTTCACCGACGCCGACCGCGCCGCTCTCCGGGCAGCCCTGGACGAGGCGGACCTGGGCCCGGCGACAAGCGGCCGCCGCATGATCGCAAGCCGCATCAGAGCCATGGCCCCGTGACCCGGGCGGCAGGCGGCGGGCAGCGTCACGCCACCCGCCGCCTGACCGCTCACTTCTCGGACGGCCCGTACGGTGACACCTGGTCCTCCGGCGTCGGCCGGTTCCCGGTCTTGTCGTGACTGCCGTGCGGCGCCTCGGTCGGGCTGGCGTCCTCGGTGCGCTGCTTGGTGGTCGGCGACTCCCCGCTGCGCCGCATCTCCGGTTGCTGGACGTTCGTCATCGCGTTCCCCTTCCCCGATTCGTCCCGCGCGATTACCCCGCCCGACGCCGAATATGTTTGGAAAGCAGCAGCGTGCGGCACGCGTGCGCAGGCAGCGATCCTCTAGGCCGGCAGCACCCACTTCTGGTTGGCGCCGCCGTGGCAGTCCCAGATGTGGATCTGCTGGCCGTCGGCGGAGCTGTTCTGGCTGACGTCCAGGCAGCGCCCCGACTGCGGGTTGCGGATGCTGCCGTCGGCCTGCGGCGCCCAGCTCTGCGCGCCCGACCCGTTGCACGTCCAGAGCTGCGCTTTCGTGCCGTTGGCGGTGCCGCCACCGGCGACGTCGAGGCACTTGCCCAGCGCGCGCAGGGAAACCCCGGACCGGCTCCAGCTCTGCGCGGCGGTCCCATTGCACGTGTAGAGCTGCACCTTCGTACCGTCGGCAGTCGCCGCGCCGGCCACATCCAGGCACTTGCCCGCCAGGCCCTTGATCGGGCCCGCAGCGGAAAGCTCTTTGATCCGGATGTTGCGGAACGACGCCTCGTCGCCGTCACCGTGGTTCTGGATGCCGATGTGGCCGGCCAGCGACCGGGCCGGGTCCGCATTCACGAAATCGTTGATCAGGACGCCGTTCAGGTACACCCGCAGCCGCTCACCCTCGACCAGCAGCTCGTAGGTGTTCCACGCGCCGGGCGGGTTCAGCGCGGCATCCCGGGCCGCCAGATCGGCCGATCTGAACCCGTAGACCGCGCCGGTGGTGCGATCCGCGGCGTCGGTCGCGTCGATCTGCACCTCGTAACCGTTGTTCACCGCCGACCACGGGTCATCGGAGGGCGGGAAACCGAGGAAGACGCCGGTGTTGTCGTCCCCGGCGAGCCGCCAGTCGAGCTTCAGCGAGTAGCTGGTGAACTGCTTGGCCGCGTACCAGAAAAGGCCCATGCCCCCGGTCGAGGTCAGCGTCGCGTCGGTGTTGGTGAAGGACCCCGGCCCGGCCTGCGACCAGCCGGTGGTCGAGCCGTTGTAGAGCGGCGTGTACCCGGTCTCCGGCCGGCAGTCCGCCTTCGCCTGACCCGCGGCATAGCGGATGCCACCGAGAAGATGAGAGCGGAACGGGCCTTCACTGTACGACGACGCGGTGTGCCCGCCACCGGTGTAGAAGGAACGGCCGCCCTGGTAGGGCTTGCACCACGCGTGCGGGTGGTCGGCGCCCATCGTACCGCCGGAGTACGACGACTCGTCCAGCGTGGCCAGGATGTGCGCGCTGGTCCGGGCGTTGGTCCGGTAGTCGTACCACTCGTCGGTGCGGTTCCAGGCCTGCGGCAGGTGCGCGGTCGACGGGTGCGCCCGGTCCTCGACCTTCACGGTCGCGGGCTGGATCGCCGGGTGGGAGGCGAACCAGGCGCCGACCAGCTCGCCGTAGAACGGCCAGTCGTACTCGGTGTCGGCGGCGGCGTGCACCCCGACGAAGCCGCGTCCGGAGCGGATCCAGTCCTCGAAGGCGGTCTGCTGGGCCGTGTTGAGCACGTCCCCGGTGGTGTTCAGGAAGATCGCGGCTTCGTAACCGGCCAGGCCGGCCGAGGTGAACACGGCCGGGTCCTCGGTGGCGGTCACGGTGAAGCCGTTCGCGGCGCCCAGCTCCCGGACGGCTTGCACCCCGGCCGCGATCGAGTCGTGCCGGAATCCCGCCGTGCGCGAGAAGACCAGCACGTCATAGGGAGTGTCGGCCTGCGCCGGGGTGGGAACGCCCAGCGCGGCGGCGACCATGGCAAGAACGAGTAGAGCTCTTCTCATGACAGCACCCATTTCTGGTTGGCCCCGGTGTGACAGTCCCAGATGTGGATCTGCTGACCGTCCGCGGAGCTGTTCTGGCTGACGTCGAGACAGCGTCCGGACTGCGGGTTGCGGATCGTGCCGTCGGCCTGCGGCGCCCAGTTCTGCGCCGCGGAGCCGTTGCAGGAGTAGAGCTGGACCCTGGTGCCGTTCGCGGTGGCGCCACCTGCCGCGTCGAGGCACTTGCCCAGGACACGGAACGTCTGACCGGTACGGGCCCAGTGCTGCGCGGCGGTGCTGTTGCACGTGTAGAGCTGCACCTTCGTACCGTCGGCGGAGGCCGCCCCCGCCACGTCCAGGCACTTGCTCGCCAGGCCCCTGACCGGGCCGCTGCTCTGCGTGCTGAAGGTGAACGAGTCCAGGTCGAAGAGCGCGCCGGCCGGACCCGCGAACGTCAGGTACAGCGTGGTGGTGCCGAGCGGCGCGCCGGTGATCGTGCCGGTGACGTTCGTGAACGTGTCCCAGGCCCCGGTCACCGGCACGGCGGCCGAGCCGAGGACCGTACCGGTCGAGGAGCCGGCCCGGACCTGGAGAGTCCCGCCGACCCCGGCGGACGACACCCGCGCGGTGAACGAGGTGACGTTGCCGAGCTGGTACGGCTCGAACGCGATCCAGTCCCCGTTGTTGATCTCACCGACCGTCTTGCCACCCTCGGCCGGGGTCTTGGTGAACGTGTTGATCCCGGACGACGTCCCGTAGTGCTCGGCCTGCCGGTGCCGGGGCTGCAGGATGTGCTGCTTGTGCGTGGTGAGCCCGGCCGCGTCGGTGTACTCGGCGTCGAACACCGCGAAGATGTTCGCGGCCGCGTCGTGCTCGCCGTCGACCGGGATCGTGATGACGCCGGTGCAGCCGTTCGCCGAGGTGATCTGGTGGCCGTGGCTGTCGTGGCCGAGCACGTAGGTCATCCTGGCCCGGGCGCAGTCGACAGTGCCGTCCTCGGGGTCGGCCGGGGTGAACGTGAACGGGACGGTGTCACCGTAGGAGAAGAGCTGCCCGTTGCCGGGTGTGCCGATGCTGACCGTCGGCGCCGTGTTGCCGACGCCGATCTGCACACTGGCGGTGCCGGTCGCGCCCTGCGGGTCGGTGACGGTGAGTGTCACGTTGTAGGTGCCGTTCGCACCGTACGTCTTGCTGGGGTTCGCCGCACTCGACGAGGTCCCGTCGCCGAACGCCCACGAGTACGTCAGCGCCCCGCCCTCCGGATCGGAGGATCCCGCGGACGAGAACGTCACGGTCAGCGGCGCCTGCCCGGACGTCGGGGTGCCCGCGGCGACAGCTGTCGGCGCCCGGTTGCCGCCGGCGACGTAGTCGTACCGGTAGAGCGCGGAGTTCGCGTCCCCGTTGAAGTACCCGGTGCCGTAGTCCAGGACGTAGAGCGAGCCGTCCGGCCCGAACGCCATGTCCATCACCTGCTTGCCGCCCCACGGGAAGTCCGAGATCTCCCCGACCGAGCCGTCGGCGCCGACGTGGATCGGCTTGATCCAGCCCCGGCCCAGCTCACCGGCGAAGAAGTGGCCGTCGAGCGACTGCGGGAACTTCGTGGCCGACGTGTTGGCGGCGGCGTAGCGGTAGACCGGGCCGCCCATCGGCGACTCGGAGCCGGCGCCGAACGCGGGCGGGCTGCCGGCGTCCCCCGCGTACCGGATCCAGGCGGGCCGGGCCGGCGGCAGCGTGGTCTGCCCGGTGTTGCGGAACGAGTTGTTCGTCGCCCCGGCCGCGCAGGCGTACTTCGGGCCGGTCGTGCCGGTGCCGAAGTTCCACTCGTTGTACGTCTCGGTGGCGGTGTTCGTCCCGGTGCAGTACGGCCACCCGTAGTTGCCGGGGCTGGTGATCCGGTTGAACTCGACCTGCCCGCTCGGACCGCGGTTCGGATCGGTGGAGCCGGCGTCCGGCCCGTAGTCACCGAGGTAGACGACGCCGGTGGCCCGGTCGACGCTCATCCGGAACGGGTTGCGGAAGCCCATCGCGTAGATCTCGGGACGGGCGTTGGCCGTACCCGATGGGAAGAGGTTCCCGCTCGGGATGGAGTACGTCCCGTTCGCGTTCACCTTGATCCGCAGCACCTTGCCGCGCAGGTCGTTCGTGTTGCTCGCGGTCCGCTGCGCGTCGTAGGCGGGGTTGCGGTTGGTGCGCTCGTCCAGCGGCGAGTACCCGGCCGAGTCGAACGGGTTGCTGTCGTCGCCGGTGGAGAGATAGAGGTTGCCGGCCGCGTCGAAGTCGATGTCTCCGCCGACGTGACAGCAGATGCCCCGGGTGGCCGGCACGTCCAGCACGGTGACCGCGCTCGCGGTGTTCAGCGTGTAATCGGCGTTGAGGGTGAAGCGGGACAGCCGGTTGACGCCGTTCCAGGCGGAGAAGTCGGTTCCGGTGAGGGGCGCGTCCCCGGCCGGCGTGGCGAGCGGTGGCGCGTAGTAGAGGTAGATCTGCCGGTTGGCCGCGAAGCCCGGGTCGACCCCGACGCCCTGCAGGCCTTCCTCGTCATGGGTGTAAACCGGCAGCGTGCCGATCACGGTGGTGGTGCCGCCGGCGTCGGTGCGCCGCAGCGTCCCGTTGCGGGCGGTGTGCAGCACTGACCGGTCCGGCAGCACCGCGATCGCCATCGGCTCACCAACTTCGGCGACGCCTTTGGCGAGCGTGACCTGCTGGAAGTCGGCCGGGTCGACCGGATGGGCGCGGGCGGCCGCGGGCGCGGTCAGCACCAGCGACGGCGCGAGGAGCAGAGCTCCGAGGAGGGGGAACAGGCGCATGGCAAGTCCACTTCTCTGGCGAATGCCAGGTGCGGGACCTGCGCCTACTCACCGACCCTGGCGAGGGAAGCGGGACCGAGGGAGGGTTCCGCTTGGTTACAGAGACGTTAATGACTTTCGATGTACCTGTCCACACTTTCGTCGCCCGGGACAAAAGCGTCCCCGATCTTGGCGATTTCGCGCACCCCCGTGGTCACCGAAATCGCCAAGATCGGGTTGGGGTCACACCGAGCGCGCGGCGCGGAGGATGGTTTCGGCGACCGCCGCCGGCTCGGACACCGAGATCGCGTGGGACGCGCCCGGCAGCTCCACCGTGGTGCGCGCGCCGGCCCGTTCCGCCATGAAGCGGTGCGCCGCGAGCGGGATGTTGAGGTCCAGCTCCGGGTAGATGAACCAGGACGGCACGTTCTTCCACGCCGGCTCGCCGGAACCCTCGTTGAGCGCCGTGGTGTTCAGCGGGCGCTGGGTGGCGGCGGCCAGGGCGGCCACCTCGGCCGAGACGTCGCCGATGAACTGCTGGTGGAACTTCTCCGGCCGGATGAACAGGTCGACGCTGCCGTCCGCCAGCGGCACCTCGCGCAGCGTCTCACCGAGCGTGCTGCCCGGGAACTTGCCGGACAGGAAGCCGATGCTCTCCCCCGCCTCCGGCGCGAACGCGGCGACGAAGACCAGCGCCTTGACGTTGTCGTGCCCGACGGCGGCGTTCGAGATGACCTGACCACCGTACGAGTGCCCGGCCAGCACGACCGGGCCGTCGATCGTGGAGAGCAGCGCGGACACGCCGGCCGCGTCACCGGAGACGCTGCGCAGCGGGTTCGGCGCGGCGATCACCGGGTAGCCCTCGGCCCGCAGGTGCGAAATCACCTCGTTCCAGCTCGCGGACTCGGCGAAGGCGCCGTGGACGAGGACGATCGTGGGCTTCATATCTCTCCCTCTCGAAGTTCGATCTACATTCCAGCCGCTCGGGAGAGAGAACACCATGCAGGAGAATACGCAGAACTACTCGACTGCACACCGGGAAGTTAACGGCAAATCACGTATGGACGAACGGCTGACCGAATCATGGAGGGAAACCCATAGATTGATGACCACCGACGTTGGAGGACCGCTTCGTGAACCCTGAACAGATTCAGACGCTCCGGCTTCTCTGCGACACCATCGTCCCGTCCCTCGACCGCCCCGACGACCCGGACGGCTTCTGGGCCCGCCGCGCCACCGACGTCGGCGCCGACCAGGGCGTCCTCGCGATGATCTCGGGCATGCCACCCGAGCAGCAGGCTGGGATCGCCGCGCTGTTCGACGCGCTCGCCGCGAACGGCTTCCACCAGGCGCCCGAGCAGGTCCTCGCCGGCGTCACGCAGGCCTCACCGGAAGCCGCCGCCGGGATCGCCGCGCTGACCACCGCGATCCTGCTCGTCACCTACGGGATCACCGACGAGAACGGGCACAACCCGTTCTGGACCACGATCGGTTACCCCGGACCGGTCGACGCGGGCGTGCCCGCCGACGACCGGAGGATCACGCCGCTGCGGCCGGACCGGGACCTCGACCTGAACGCCGACGCCGTCGTGATCGGCTCCGGCGCGGGCGGCGGCCTGATCGCCGGGCGGCTCGCCGCGGCCGGCAAGCGCGTGATCGTCCTGGAGGCCGGCCGCTACAGCACCGAGTCCGACTTCGATCAGCTTGAGCTGCCGGCGTACCAGCGCTCGTACTGGCGCGGCGGTCCCACTCCGACCGGTGACGGCAACATCACGCTGATGGCAGGCGCCGGAGTCGGCGGCGGAACCGTCATCAACTGGACGAACTGCCTGCGCACCAAGGACCACGTCCGCGAGCAGTGGGCCAGCGAATACGGCCTGACCGACGTGGCGACTCCCGAGTTCGACCGGCACCTCGACACCGTGTGGCGGGAGATGTCCGTCAACGATCGGTGCTCGGAGTTCAACAGGATCCACGAGGCGATGCAGCGCGGCGCGGACAAACTGGGCTGGTCGTTCGCGACGGTTCACCGCAACTGGGACGAGAAGCGGCATGACGCGGCGGCCGCCGGGCATCTGGGTTTCGGTGACCGGTCCGGCGCGAAGCAGTCGACGCTCAAGGTCTACCTGGAGAGGGCGGTGCTGGAGCACGGCGCCCAGGTGATCGACAACTGCCGGGTGGACCGGATCGTCACGCGCGACGGCCGCGCCGCCGGTGTTGTCGGACAAGCCGGGAGATATACCGTCACGGTGACCGCGCCGATCGTCGTGCTGGCCGCCGGCGCCCTGGAATCCCCCGGCGTGCTCCTACGCTCCGGCATCGGCGGCCCCGCCGTCGGCGACTACCTGCGCCTGCACCCGTGCACCGTCACGATGGGCGACTACGGAACCGACATGCGCGGCTGGTGGGGCGCCCCGCAGGCCGGCCTGGTCACCGAGTTCGCGACGATCGAGGACGGCTACGGCTTCCTCATGGAGAGCGTCCAGTACACGACCGGCCTCGCCGCCGGCTCGATCCCGTTCACCTCGCCCGAAGAGCACAAACAGGCGATGTCCACGTTCCGCAACACCGGCTCCTGCATCGGCCTGATCCGCGACCACGGCCACGGCAGGGTCACCCTCGACGAGTCCGGCAACACGGTGGCGTTCTACGACCTCGCCGACGACCTGGACATCCGCAACACCCGGCGCGCCATCGAGGCGGAGATCCGCCTGCACCACGCCGCCGGCGCCCGCCGCATCCAGCTGTTCGCGCACGGCCTCTCCGCATGGCAGGAGGGCGAGGACCTCGAGGCCTACATCACCCGCGCGACAGCGGTCCCGCTGCGCGCCGGCGGCGCCACCCTCTTCGCCGCACACCAGACGGGCAGCTGCCGGATGGGCGCCGACCCCACCACCAGCGTCGCCACCCCCCGAGGCGAACTCCACGACACCCCCGGCGTCTGGATCGGCGACGCCTCAGCCTTCCCCACCCCCTCCGGCACCAACCCCATGATCACCATCATGGCCCTGGCCTCCCGGACATCCGAGAACATTTTGTACGCGTGACCCCGCCCCCAACCGCACCAACGCCGCCCCCGAGAGTCCACGCGACCTCCTGCAACACAGGGCCGCCCGGCGCGCTACGGCGACCGGTGCCACTCAAGCCGGCTGGCTCTCCGTGTGCTAGCGCAAACGCGAAAGACCCTGAGTCCTGCGCGCCCGCGTGCTCGGCCCCGCACCGCCTGCGCCCCGCGCGCTCGACCCCGCACCGCCTGCGCCCCGCGCGCTCGGCCCCGCACCGCCTGCGCCCCGCGCGCTCGACCCCGCACCGCCTGCGCCCCCGCGCCCCCGCGCCGCTGCGTGCCCCGCCGACCCCGCGCCGGCGTCCTGCGGCTGGCACCTCGCACCTGGCACCTCCCTCCCCCCTGGCACCTCCCACCTCGCCGATCTTGGAACCCGCCGCCCCGGCCGTAGCCCACACATGTGATCAAGCCCGGGTAACCGCTCTGGACTACGGCCGGCACCACCCGGCCGTAGCTCAGGCATGTGATCAAGCCCCGGTAACCGCTCGGGCCTACGGCTGGCACCACCCGGCCGTAGCTCAGGCATGTGATCAAGCCCCGGTAACCGCTCGGACCTACGGCCGGCGCCACCCATTCCGGCAGCACTGACCCCGCTGGCTCATCCAGAAAACTCCGCTACCAGCACATATTCGGCCTACCCGGCTGTCGCGAGGCGGCACCCCGAGTCCTCGAGGTAGCAGAAATCGGACCTCAACGAAGATCCATCGGCCCGCGGGGACGGCCCGGCGACTGATCAGCGACGGCCGCACCCACGTTTCCGCCGGTGAACGAATTCCGTAATCGACCAGCAGGGTCAGCGCTGACCCTGTTGGCTAAATACCCGCCGCCCGGTAGTGCGCCGACGCGGCCACGCGTCACGGTCGGTCGCCGCTGACCGTGGAGCGCTGGAGGTTTGCGTCAATCTGCAGGGCCTGGGACGTCCGCGGGTTTCCGTGCAGCGCGGGGTTGACCGCGGATGCCGGCACGCTGGGTGACAACGGTTCGTGCTGATCGGGCGGTCCGGCCCTGGTTGTCGGCGGGCGCTGCAGCGGTGATGACGCACCTCGGGACCAATGCCGCGGCCTAGCGCACTGACGACCGGCTGGTCCAGCTGGTCCAGCTGGTCCGGCTGGTCCAGCCGGTCCAGCTGGTCGTCAGTGCTGTGCTCGGCTGGTGGATCGTGGAAGCGCGTGGTCCGGCTGGCGCTCGGTGCTGTCCCGACGGGCCGGCGAGAACACTGACAGCCAGCCGGGCACGACGAGCTGGTCACCAGTGCTGCCGGATGCCTCTTCCGAGAACACTGCGCGCCAGCCCGCCCGCACCGCTCCACGATCGACAACCGCGCGGCGGCACCTCACGTCCCTACCGGACGACAGCTCCTCGATCAGCCAGCAAGGTCAGTGCTCCCGGGCGCGGCGAAGTTCCCGGGCGCGTCATCGCCGCGGCGGGAGCAGCCGAGGACCAGGCCCCCGCAGCGGCCAGGGCCGCCCGCCCCGCCCGGGACAGCGGATCCGGGGACGCGGCGGCCAGCGCGGCGAACCCTTGTCACCCTGCGTGCCGGCATCCGAGGTAAACGCGACGCTTCACGGAAACCCGCGGACGCTATGTGCCCCACAGAATCACGCAGACCCCACAGCGCTCCCCACCGCCGGGACCCACCGTGACACGCAGCGCACTGGGCCGGCCGTGCGCCGCCGCGCGCCGCCGTGCCCGCCGCGCGCCGCCGTGCCCGCCGCGCGCCGCCGTGCGCCCGCAATCGACGGGGCTAACCCGCCAACACCTCAGCGGTGACGTGGTGCGCCCCGTCCTCGTTGCCGACAACCGCCACTGCCGCCACCTTGCCGGGGATGGCCGGCGGGGACGGCCGGCGGGGACGGCCGGCGGGGACGGCTTCAGGGTGCAGACCAGCACCACGGCACGCAGGGTCGACATTCCCGGTCTCATACCCACGGTTCGTCCATCGACGCCTCGGGTAGATCAACGCCCCGTGTCCAAGATCAAAGATGCGCTCCCGGCCAGCGTCACCGCGAAGATCAGCGCAGGCGTCACCGCGAAGGTCACCGCGGGCGTCAGCAAAGGCGTCAACGCGGGCGTCACCGCAGGCGTCGCCGCGACGGCCGGGACCGTCGCCTGGCTTCTCGCCGCGCACGTGATCGGTCATCCGGACCCGCTGTTCGCGCCGTCCGCCACGCTCATCGTGCTGGCCGAGTCCCGGGGCCGCCAGCTCCGGCAGACCACCGAGATCGTCTTCGGGGTGGCCGCCGGGGTGCTGGTCGCCGAGCTGGTGGTGCTGGCGCTCGGCTCCGGTGTGCTCAGTCTCTTCGTGGTCCTGCTGCTCACGGTCGGCCCGATGATCGCGGCCGGCGCGAGCAGCACGCTGGTGACCCAGTCAGCGATCTCCGCGATCTATCTGGTGGTGGTCGCCGCCCCGCAGGGCCGCCTGATCCCGTTCCGGTTCGCCGACGCGCTGATCGGCGGCGCGGTGGCGATCGCGGCGAGCCAGCTGCTGGTGGCCCGCAAGCCTCTCGCTCCGCTGGTCGCCGAGGCGCGGCGCACCTATGCGGACCTCGCCGATCTGCTCGACGACCTGAACGAGGCGCTGACACGTCACGACGAGGAAGCGGCGGACGCGGTCCTCGACCGTACCCATCAATTGAATGTCTGTGTGGAGAGGCTGCACGCGGCCGCCCTGGCCGCCGGCGAGACGCTGCGGCTGCGGGTGCGCAAGCGGCGCCGGCTGCGTCAGGTGCGCAACGTCGAGCAGACCACCCACCAGCTGGATCACGTCGTCGGCAACGTGTGGACACTGGCGCGTAACGCGGTGACGCTGACCCGGCTGCACAGCGAGACCCCGCCGGATCTGAATCGGGCGATCGACGCGCTGGCCGCGGCGGTGCGGTCGGCGGGTGAGTCGCTCGCCACCGACCTGACCGGGCGCGACGACCCGGACCGGCACGCCGGGCAGGCGGACGCGGACGCGCTGGAGGCGGTCCGCATCGCCGGCAAACTCCTGGACGAAGCGCCGCCGCTGCCGGTCGCGATGATCGTCGGCCAGATCCGCACGACCGCTGTCGACCTGCTGCGCGGCGTGGGGCAGGACGACGACGCGGTGCTGAGCAGAGTGGACGAGGCCCTGGGCTGGACCCCCTGAAGATCTTGCTGTTAGGTTGTTGCACATCTTTGGCAACAGCGGGGGAGCAATAACAACGTGACCACCGACGTGCTCGGTGTCGGCGTGCGGCGACGCCGGACCACGATCTGGCTGACGGTCCTGACCGCCGCCCTCGTGGTGACCGGGCTGGTCGCCGTCGGCACGGGGGCGATCGGCATCAGCCCGGCCACCGTGGCACGGATCGTCGCTCACCAGCTCTTCGGCATCGGCGACGTCACCTGGACGCCACCGCAGGAAGCCATCGTCTGGCAGGTCCGGCTGCCCCGCGTGATCCTCGGCATCCTGGTCGGCGCGGGCCTCGCGGTCTGCGGCGTGGCCCTGCAGGCGATGGTCCGCAACGTGCTCGCCGACCCCTACCTGCTCGGCATCAACTCCGGCGCGTCCAGCGGCGCCGCGGCGGCCATCCTCTTCGGAGCGGGCGCGGGCTTCGGGCAGTACGCGCTCTCCACCAGCGCTTTCGCCGGCGCGATGGCCGCCTCGTTGGGCGTCTTCCTGATCGCCCGCAGCGGCGGCCGGGTCACCTCGATCCGCTTGCTGCTGGCCGGCGTCGCCGTCGGCTACGCCCTGTACGCCACCACCAGCTTCCTGATCTTCGCGTCCGGGAGTGCCGAAGGCGCCCGATCGGTGATGTTCTGGCTGCTCGGCTCGCTCGGCCTGGCCCGCTGGGACGCCCTGCTCGCGGTCGCGGCCGTCGTGATCGCCGGCACCGTCGCCTACCTCACCGTGATCGGCCGCAGCCTGGACGCGCTCGCGATCGGCGACGAGACCGCACACACGCTGGGCATCTCCCCCGACCGGCTGCGCCTGCGACTGCTCGTGGTGGTGTCGCTCTGCGTCGGCGTGCTGGTCTCCGCCTCCGGGAGCATCGGGTTCGTCGGCCTGGTCGTACCCCATCTGGCCCGCCGGATCGTCGGCGCCCCGCACGTGCGCGTGATCCCGGTGGCCGCCCTGCTCGGCGCGATCCTGCTGGTCTGGGCCGACGTGATCGCGCGGGTGCTGCTCGCCCCGCAGGAGATCCCGATCGGCATCATCACCGCCCTGGTCGGCACCCCGTTCCTGCTCGCCCTGATCCGGCGTCTCTATGCCACCGCCTCCTGAGAGGACCCCCCGATGAAGGCATTCCGCACGTTCGCAGTGGCCGCGCTGCTCGTCACCGCCGGATGCGGCGCGCCCGAGGTGGACACCTCCAACGGCGCAGCCGGCCACGCCAACTTCCCCCTGACGCTCACCAACTGCGGCGCCGAGGTCACCTTCGACAAGGCGCCGGAGCGGGTCGTGCTGCTCAAGAGCGCCGCCGTCCCCTACCTGCACGCGCTCGGCGTGATGGACCGGGTCACCGCGCGCGCCGGCCAGTACCCGGCGGAGTACTACGACGCCGCCACCCGGGCCGAGATCGACAAGATCCCGCTGCTCACCGACCGGACCGACACCAGCGGTCACCTGCAGATCTCCAAGGAGGTGGTGATCAGCCAGCAGCCCGACCTGGTGCTCGGCGAGGTCGACAACCTGTCCCGGGACACCCTCGCGGCGGTGGACATCCCGCTGCTGGAGGAACCGGCGCTCTGCCCGGGCACGACGACCGCGCCGACCTTCGACGACATCTACCGCCAGATGGACGCCTACGCCGAGGTCTTCGACCGGCGCCCGCAGGCCCTCGCGGCGGTGACCACGCTCAAGGAGCGGATGGCCAAGATCCCCAAGCCGGCCGCGAAGCGCACCGCGGCGGTCCTCTATCCGACCGTCGGCGGCGGGGTGACCTATGCCTACGGATCGGCCAGCATGGCGCAGCCGCAGCTGGAGGCGGCCGGTTTCACCAACGTCTTCGGCGACAGCAGGGAACGCGTCTTCGAGGTGACCCTCGAGGAGCTGCTCGGCCGCAACCCGGACGTGCTGATCCTGCTCCACAGCGACGGCGACCCGAAGGCCGTCGAGCGGGCCGTCACCGGTCTGCCCGGCGCCGGGCAGCTCAAGGCCGTCGCGAGCGGCAACGTCCTGCCGCAGCTGTTCAACTTCACCGAGCCGGCGTCGCCGCTCGCCATCGACGGCCTCGAGAAGATCGTGCAGCGCTTCTCATGATCGAGGCCGCCGGAGTCTCCTGGCGCTACGGCGTCAACCCGGTCATCGACGGCGTCGCCGTGACCGCGCAACCCGGCCGGGTGCTCGGCCTGATCGGCCCGAACGGCAGCGGCAAGACCACCCTGCTGCGCCTGCTCCACGGCGCGCTGCGCAGCCCCACCGGCGAGGTCACCGTCGACGGCGACGAGCTCGGCGCGCTGAGCCCGCGCGAGGCCGCCCGCCGGATGGCGGTCGTGGTGCAGGAGTCCGGCGGCGAGACCGCGCTGACCGTCGCCGAGATGGTGCTGCTCGGCCGGGGCCCGCACCTGTCGGCGTTCCAGCGCGCCGGCGCCGCCGACCACGAGGTGGCCGCCCGGTGCCTGGACCGGGTCGGCGCCACCCATCTGGCCGCACGCTCGTTCGCCGGCCTCTCCGGCGGCGAGCGGCAGCGGGTGCTGATCGCCCGGGCCCTCGCCCAGCAGGCCACCCACCTGCTCCTCGACGAGCCCACCAACCACCTGGACATCCGCTACCAGCACGAGATCCTGCGCCTGGTCCGGGGCCTCGGCACCTGTTCCGTGGTGGTGCTGCACGACCTGAACCTGGCCGCCCGGTACTGCGACGACCTGGTGCTGCTCGACTCGGGCGCGGTGGTCGCGGCCGGCGAGGTCACCGACGTGCTGCGGCCGGAGATCCTCGAACCGGTCTACCGCATCGGCATCCGCCGGCTGGAGATCGAGGGCTCGCTGCACCTGCTGTTCCATCCATTGAGCGAGAACACATCGAGCGAGAACACATTGAGCGAGGAGATTCCGGCATGACCGCGCAGGACCGCATCAACGCCTACTGGACCCACCGGGCGCCCGCCTACGACGCCTACCAGCAGCGGCCGGAACGGCTCGCCGACGACACCGCGGCCTGGGCGGAGATCTGGAAGCAGGCCCTGCCGCCGGCGCCGCTGGACGTGCTCGACATCGGCACCGGCAGCGGGCACGTCGCGATGTCGGTGGCCGGCCTCGGCCACCGGGTGACCGGTATCGATCTGTCCGAGGGGATGCTGGAACAGGCCCGCCGCCATGCCGCCGAGGTGGCGAACGCGCCCGACTTCCGGCTCGGCGACGCCGTGGCGCCGGACTTCCCGGACCGCAGCTTCGACGCGATCGTCGGCCGTTACGTGACGTGGACGCTGCGCGAGCCGGGCACCGCTGTCGCGAACTGGATCCGCCTGCTGCGCCCCGGCGGCCTGGTCGCCATGGTCGACAGCACCTGGTTCCCGGACGGTCTCGACGAGCAGACGCAGCCGGGCGTCACCGCGTTCTACGACGCCGAGGTGCGGTCGCTGCTGCCGCTCGCCACCGCCAAGTCGATCGACGAGACGGCCCTGATCCTCGCCGGCAGCGGCCTGAAGGACGTTACTGTCACCCCGCTCACCACGATTTACGACCTGGACCAGAGGTACGGGGTATCGCCCGGTCACGAGGTGCAGATGCAGTTCCTGATCAGCGCCCGCGTCTGACGACCGTCACCACGGGGTGTGGTTGCGCCACTTCCGGTTCGGCTTCTCGCTGCACTCGCGCAGCCGGACCGTGCCCACCCCGGCCCGGTCGATCGCGACCTCGGTGACACACCGCCCGTTCCGGCCGGCCCGCAGCGTGCCGGTGAACCACCAGTCCTGGTCGTCGGTGAACGTGCAGGCCGTCACCCGCAGCCGCGAGCCGACCGGCTCCACGCAGTTGCCGTTCGTGGTGAAGCGGCCCTCGCTGGTCTGGAAGAAGGCCTGCGCCTGATCGCCGGCCTTGCACGCGGCCGTGAACAGGACCGTGCCGATCGGCCCGCCGGTCAGGCAGCGGGCCGGGTTGCGTTCGGTGACCAGCCGGCCCTGCAGCAGCGGCGGCGGCGCCGGGACGGCCACGGCCGCGGTCGCCGATCCGCCGAGCAGAGCGGCCGCCAGGGTGGGTACGAGGACAGCACGGGTCAGCACCGCCCCACCATAGGTAGGGCGGCGCCGGTCACGCGGCGGTTTCCGCAATCATGACCCCGGGCGGCACAGGAGGGCGGTGCCGGTCACGCGGCGGTTTCCGGTCCATGGCCGGGGCCGCCCTGGCGGCCAGGGCCACCACCAGCCCACATCCCGCGACCAGAACCCAGCCCGGGCGGGTGGCCTCGGCGAGCGCGGCCGGCCCGGCGTCGCCGAGAGCCACACCGGCCGGCGCCGCGGTGCCGATGAACGCCCCGCCCAACGCCACCCCGAGCGCCGTCCCCACCTGCCGGGATGTGGACGCGATCCCACCGGCCACCCCGGACCGCGACGGCGGCAGGCCGCTGACCGCCGTATTGGTGATGGGCGCGTTGGCGAACCCGACCCCCACGCCGAGCAGCAGGTGGGCGAGCAGCAGCACCGGCACACCTGTCCGATCGCTGAGTCCGATCAGGATCAAGCCACCGGCGAACGTGAAGATCCCGGCGAGCCGCAGCGGGAACCGCGGCCCGACCCGCCCGGTCAGATACCCCGAGTACGGCGCGAGAACCGTGGCCGCCACCGCCATCGGCAGCGTGGTCAGCCCCGCCGCCAGCGGGCTCATCCCCCGCGCCAGCTGCAGATAGAGGCTGCCCAGCAACAGCGTCACACTCAGCGCCACGAACATCAGCACCGCGCTGCCGACCGCCGCCACGAACGCCGGCCGCCGGAACAGCGACAGGTCCATCAGCGGCTCGGCCCGCGCCGATTCGACACTGATGAACAGCACCGTGGCGAGTCCGGCGACCCACCAGAACACCGGTCCTTCGATGAGCGCCGCGACCGTCCCGCCGACCATCGCGATCAGCAGCAGCTGTCCGGGAACGTCCAGTGACCGCGCCCGGGGCGACCGGGACTCCGGGACGAAGAAGGCGGTCAGGACGAGCACCACCGCGATGATCGGCAGGTTGGCCCAGAACACCGTCCGCCAGCCCGGCCCACCGGTCAGCACGCCGCCGAGCACCGGCCCGGCCGCCATGCTCAGGCCGAACACCGCCGCCCACACGCCGATCGCCTGCGCCCGCCGCCGCGCGTCGGTGATCGCGCTGACCACGATGGCGAGCGCGACCGGGCTGAGCATCGAGCCGCCGACGCCCTGGATCACCCGTGCCGCCACCAGCGTCCCGGCTCCCGGCGCGAGGGCGCAGGCGGCCGAGCCGATCGCGAACAGCACCAGCCCGAACCGGAAGACCCGGCGTCGGCCGAGCTTGTCGGCAAGCGCACCCGAGGTGATCAGCAAGCTGGCGAGGACCAGCGTGTACGCGTCGACGACCCACTGCAGCCGGCCCGTGTCGAGGCCCAGGTCGCCGGCGATCGACGGCAGCGCGATGTTGACCACGGTCGTGTCCATGCCGACCAGGAAGATGCTGGTGCAGCAGATCGCCAGCACCAGCCAGGGACGTGTCTCCTTCATGGTTGCCGATCGTCGCGGTGGCCGCCCCCACCCGGCCAGCGAACTTGCGGAAACCGCAAACTGGTCGGGTGGACGCTGACGTGGAAGAGCTGCTGGACGGAATCGGGCCGCGGCTGCGCCGGATCCGCCAGGACCGCGGCATGCTGCTGACCGACCTGGCCGAGCTGACCGGGCTGTCGGTCAGCGTGCTGTCCCGGCTCGAGTCCGGCAAGCGGCGGCCCACGCTGGACCTGCTCATACCCCTGACCCGGGTGTACCGGCTGGCCCTCGATCACCTGATCGGCGCCCCGCCGACCGGGGACCCCCGCGCTCATCTGACGCCGCACCGGGCGGACACCAGGACCCGGTTGAACGCCGTGGTGGTGCCGCTCACCACGTACCCGGGAAGGTTGCAGGTCTTCAAGCAGATCCTCGGGCCGTCCCGGGAGGAGCCGGTGCGCGTGAGCCATGCCGGTCACGCCTGGTTCTACGTGCTGGCCGGGACGGTCCGCCTGCTGCTCGGCGACACGGAACGGCTGCTGCGGCCGGGCGACGTCGCCGACTTCGACGCGAGCGAGCCGCACTGGTTCGGTCCCGCCGACGACAAGCCGGCCGAGATCCTGCACCTGTTCGGCCCGCACGGCGACCGCGTCGGGACGTCCCCGGCCTGAGCGGCCGGACCTCAGTCCTCGACCCGGAAACCGATCTTCAGCCGCACCTGGAAGTGGGCGACGTCGCCGTCCACCACCTGTCCGCGGATCTCCTTGGTCTCGAACCACTCGATGTTGCGCACGGTCCGGGACGCCTTGGCGATGGCGGTGCGGATGGCGTCCTCGACACTGTCCGGGCTGCTGCCCACGACTTCACTGAGCCGGTACACGTGATTGGTCATGCGCTCAGTGTGCCCTGTGGCACGAGCACATCCCGGGTGATCTCGGAGAGGTTCCGCACGCCGGAGAGCGCCATCGTGAGATCCAGTTCGGCGATCACGTTCGCGATGACCTCCTCGACGCCGCGCTGTCCGGCGATCGCGAGGCCGTACATGTACGGGCGGCCGAGCAGCACCGCGTCGGCGCCGAGGGCGAGCGCCACGAACACGTCGGCGCCGGTACGGATGCCGCTGTCCATCAGGATCGCCGGCTCCGGGCCGACCGCGTCGCGAACCCGGACCAGCGCGTCGAGCGAGGCGATCGCGTTGTCGACCTGGCGGCCGCCGTGGTTCGACACCACGATCGCGTCGATGCCCTCGTCGAAGGCGCGGCGGGCGTCGTCGGGGTGCAGGATCCCTTTCAGGACGATCGGCAATCGGGTACGTTCCCGCAGCGTGGCGATGTGTTCCCAGTTCAGCCGGGGGTTGGAGTAGATGTCGAGGAACGTCTCGACGGAGGCGCGGGGGCGCGGGCTGCGCAGGTTGGCGAGGAACCTGCCGGGGTGGTTGCGGGTGATCTCGATGAGCGAGCGGATGGCGCCCAGCGTGATCTCTTGCTTGCCTGACTTCGCCGGTCTGCGGTGTTCTACGAGATCTTGGAATCTCGGGTCGGAGGTGTACTGGGCGATTCCCAGCCCCTTCGCGAACGGCAGCGAACCGAGATTCAGATCCTGCGGCCGCCAGCCGAGCACCGTGGTGTCCAGCGTGACCACGAGAGCGCCCGCCTGCACCGCCTCGGCACGGTGGATCAGGCTGTCGACCAGCGCTTCGTCCGTACTCCAGTAAAGCTGGACCCACCGCGGCGCCGCGCCCATCGCGGCGGCCGTCTCCTCCATCGGCGTGCCACCCTGATTGGTGAAGATGTAGGGCACGCCGGCCGCGGCTGCGGCCCGTGCCGTGTGCAGGTCGGCGTCCGCGGCGATCAGCTGGCCGGCGCCGACGGGCGCGAGCAGCACGGGCGCGGGCAGACGCGTGCCGAGCAGCTCACCGGACATGTCGCGGTCCGCCACGTCGCGCAGCATTCGCGGCACGATCGCCCACCTGTCGAACGCCGCGCGGTTGTTGCGCATGGTGCGCCCCTCCCCCGCGCCACCGGCGACATAGGCCCACCCGGCCGCGCTGCTGGCCTTCCGCGCCCGCCGCTCCAGCTCGGCGAAATCGGTCGGAACCGCCGGCCGCCGTCCCAGCACACCGGCCCGGTAGATCGCGTTCTGCCGCTGCCGCCCCGCTCCTCGCATGCATGATTTATTTCAGGTGTACCCGCAATGCCGCCAGTGCCCGAGCGGTCTGACTCTTGACGTTTCCGAGCGAACACCCGAGCCGGGCCGCGGTCTCCTCCACCGACAGGTCGTAGACGTACCGCAGCACCATGACCTCCCGCTTCGCCGGCGGCAGCATCCGCAGCATGCCCACCACCTCCTGCCGGTCGACGACGGCCTCCGGTCCCCGGCTCGCACTGCATGCCTCCGGTCCCCGGCTCGCGTTGCGCTGCCCCGGTTCCCGGCTCGTGCTGCGCTGCTCGGGCAGGATCCCCATCGGGCTCTCCCGCCAGGTGCGGCGGTGCTCGTCGATGGCGGTCCGGATCAGGATGCGCCGGACGTAGGAGTCCGGGTTGCCGGTGGCCGCGACGGTCGCCCAGTGCCGCAGCACCTTGGTCAGCGTGATCGAGACGAGGTCCTCGGCGGTGTGCCAGTTGCCGCAGAAGGCGTAGGCAGCCCGCCGCCACCCGTCCATCCGGCTCGACACGAAGTCCCGGAACGCCTCCTCGTCGCCGCCGTTCAAGATCATGCCTTCAAGGTCCGTCGGGCGGCGGTCAGCGGACACCCTCCGCCCCTCCACCACAACCCCGCCAACCGGCTGAACCACCCCCGCCGACAGCAGCCACCCGCCACCCGATGCCGCCCGCCGCGTCCGCCGCCGTCCGCCGCCACTCGATGCCGCCCGCCGCGTCCGCCGCCACCCGATGCCGCCCGCCACCGTCCGCCAACGCCCACTGCCGCCCGCCGCCACTCGTCGCCGCCCGCTCGCCCCCGCCTGCGGCCTGTGCACCGCGTCGCCGGCCCGAGCCGTAGCCCACGCAGCTGAAACGGCTCGGGAACCTGCGCCGACTACGGCTGGCGGCACGACGGCAGCACGGGCAGGGCGGCGGGAACGCGAGCCGTAGCCCACACAGCTAAAACCGCCCCGGAACCTGCACGGGCTACGGCCCAGACGAGCGAGCCGTAGCCGACGCATCTAAAACCGCCGGAAAAGCCGCACCACCTACGGCTCGGCCCCGTCAGCCGTAGCTCACGCAGCTAAAAACTCGGCACAACCTGCGCCAACGACGGCTGGCAGCACGACGGCAGCACGGGCAGCGCGACGGGAACGCGAGCCGTAGCCCACACAGCTAAAAACTTGGCACAACCTGCGCCAACGACGGCTAGGCCCAGCGCGACCGTGATCACCTGGACTCTCATGGCGTCGTGTTGGATGGGGGAATGACCGAACGTGTCGCCAGCGCGAGTCGCGAGATCGCGGCCGCCGCCCATGAGATCTTCGAGCTGATCGCCGACCCGTCACAGCAGCCGCGCTGGGACGGCAACGACAACCTGTCGGAGGCCGCCGCCGGTCAGCGGATCCGCAGCCGCGGGGACATGTTCGTCATGACGAACACCAGCGGCAAGGTGCGGGAGAACCACGTGGTCGAGTTCGTCGAGGGCCGCCGGGTCGCGTGGACGCCGGCCGAGCCGGGCAAGACGCCGCCCGGCCACCTCTGGCGATGGGAACTGGAGCCGCTCGACGACGGCCGCACGCTCGTCACCCACACGTATGACTGGACGAACCTCACCGACGAACGCCGCATCCCCAAAGCGCAGTCCACGACGTCGGAGAACCTGCGGGCCTCCATCGACCGCCTCGCCACGCTGGCCGAAAGCCAGACGTCCGAGGACCAGACGTCCGAGGACCAGACGTAAGGGGACCAGACGTAAGGGGACCAGGCGTAAGGGGACCAGGCGTAAGGGGACCAGGCGTAAGGGGACTGCGCGGCCGAGGGCCGGGCGTCAGAGCAGGGGTAGCTCCGGCGGCTCGCTGATGGCGCCGCCGCCGGTCTGGGTAGGCGTGGGCGCCGGCTCGATGGGCCGCCACGGCCCGACGCCGAGGCGGCCCGTGCTGCCCAGATCGAACGGTGCGTCGGGAATGACGTGCTGCGGTGGCTGCCCGACTTCGATCAGGGGAATGGACACCGGCAGATTCGTGGTGTCGTTGTAGGTGTTGCGCCACACGAGCGCCGCGGACGCCTGGTCGCCGGGGCGGAGGTCGATGGGGCGCGGCGGGACGTCGAGGTGGGACAGCGCGGCGGACACCTCGGCGGTGCGGTGGGTGATCCGTACCGTGATCGGGTTTCGGTCCTCGTCGAGTGGCCGGATCTCGGGGTAACCGTCGAGGCGCACGGTGTTCTCGCCGCAGTTGACGACGAGCAGGCCTTTCACGCGCAGGCCCATCGCCGCGTTGGTCTCGCCGAACCACAGCTTGATGCCGGAGGGCGGACAGGTGACGGCCACCGGCGGCTTCGGGCGATCGGTCTCGCCCGGGCGCCCGGGCGTGGCGATCTCCGGCCATGTCGCGTACGGCACGCCTGGCCCGCGCTCGGCGTTGCCCGGCCCGCCCGTCTCCGGCTCGGTTCTCCCCGGTGCCGCGCAGGCGGACAGCACCACGGGCACGATGAGCAGAGAGAGCAGGCGTTTCACCGGGCCCATCCTGCCTCAGCGGGGCAAATCCCTCCCTCCCGGGGCGAGGGATGCCCCTCGTGAGGGCACCCCTTCGCCGTCAAGCCGCGGCTTCTCGCACCGCGGCGGCTTCCTCCCCGCTGAGCAGACCGGCACGCTCCCACCTGCGGGCCGTGTCCGAAACCGCTCGCCGAAACTCGCGCTTCGAACGGAACGGCGCCTGCGACCACAGCTCGTCGAGGAACGTGGTGCCCTCGTCGTCGGGCCGGTTCGGGACACCCGAGTCGACGCCGGCGACGACGATCGTCGGCTCCCGGCGGCGGAAGTACGCGTGGTAGGCGGCCGTGTCACCGATGTAGAACGGCTCGAACCCGATGTCACCGGCGGTGAACGTGTTCGGCCGGGCGCCGGGCTTGACGACCTCGGTCAGGTCGCCGGTCAGCGGCAGGGACGGGTACCAGGAGATCGGCAGGTAGTCAGGGCTCGCGGACTTGGCGACCAGGGCGAGCGGCCCGTAGAGCAGCGCCTGCAGGGTCGGGTCGTCGATCGCTTTCTCGACGTGCAACCGGTAGGGGAAGGTCACCGTGATCGTGTCGCCGGAACGCCAGTGCCGCTGGATGCTCGCGTAACCGTCTCGGCTCACCCGTACCCGATGGGGCTTGGCGTTGAGGGTGACGGAGAAATCGTCGCGCGCCCATGCGGGGACGCGTAACCGCAGGTCAAGGCGGCCACTGCCGGTGATCGTGAGCGTCGTCTCCGGGGAGCGCGGGTAGTCGCCGGTCTGCGTGACGGTGAGCTTCTTCGCGGTCCAGTTCAGCGTCGACGGGATGTAGAGGTTGACGTAGAGCGTGTCCGATTTCGCCGATCGGAACCAGATGGTGTCCTGGTATTTCGTGTGGTTCTCCAGGCCGGTGCCGCCGCAGCAGGTGCCGGTGTTGCCATAGCCGCGGCGCACACCCGGACCGACCGGGACCATGTAGGTGACGAGCGGATCCGTGGTGCTGTCGGTGTCCTGCCGCGAGGCGAGGATCTGGTTGACCAGGGCTTTCTCGTAGTAGTCCATGAACCGGCCGTCCGGCGTGTGTGAGAACAGGTTCCGGGCCACCTTGAGCATGTTGTAGGCCGCGCACGACTCGGCGTTCGTGGTGTTCACGATGCTGCCGGCGATCACGTCACGCTTGCGGAACACCTCGCCCTGACCGGTTCCGCCATGCATGTAGGTGCGGTGCGGCACCACCATGTCGAAGAAGTTCGCGGCGGCGGTCCGGTAGCTCTGGTCCGCACCGTTCTCGAAGAGGCGCAGATAGCCGAGGAACTGCGGGATGTGCTGGTTGGCGTGCTTACCGTCGAGGCTGTCGACATCGGCCACGCAGTCGGCCAGCAGCTTGGTGTTGTCGAAGAAGCGTGCCGTCTCCAGGAACGTCTTGTCGCCGGTCAGCGTGGCGAGGTCGGCCATCACCTCGTTCATGCCGCCGTACTCGCCCGCGATGTAGAGCGACCACATCCGGTCAAGTTGCTCACGGGGCAGCTTGCTGAGCCGGCTGTGCGCCCACTCGCCCATGCCGCGCACCACATCGAGGGCTGTCGCGTTGCCACCGAGCGTGTGCGCGTCCAGCAACCCTCGCATGATCTTGTGACAGGTGTAGTAGGGCGCCCAGATCGCCGGATAGGTCGTGAGTTGTTCGAGCAGAACAAACTGCGTTTCCGGGTACGCGGCGAGGAAGCCGGCGTGGCTAGGACCGGGAGCGCCCCCGACCCCGGTGATCACCGCGGCGTCCCAGCCCCGGCCGCTCGCGTCGGCGACGGTGGTGCCCTCGGTCTCGTCGAAGCGGTACCAGGCGAGATTGCCCCGCAGATTTCCGGCGCTCATCTCGTCGGCGGTGAGCGCCCGGTCGAACAGGTGGAACTCGTCGACGATGCCTTTCAGGTGCGCGTCGCCGTACTGGGAGCGGCCGATCCAGTTGTTCTTCGGAGCGCCCAGCGCCGCCGGGGTCAGCGTCATCGCCGGGTTGGCGCCGACCGCCCGCCCATCGACGTACAGTGTGCCGACCTGGCCGTCCAGCGTCACCGCGAGATGCACCCACTGGTTGATCGGCAGCGGGGTCGTGCTGCCGATCCGCTGCTCACCGCCACTGCCGGTCGTCGTGATCGCGAACCGCGGCCCGGCGCCGTCGTGGATCGTCAGGAACATGTTGACGGCCGTGCCGGTGCCGAAGTCGAACGCACGGGACCAGGTCCGCTGCTCGTCCAGCTTCACCCACATGGCGATCGTGACCTGGGTCAGGCCGTCGATCGTGGCGTCCGGCAGGCCGACGTACTGTCCGTCGCCGCTCAGCCGCAAGCCACCACCGCTCTTGCCGGTGGTCCAGGTCGCGGGCGGCGGCGGGGTGCCCGGCGTGCCGACCTGCGCGGTCCAGGCGTCCTGACACTCCTTGAGCGCCGTCACGATGTAGTCGAGCTTCTCCTTGAAGATCGTCTCACCGGTGTCCGCCCACGCCTGCGCCAGCATGGAGATGAAATGTCCGCTGTAGTGCCCGCGCAGATTCCCGGTCGCGTCATCCCAGCCGCCCGGCGGCTGCGCGCCCCGGCTGTCCAGTCCCGCGGCGGTCCGGAAATTGCTGACGATCCGGTCCGGATCGTAGGCCCGCGCGTAGGCGAGGATCCGGTCCCGCTTCTCCGTGAAGATGCTCGGCAGCAGATCAACCTGGTCAAGGCCGAAGGGCACGGCCTTCCACGATTCCGGTACGGGGAAACCGTTGACAGTGGCCGGCCGGGTCCCGCCGTGCGGCAGATGTCCGGCCCCGCCGTGCGCGCCGGTTCCGCCGTGCGCCTCAGCCGGCGTCCCGGTGGCGATCAGTGTCGCGCCGGCGGCGGCCGCACTGTACTGCAGCAGCTGCCGGCGGGAGATGGAGTTGTCGGTCATGTGCGCGCTCACTCCCCTAGCTCCACCGATCCCCAGGCAGCCGGAATCGACGGTTCGAGTGTTTCGGTTGCGATCGGCGTCCGGGAACGCTCCTAGCAGCGTTGATGCAGGTGAAGTGGTTCGCTGGCGTCCCGTCAGCAGAGCCGAAAAGGTTTTCAGGAACGTAATCCGGCGGAGATGCTTCCGTCAAGACCTTCAATCTGACAGGGCCGGGGTGTCCGGTTTGGGCCGGTGGTTGCGACGCCGGAGTGACGGGGGCGTAACGCGCGGACTCGCACACTCAGGCGATGACGACCGGGCTGTACCTCGAGCTGCTCGACGGGTTTCGCCTGCGAGCCGGCCAGGACGCCGTGGAAGTCTCGGACGTCGGTCAGCGCCTCATCGCGCTCCTCGCGCTACGTCGCCGGCCCGTTCGCCGGGCCGTGATCGCCGGCACGCTGTGGCCGGACAAGACCGAGTCGCGGGCGTCCGCCAACCTTCGTTCGATTCTGTGGCGGATGAACGGCACCGACACCCCCGGAGTGATCGTCTGCTGTGGCTCCTCCCTGGGTCTGCAGCCCGATCTCGGCGTGGACGTGGTCACCCTGGAAGAGGCCGGATGGGCACTGCTCGACGGTTCGATCGCCGCCGCGACGAGCCTCGGCTTCGAGCGGCTCTCCCAGGAGTTGCTGCCCGGCTGGTACGAGGACTGGGTCATCGTCGAACGTGAACGCCTCGGTCAACTCCAGATCCGCTTCCTCGAAGCACTCGTCGACACATTGCGCCGGTCCGGCAAGTTCGCGCGGGCCATCGATTACGCGATGCGTCTCGTGGCGACCGACCCCCTCCGGGAACGCAGCCAGCTGGCACTGATCCACGCCCTCGTCGACGAGGGCAGCTGGGGCCGGGCTCGCTGGCAGGCCGATCAGTACCACGACCTGCTCCGCGAGACGTTCGGGCCCCGGGCGGCAGAGTCGTTCACCGCCGAGCACGCCGAGTTGCTGCCCTTTGACAGCCACGTGCCCGGCCACGGGTTCGCACCGCACGTCATGGCACACCGGGAGTCGGCGCAACGGGAGATGGCACAACGGGAGATGGCACAACGGGAGATGGCACACCGCTGAGATCCGGGGGCTCCGTTGGGAACCGAGAAGACGCGGGAGCGAGCCCGCTCCAGCACCGACGTCTCGGAGCCGTCGAGTGCCGCGCTCTCGCCGTTCGCCCCACCGCTCGCGACCACCGTGCGGTCGAGTTTCGCCACGCCGGCGACGACGACCCCGGCCGCGCGCCAGCGGACGCCGGCCGGTGGGCCTCAGCAGCGGCCGCGGTCAGGCGGGACAGGTACGGGATCCGCCGCCGACAGCGGAACGACCGCTCGGAGCGCTGGTGGCAGCACGGCTGGTGGCAGCACTGCCGGGCGCGCCACGGGCGGCGGGGCCGCGCGGATGACCGGTGGCGGGATGCAGGCACGGATTCGGCGGAGCACGGCCGAGGCGACGGCCACTCAGGGTGGCGGACGAGCCCCGACCGGCGGCGGCGCTCCGGAAGGCGCAACACGAACCGCGACCGGCGCCAGCGCTCCGGCAGCCGCGGCCCGAATCCCGACGGGCGCCAACGCTCCAGCAGCCACGGCACGAACCGCGACAAGCGCCAGCGCTCCAGCAGCCACAGCACGAACCGCGACAAGCGGGAACGCCCCAGCAGATAGTCGGCGAACCGCAGCAAGCAGCGCCCCAGCGAGCCGAGGACGAACCGCAGCACCCCAGAACACTCCGGCCGGCGGAGAGCGAACCGCAGCAAGCGGCGGCACCCCGGCCGGTGGGGGCACTCCGGCTCGTGGGGCAACTCCGGCTGCTGGGACAACTCCGGCTCCTGGGACAACTCCGGGTGGCGGGAACACGGTCGCGGGCGTTCGGGCTTCCATGTCTCCGACGCTAAGCCCTGCCCCAGGGGCCGACTCAAGCCCGGAACCAGCAGAGACACCAAAAACGACAGCCACGACCGCCGCCCCGGAAGCAGAGACCCAGCCGGCAACCAAGAACGCCACCGCCGCGAAAACCAGCACCGCGGAAGCCGAACCCATCGCCCCCGCATCGGCCACCTCCCCGCGCGGTCCTGCTGCCACGGCGCCGGCTCCGACCGTACCCATGCATATGCCGCAACCACCCGCCGGGCCGTCGGCGGCAACGGTCCGCCGGACCCGGGCCGTTCAGGCCCGGGCCGGGCACACCGCGACCGCTCAGGGTGACCTCCCCGCCGGGGCGACCCAGGTGGAGGACGCGCAGAACGCTGTCACCGAACCGGATGCCGAAGCCCTCGCGCGCGCCCAGGCCGAGCTGATCGCCAGCGTCAACGCCGAGCCGAGCCAGGAGATCGTGGCGCTGTGTGAGCGGATCCGGGAGGTCATCCGGGAGAAGCGGCCACCGGACGAGGACGCTCTGATGGCGGCCGAGCCCGCGGGTGAGGCGCTCAACGCCGGGAACGAGCTGAACAAGACCGTTCAGGGGGAGACCGAGAAGGTTCAGCAGAACTACGGGCCGATGCAGGCGCCGCCGGAACCCGGCGCGCCGAAGCAGGGCCAGGATCTGCCGCCTCAGCCGTCGGCAGCGGAAACGGCGGACGTGAATGCCGGTGCGGCGGTCCCGGATCCGGTGCCGGCCGAGAACGTCAATCTGGATCAGGATGCCGCGGCGAGCCGGCAGCGGACCGAGGCCGCCGGGATGGGCACCGCGCCGGCACAGCTGGTGCAGACCGGGCCGGTCGCCGACGCGCGGGCCGCGCAGGGGGAGCTCGATCAGGTCGCGCAGGAGGGCCCCGCGCAGGTCCTGGCCCGGCAGGAGGGCGCGCTCGCGCAGGCCGAGAACAACATGGCCGCGCTGCAGTACCAGGCGTTGACCGCGCTGCAGGCGGCGCGGGCCGGGACCGCCGGCGGCAACACCGCGCAACAGGGCGGGATGATCGGCACCGAGGAGCAGATGCGCACGCGGGCCTCCTCGTCGGCGCAGACGATCTTCACCGATGCCCGCAACCAGGTCACCGTGCTGCTCACGGATCTGCCGCGGGACGCGATGGCGGAGTGGGACGCGGCCAAGGACGTGCTCGCCACGAAGTTCAAGGCGGATCTGAAGCCGGTGCAGGATCGGGTGGACGAGCGGCATTCCGGTGTCGGCGGGTGGTTCGTCTCGGGGTGGGACGCGCTGACCGGGCTGCCGGACTGGGCCGAGGAGGGTTACGCCAAGGCCGAGACCGCCTTCGCCGAAGGGGTGATCGACAAACTCAAGGAGATCTCCACCGAGGTCAACGCGGTGATTCTCGCGTGCGACCAGATCATCGAGTCGGCGCGTACCCGAATCCACAAGATCTTCGCGGATCTCCCGGAGAACCTGCGAACCTGGGCGGCCGGGGAACAGGCCCGGTTCGACGGGCAGCTCGATCAACTGCATGCGGAGGTGCAGACCACCCGGAAGAACTTCAACCGCGATTTGGTACGGAGTTCGAGCCAAGCGGTCGACGAGGTGCGCGCCGAGATCGCGGCTCTGCGCGCGAAGGCCGCCGGTCTGATCGGCCGGGTCATCGACGCGGTCAACCGGTTCCTGGAGGATCCGGCGAAGTTCATCATCGACGGCCTGCTGTCGCTGCTGGGCATCTCCCCACCCGCGTTCTGGGCCCTGGTCGCGAAGATCAAGAAGGTCATCGCGGACATCGCCGACGACCCGATGCGATTCGCGAACAACCTGATGGCCGGGCTCGCCCAGGGTTTCGGCCGGTTCTTCGACAACTTCCCGAAGCACCTGCTGCACGGGTTCCTGGACTGGCTGCTCGGCGGCATCAAGGACGTCCAGATCCCCAAGGACCTGTCACTGAAGAGCATCATCGGCTTCTTCCTGCAGATCATGGGCATCACCTGGCCGAACATCCGCAAGATCCTGGTGAAGCTGGTCGGCGAGAAGAACGTCGCGCTGCTGGAGCGGGTCTACGAGATCGTCTCGGAGCTGATGGAACAGGGCGTCGACGGCATCTACGAGATGATCAAAGATCAGCTCGATCCACAGGGGATCATCGACCAGATCATTCAGCTCGCGGTCGAGTACCTGACCGAGGCGATCATCAAGCAGGTCACGGTACGGATCATCGCGATGTTCAATCCCGCCGGAGCGATCCTGGCCGCGATCGAAGCGATCTACCGGGTCCTCAAGTGGGTCTTCCAGAACGCGGCCCGGATCTTCACGCTGGTCGAGACAGTGGTCGACGGCGTCATCGACATCATGGCCGGCAACATCGGCGCGGTCGCGATGGCGGTGGAGAAGGCGCTCGCGCAGTTGATCGCGCCGGTGATCGCGTTCATCGCTGATTACCTCAGTCTCGGTGATCTGCCGAAGGCGGTGGCCGGGAAGGTCGAGAGCATGCAGGAGTGGGTGCTCGGCATGATCGAGCGCGCACTGACCTGGGTGATCACCAAGGCGAAGGCGCTGCTGGCCAAGCTCGGTTTCGGCAAGAAGAAGGAAGAGGAGAAGAAGCCGGAGCCGGGGACGGAGGACGACCAGGTCGGCGACGACCTCGACTGGTCGGTCGAGGGCGAGTCGCACCACACCTGGATTGCCCAGGAGGGTGCCAACTACGTCCCGATGATGGCCAGCGGAACGCCGCATCCGGTCAGGAACGCACTCGACGTCTATCGCGACCAGGTGGTGTTCCAACAACTCGACGCGAAGACTGCCGCCGCGGCGAATGATGCGATCGCCGATGCCGCGGCCAGTCTCGACAGCCTCGAGGACGCGCTCAACGACTATGAGACAAAGATCTTGGGTGGTGCCAAGAAGAAAGACCTGTCCACCGAGAAGCAGGCCATCAAGACTCATCAGGCGGCTCTGCGCAAGGCGATGACCGCGGCTCAGAAATCGCTGGGCCTCAACGACGAAGAAAGACTCAAGGACGCCAAGGCTCATTTCAAGTCGAATGCCTTCCCGATCGTGCACGACAAGGGGCTCAGCGGATTCCTCGGGCTCAAGAAGTCACAGGCTCATGTGACGTCAACACGGTGGCAAAGCATGGGAGTCCTGTTCATCAGCGCAGAAGACGCGAATGTGTACACTTTCGATCCCGCGACTGCGGGTTACCGTGAGACGGATCCCGACAACCGCGAGAAGTACGGTTACTCGAATCCGGCGAAGGACTCGGCTCTGGGACTGGAAATCTTGACCCTAGGACTCAGGGGCGGAATCTTCCCGCCCAAGAAAACTATTATCACCGCGACCCCGAGCGAGAAGAAAGATGCCGACTACCACAAAGACCACGCCAACTACAAGAGCATGATCAGCGGGCTCACGAGATACCGCAAGGGTTTCGCGTACCCGGATGCCATCCTGGGACACGGCAAATTAGGCGCGTCGGAGCACTGGAACACGATCGGACACACACAGACCAAGGAAGAAAATGCTGCCTGGAACAAGACACTTTCGACATATCACGGCCCGGAGCACAAGCAAGAATCCTCCGAGAGCGGAGGAAAGTCCGCCCGATACAAACAGCCCGTGGTCGGACTCAGCGACGACTCATGGTTCCGGTGATTAGCCGTGGACGACGAACTCACTGCCGCGGTCATCGCCGGATATCACGAGATGTTCGACGAACCAGATCACATCGCACCGGCTGACGAGCACGCTGTCTTCCTTCTGTACCTTGCCCCCGAGAGAGCACAGGATCCGGACGAGGACACCACACTACTGTGGACCGCCGGGCTGAGCGCGCATCCCAACTTCCGCGACCATCCTTGTGAGCTGAGCATCTCGATCGCCGGCCGGCCCGACGATGCATGGCCCGCCGCGATGGCAGCATCGCTGGCGGAGCTGGGCTCGGCGCCGGCGAGAACCGGCGAGCCCTACGAGGCCGGCCAGATCCTGACAGGCGTCACGCTGCCGGGCTTCTCCCGGTTCAGCTCCGTCATGCTCCTCGATTGGGGCGTCACCTACGGAGTGGAGTTGTCCGTCCCTGGGCGGGACATGGGTCTGGTACGCGTGATCCCTCTCTTCCCGTCGGAGGCAGCGTTCATCGAAGGCAGCAGCGATCGCACACGGGCCTATCACTCGCTCCGCAACCGTCCCATGAGGGAGGCGGATCCGGATCGCGAGCCGGCGGTCTAGGAAGTCTGGGGTAGGCCGAGCCGCCGCAGCTCGGCCCGCACCCCGTCCTCCACGTCCCCCACGGTGACCGACGCGGCCTGCGGGTCGCGGCTCAGCGCGACGAAAGCCCCCGCCACCACCACCTCGGCGATCGCCGCTGCCGAGAGCCGATGGCTCACGGCCAGCGTCTCCACGTCCGCGTCCGTCAGGTCGTGCGCGACACCGGTGAGCGCCAGCCGCCACATCCGGCGCCGGCATTCCTCGTCCGGACGGGGGAAGTCCACGATCGCCGCGATCCGGCGCGCGAACGCCTCGTCCACGTTCTGGCGAAGGTTCGTGGCGAGGATGACCACACCCTCGTACTCCTCGATCCGCTGCAGCAGGAAGCTGATCTCCTGCATCGCATACCGATCGCGGGCGTCGGTCACGTTTCCCCGTTTGCCGAAGATCGACTCGGCCTCGTCGAAGAAGAGGATGGCGTGGGCGTCCTGGGCTTCGGTGAACACCCGGTCCAGGTTCTTCTCGGTCTCGCCCACCCACTTGCTGACGACCTGGGACAGGTCCACCTTCAGCAGATCCCGGCCCAGATCCTTGGCGATCAGCCCGGCGGCCAGCGTCTTCCCGGTCCCTGAGGAGCCGGCGAACATCGCCACCAGGCCCTTCGCGCCGCTGTGGCCGAGCAGGCGCTCCACGTGCGGGCGGTTGCGGATGCGGTCGCGCAGGGCGAACAACTCCGCCTTGCGGTCGGCGGGCAGCACGATGTCGTCCAAGGTCATGTCGGCCGGGGCCTCGACCGGGCGGGCGATGCTGAGCAGGCGGCGGGACGACTGCCTGCGGCAGGCCTCGTGCAGGGCGTCGGGGGTGGGATCCGGGCCGGCCATCCGGATCGCCTCGTGCATGTGGCCGGGCGTCAGCAGGAACGTGCCGGCCAGACGGTCGGCCAGCGCCTGATCATCGAGCAGCTTCTCCCAGATCATCCGACGCTCGTCCAGGGACCGCGACGGGAACGGGACGCGGAGCAGCGACGCGTCCCAGGGCTGGGCATGGTCGACGAAGCTCGGCTTCGGGTGGGCGGCCGCGCGTTCCAGCAGGTCGGACCAGGTGCGGTCGTCGGCGGCGGAACGGCCCGCCAGGGACGAGCAGTCCTGCCAGTAGACGGCGGCGCCCCGCAGCAGCGCCTCCCGGTAGACGTCCTGCGCACCGTCCGGCCGGGCGTCGGCGATCAGGAGGGGCATGTCGAGGGTGGTGGTGACGGCGCGGGCGAAGGCTTTCCGCCCGCTGCCCTCAGCGCCGAGCATCGCGACCACCGGATTCTTCCGGCACGCTTCGGTCAGCGACTCCAAGATCGCTCGGCGCGCGGCGGTCAACGCCAGCGACGACGCGTCCAGAGTCGCGGCCACCCGGGCGCCGTCGGCCAGCCAGCCGTCCCGATAGTCCGAGCCGCCGAGGAACGCCGCGATCCGCGTGTCGATCACCACCGAGCGCGCCGACAGCCCGCCCTCCTCCCCCAGGCTGATCAGACGGTGACGGAGCAGCGGCGACGAGGGCGTGAAGCGCTCCCGGAACTCCGCCAAGCCGGCCGCACCGGGCCGCAGGATCTCGGCGAGCAGCCCCACCGACGGCGCCCGCCGCCACTCCTCGTCCGCCAGATAGGCGTACAGCCGCCGATACCGGGCGTCCAGCTCCCCGAGCAGGCAGATCAGCAGCACGTCGAGATCGGTCCGCGCCAGATCGAAGGCGTCGCGCAGCCGTTCGACGCGCAGGTCCGGCACCGGCTCCTTCAATCGGCGCATCTCGATCCGGGCGGCCAGCGCGGTGGCCTGCAGCACGGCGGCGTGCGCCTCGCCCGGACTGCGGGCGAGATCGTCCATCGGCTCCTCGAACGGATGCGCCAGATAGCGGGACAGCTCCGCCGGGTCCAGGATCCCGGTACCCCACCGGACGTCCGGACGCTGCTCGGCGACCGCCGATCGCCACCGCTCGACCTGCGCGCGGACCAGCTGCTCGACCCGGCGCAGGTGGTCGTGCAGATGCTCCGAGCTGCTGGAATAGGGCTCAGTCAAAGCGAATCCCCCGCCCGCCGAGAATCGTGGGTGGCTCGACCGGATCGAGATATCCGGCCAGCTTGAGCACGATGTCGTGCGGCCACGAGGGCATCCGCACCCGAATCGCCGACCCGTCGATGCTGATCTCCGCCGGCCGCCGCACGAGCCGATAGAGCAGGAACCCGGCCGACGCGTTGCCGAACCCGGGCAACCACCGCCCCCACACCTGCACACAACAGACCGCCAGCAGCGCCACCCGCGGATCTTCCGCATCGACGCTCGCCAGCGCGGCGGTCACCCTCGCCACGTCCTCCGGCTCCGGATCGCGCACGTCCACACCCAGGTCACGCAGCAGATCGTCGTCCGCGTTCCCCGGCACACCGAGATCCGGCAGCGGCAAAATCCGCTCATCCGCGCCCACCATCACGAGTCCGCCGGCAATCTCCACGATCCGGAACGGCCCCACGACGAGCCGCTGCCCGATCATGCGGCGAGCCACCTGTCCGAAATCAATCACGGCACCGTCGTCCGCTCCCAGCCCCGCGACGAAGTCCACGAGCGGATCGGGTTCCACGCCCGCACCGGCCCAACATCGCAGTAGCGCCGTGAGCAGCGACTCCGAGGACTCGTCGGACGAGCGCGGGCCGGGCAGCGGCCTGAGCAGCGCCGCCCCCAATCCAAGATCTCGCAGCGTCCGGAAGAGCAGCAACCCCGCGGCGGTCCGGGACGGCGCGAAACTCGCGCTCCATTCACCAAACCGAAGACCGATTTTGTACGAGGCCATCCCCACTGACCCGCCTCTTCCGGCTTCCTCGCGTACCGCCCGGCCGGGCAGAGCCACCGACTCACCCCAAACCCGCAGCACCCGCGCGGCCACCGAACGGGCGTGCTCGTCCTCCGACCAGCGAGGCGCGTACCGGATCAGCGCCGCGACCAGCCGGATCACGTTGGCCGCCCCACCCGGATCAGCGGGATCGAGGTAGAGCCGCCCGTCCCGCTCGACAACAGCGACCAGATCAGCCAGCACCTGCCGAGTACGAGGCGACAGCACCGCCCCCGCCGACCGCGAACTCTCCAAGATCTCAAAAGTGGGCGGGTGTGCCGTGGTCTCCGCGACCGGGGCCGGCAGATGTCCCGAGGTCTCCGCGGCCGGGGCGGGCATATGTCCCGAGGTCTCCGCGGCCGGGTGTACCGGAGTTTCCACGATCGGGGCAGGCGGTTGCGGAATCGGGGGTGCCGCCGGCGCAGATCCCGATCTTGGAGCCTCCGGCGCACCCGTAGGCGGCCAAATGTCCAAGATCGGGGAATTCTGCGGAGGCCGATCGGCCGACTCTTGCGATGTTGGCGAGTTCCGGATAGCCGCAGACTCCCCATTCTCCAAGATCGCGGATTCTGGGGGGCCGAGCAGGGAGTAGCCCGAGGCGGCGGGGCCGGAAGCGGAGGCGTCGGCGGCCCGGGAGGAGGCCAAGGCGTCGGCGGCCCGGGAGGAGGCCAAGGCGGCGGCGGCCCGGGAGGAGGCCGAGAGGTCGGCGGCGAGAGAGGAGGCCGACGCGGCGGCAGCCTGGGAGGACGCCGAGGCGTCGGGTGCGTGGGAGAAGAACGAGGCTGCTGAGGAAAGGGAGGCATCCGAGGACGTCGAGTCGTCGGCGGCGCCGGAGAAGCCAGAGGTTCCCGGGACCGTGGAGGGCTGGGAGGCAACCGAGGCGTCGGAGGAGGCGGAGATGGCGGCGGCGGTAGCGGAGGGCACCAAGGTAGATGCAGCGACAGCAGAATCTGTGGAGCTGGCGGGGGCAGCAGACGCCAACGTGGAACCTGCGGAGCCGGGAACAGAAGAGACGGCGGCAGCGGACGACGAGGATTCGGCGAGACCGGCCGCCGAGGACGACATCACCCCCGCAGACAGCGCCTCAGCGAAAGCCCCGTGATCGAACCAGTCGAACCCCCGAGCCACCTCCAGCACCGCCGCACCACCGGCACCCGAACCACCGGCGCCCGAACCATCGGCGCCCGAACCCCCGAGCAGGTCCCGCACCATCGCCCCGAGCACCCCACCGAGGCTCACCGGGTCCCGCCAATCCGGAACGCCGGGGACGGCCGGCCGCAGTCCTTCCGGAAGGTCGACGCCTGCCGCCCGTACCAACGAAATCGCTGTCGCGGAAAGCGACGCCCCACCATCGTCAGCGCCCGTGGCCAGCGAGGCCAGCGCGTCCCCGTCCAGCGCGCCCAGCAGCGCCTCCAGGTCACCACGTCCATCGATCCGCGCGAGGATCCGCCATCGATGCAGATGGTGGAACGACAGCAGCCCGGCCCAGTCCACCGTCCCGTCCACAGTGCGGAAACGGGCCAGCGGCGTGTAGTACCACCGGTCGGCGAGCCCGTCCCGGCAGTCGTGCAGGTACGTGGCCAGATAATCCGCCGTGTCCGGGAAACGCACCACCTCGTCGTCGTCGAACGGGTGGTCCACGACGGCGCGCGTGACCGCCGCGGTGATCGTCCGGGGCAGGACGTCGTCGGCGAACGGCTGATCCAGGCCGATCACGGCCCGGCAGCTCAGCGAGCGGATCACAATCACCTCGTCGCCGTCGAACGAGGCGGTGAGCGCGTCGGCGATCCGGTCCCGGGCGGAGGCGCCGAGCAACTCTCCAAGATCCAGACCTGTGCCGCTGACCGCCCGCCCGACCACGTGCAGAGCGCCGATCGTCACATCCATCATGGATTTCCCGAGCGCAACGCGGTGAAGATGGCGAGCAGGCTGTTCGCCTGCACGGCTGCCAGCTGTGCCCGCGCGTCGTCGCTGAGCTCGGCTTCCTGAATCTTCGCGGCCTTCAGGTTGCCGCCGACGATCAGGTTGCCGGTGATCATCATGGTCCCGTTCTCGTCGAGGGTCAGGTTCGCCACGAACTCGCCGTCGCGGACCTGCCCGACCGTCAGCCGGGTGGGCAGGGCGCCGGCCTGGTCGGGCATGGTGATCCGCAGCTCGTGGTCGGTGCCCGCTTTGATATGCGTGATCGACCAGTCCGGGATCGGCGTCTGCGGGGTGCCGGCCGGCGTGGCGGGGACGGACTCGATCGCCAGCGACCCGCCGCGCAGCACGAGATCACCCTGCACGGTGAGCTGCCGGTCGAAGACGACGCCGTCCTCGCCGACCGTCAGCGGCGTGGCCGTCACGGTCGTGGGCTTGCCGCCGACGGTCTTCTCCTCGGTGAACTTCACGGCCACCGTACGGGCCGTCGTGGCGCCGAGATCGATCCAGAGGTCCCCATTCGGGTGCTGCACGGTGGCGCCGATCAGCCCGGCATAGGGAAGGGTGCTCGGTACCGGTTCGGGTTCGCCGTCCTCCTTGGTGGAGTTGCGGGTGACGCGGCCGAGGAAGACCGGCCATCGCCGCCCCGGATCGTCGGTCGTCACCGGCGGAGTCGCCTCAAGATCAATTTTGGGTACGCCCGGCGGCCTGCGCACGTCCACCAGGGGCTGCGCGTCGTCGAGTTCGATCCGCGCCCCGTCGCTCACCCGGTCCACACCGTCGCCGGCCGCCCGGAGGATCTCCAGCCGGTACACGATCCAGACGTCGACGTCCTCCACGTCCCGCTGCTCGAAGAGACGCAGGTCGAGGGTCTGCACGCTGGTCAGCACCAGATCACGGCCGTACCCGTCGACGGCCCGCCCGGGTTGCACGACCAGCTCGCCACCGACGTTCACGATCTCCAGGCCGGCCACGATCCCCCACCGGTGCTGGCTGTTGTTGTGCAGCCGGTGCCGGGTCAGGTGGTCGGCCTGGTCGGCGACGAAATCGGAGGTGCGGAGGATCCGCCCGTCCTCGAACACGCTGCGCGACATGCTGGCCTCCTTGATCGGATCAGACCGGGAACTCCAGGCCCTCGTCGATGTCGCCGTCACCCTCGGCCGCCGGGGGCGGTGGGACCGTGATCGGCACTCGCTGGGCGAACAGCTGACCCTGGAGATCGAACGCGACCACGGCGACGAACACCGTCGCAGCGGTCTCCGGGGTGAGCGGTGTCGCCCACTCCGCCCTGGCCGTGGCCTCGATCGGGTTCATCGCGAACGGGTGGCCGCCGATCTGGACGAGCCGGAAGGACTTCACGCTCTCCCGGTGGATCTCCAGGGCGACCCCCCAGTGCGGGAACACCCGGTCGACGGTCGACCCGACGACCAGCTTGGTGGAGTTCGCGGTGGACCCCGACGGGTCGGCCGTGACGGTCAGCTTGATCGCGGCGTTCTCCGGCTGGGTGGCGAGGCCGGCGATCCGCTGGGCCAGCACGTCGACGAGTGCCGCCACGAACCTCGGGTCGGCCGGATCGGCGGGTACGAGCCCCTGCGAGACCGTGCCGGCGACGGTGAGATCACCGGAGACCGTGACCGTCCCGGTCGCGTCCACCAGGAAGCGCGGATCCGGCGGCGGTTCCGTCAGGTCGGCCTCGGCGCGAACCCGGACGGCCACCCGGCTGTTGGCGGGCGACGAGCCGGCCGGCACCTCGAGCTCGATCCGCAGTTCCCGGCCGATCAGGCGGTTCTGGTCGTCGCGGTGGTCCAGGGCCCGGATCGTCCAGGGCGCCGGTTCCGGCGGCGGCACGGCCGCCGCGGTCATCCGGACGGCGCCGTGCACGGTCAGCGACGTCCCGGAACCCTGGACCGGCCCGGCGGCACGATGACCGCCGGGTGCCAGGCGCAGCGCATCCGGGACGTCCGGCAGGTCCACGCGCACGCTGCTGGACGGCCCGGCCGGCACCAGGCTGATCGAGGTGCCCTCAGCGGCCGAGCTGATCGACGCGCCGAGCAGGCCCCGGTCGGCGCCGCGTACCGGGTGTACGACCGCCCGGTGGGTGTCGGCGTCGGCGGCCCGGGAGGCGGCCTCCTGGTTGAGGTCGTCGACCCGGAGCCGGTCGCCGTCCTGGAACGCGGCGCGCGCGGTCACGGCTTGCGCCCGATCCGGCCCCGGGCCTCCGCCTTGATCCGGTGAATCGGCTGGCCGCGCAGCGCTTGCGCCACTGTCGCGTCGGGGGCGTTCGCGAGCTGCTCGAAGGTGGTGATGCCGGCCGCGTGCAGTTTTCCGATGTTGTTCGGGCCGACGCCTTTGATCTCCAGAAGCGGATCAGGAGCGGGAGCGGGCCCGGGAGGAGGCGCGGGCACGGGCTCAGGAACGGGCACGGGTTCAGGAGCAGGCGCGGGCTCAGGAACGGGCACGGGTTCAGGAGCAGGCGCGGGCTCCGGCACGGGCTCAGGAACAGGCGCCGGGGCCGGGGCCGGGGCGAACTTGAAGGCCTGGCTGCGGAAGCCGATGATCCGGCGCCCCAGGCACGGCACGTCGACCAGCACCGGCACCGGCGGCGGGTCACCCCACTTCGCGGCCACCGCGGAACTGTTCTCCAGCAGCGGCAGCAGCGCCGCCACGTTCGCCGGCTTCTCCAGCGCGAACTCGGCGCTGCCGGCGATCGCGTGCCACGACCCGATCGCCTGCTCCCAGCGCTGCCAGATGAACGGGGTCAGGTCGTAGGTTCCCCCGGCGACCGGATGCCCCGGCGAGAGGGCCAGCTCCCGCCGGTAGGGCGGGTAGGCGTCGATCCGGGCGACGACCGGCCCGCGCGCCACGTTCTGCTTGTCGTCGAGCGCGGCCCGCCGCAGCCACACCCGGGCCAGCCGCAGCGGCTCGTCGGCGTCCCGGCACTCCCGGCGCAGCAGCCGGTGCCGGTACACGGCGACGAGTTCCAGCAGCGCGAGCGCGACCTTGCCGAAGACATCCTTGTCGGCCGGGCCGGTCAGCGTGGCCCGCAGGTCGTGCCGCCAGTCGCAGGGCTCGTCGAGCACCTTGTGCCCGTCCAGCCAGGTGAGGATCGCGGCCGTCCCGCCAGCGTCCGGGCCGGCGTTGACGTAGTCCCGCACGATCTCGTGACAGGCCGTCCACTCCTCCTGCCACTGCGCCGCCCCGTCCGCGGCCGGGTCGTCCTGGCCGGTCGGCGGCGGCACCGGTTTCACCCGTACCGCGGCGTCCTCCAGCACCCGGGTCTGCACGATGCCGGCGCGCTCGCATCCGCCGCCGCAGCCGCACCGGTCCACCAGCTCGGCGCCGGACCGCTTCTCCGCCGCTTCCAGGAGGAGATCGACGACCGCGTCGCCGCACGCGGGGTTCTCGGGCGCGGCGACCTTCGTCCACTCGGTCAGATCGACGTGGAATGCGGCGGGCACGACCAGGTCGGCGCCGGTGCTGCTCACCGCGTACCCGGTCCGGACCGTGACCCACCCCGGCCAACCCGGCCGGCAGGCGACGTCGAGCCCGCAGGCGACCCCCCAGCCGTGCCGGTGCCGGCCGAGGGCGAAGCGAGCGCGGATCCAGTCGACGAGCGCGGTCAGGTCGGTGTCGGAGAGCACCATCCCGCTGGAGAAGAGGGGACGCTCCAGCCCTTCGGTGATCATTTGCCCGCCTCCTGGGAAACCGTGAACCAGCTCCGGAAAACTCCGCCTTTGATCCCGTTGCCGGTCGGGAACGAGCCGAGGTAGTCGGCGTCGACCGGCAGTCCGTGACAGTCGTGGATCAGGTCGCCGTAGACCGTCACGAAGACGGTCTCGCCGACGATGCCGGGATGGCCGCCCCGGCGGCGGGCCTGCAGCTCGTCCGGGTCGATCGTGAAGACGGCCTCCCGCTCACCGACCAGCTGCGGCGGGTACCGGGGGTCGGCGGCAAGCCGTTCCCGGTTGCCGCGCGGGTCCTCGACCTCCACGACGAACGTGAACGAGTTGACGCCGACCCTCGTCTCGTCGCCTTCGGCGATCTCCCGGTCGAACCAGACGTGCAGCCGGCCGTAGTCGCGGATCAGCTCCTGGACCGGCACGTAGGACCCGTGTTCCCAGCTCGTGTGCGAGATGTGGGTGAGCCAGGCGGCGGGCGGGGGAAGGCTTCGCCGCACGGTACGGGCGACGCCCCGCTCGTCCACGTCCACCCGGATCGGCTCCTCGCCGGTACGGCAGAGCAGCGCGATCGGCACACATCCGCCGAGGTCGTCCGCGGGTTCCAGGCAGCCCCCGCCGGGCCCGCAGCCGTCCTCCGGGCCGGGGCCGCCGTGGTGGCCGTGGAGCAGCGCGGTCCACGGGTCGCCCTGCTCACCGGTCGGCACGTGCACCTCGAACCGGTGCTTCTCCACGGTCCGGCCCAGCTCGGTGGCGTCCGTCGCGGTGCAGTCACCGACGATCGCCGGGAGCGGCTCGGTGTCGCACTCCTCGTACCGGACGCAGAGGATGCCGAGGGTGTGCTCGCCGTACGGCCGGTGCGGATCGGCCGGCCAGTGCACCCGGTCCAGCTCGTCCACGACGATCTCCCGGCCGTACGCGTCGAGCGCGATGCCGGGGTCGACGCGGACGTGGTCGTGGGTGTGTCCGGGCCGGTCGTCGGGGCGTACCCGCAGGCCGCACACCGTGCCCCAGCCGTGCAGCAGCCGGTTGTGCAGGTGCCGCCAGTACCGGTGGTAGTCCTGCTCGTCGGTGAGGTCACGGGCGGTCAGGAATCGGCCGGTGAACCACCGCGGTCGGGTCCGCGGGGAACCGGTGCGTCGGTTCATCGGGCATTCTCCTTAACGACGACAATCTGGTTAGACCAGGACCGTGCGGACGCCGACATAGCTGTCCCGTCCGACGGGTGGTGGGCGGTCCCGCCCCGGTCCCCGGCCACCGAGCCGCAGCCCGCGGCCGAGGGGCGGGCCGGTGCGATCGCCGGCGTCGGCGAGCCGGGCCGCCGGTCGCTTGCCGAGGTACGCGTCCACGCCGAGCAGCGCCTGCCCGCCGAGGACGGTCCGCGGTTCGATCTCGAGCACCTGGTGCGCGACCTGCGCCGGCTTCTCGGCGGCGACGAGCCGCTCGAAACGGTCCCGCGCGTCGCGGTCCGGCAGCAGACCGGTCGGCACCAGGACGGTGAACCGGTTGGCGTGCACCCGGAACCGGTCGGTGAGCTGGTCGCCGACCGAGATCAGGTTGATCGTGTCGTGCCGTCCGCGCGCGCCGAGCCGGGGACGATTCACCACCGACGCGCTCCACAGGCCCACGCCGGCGCCGGTCGGCACCCGGGTGTGCCCGAGGGTGGCGCCCGGCCGTTCCCGGAATCCCTCGACGAGCGCCGGGACGGACTCCGGCACCGGATGCCCGAGCTCCGCCCTCAGGTGCGCGCGCAGGATCTCCCGGATCGCCTTCGGTGTGCCGCGGCGCGGGTAGAGGCCGGGCGCCACGGCGAGCAGCGCCCGCCGCTGTTCCGGCGTCCAGGTCAGTTCCAGGGCGACGCCCAGTTCGGCGGCGAGCGCGTTGACCAGTCCGGCGGGCACGGCCGCCGGGGAGAACCGGGCGGGCAGGCTCCGCAGCCGCTGCTCGACAGCGTCCAGCTCGGCGCCGAAGATCGCCAGGAACCGGTGCAGGAAGCTGGTCGTCTGCTCCTCGCTGCGGTAGATCGCGGGCAGGAAGCGTTCCAGGCCGGCCACCTGCGGCTCGACCAGCAGCTGCCCGACGACCGGGGTGTCCCAGCCGTCGCCGGTGAGGCCGAGCCGGACGCTGAGGAACCGGCCGCGTTCGGCGAGGACCGCGAAGTCCCGGTCGACGGCTGAGTCCGCCGGCTTGCCCGGCTGCGGCACGCCGGTCAGCACGTGCGCGCGGCTCCACGAGGCGTCGTCGACCCCGGCCGGATCGAACGCGGTGTCGCTGGCGAACGTGCGCAGGCTGACCGAGCAGCCGGGCGGGATCACCCCGGTCAGCACGGTGCGATGCCAGCGGCAGCCGAGGATCGCGCTGTCCAGCGGCGCGCTGGTCCAGTCGCCGAGGGTGCCATGGGTACGGGGTCCGGCCGCGTCCCCCGGTGTGATCGTGACGGGTTCCCCGCAGGGATCGAACCACTGATCGGCGGGCGCGCCGGCGATCCGGAAGCGGGACGGCACCCGGAACCGGCCGAGGTGGTCGGCGGTGATCGGCGGCTCCGGGAAGCGTGCTTCGGGCAGGTGCTCCCAGCGCCCCGGGGACAGCCGCGCCACGATTCTCGGCGGCTCACCGCCGGCCAGGTGGATCCGGCCCTCGGTGTCCACGGCGATGCGCCGCCAGCCGGAGCCGGCCGGCGGGGGCGGCCGGAGCAGCGGCTCGAGCCGGTCCAGCGCCGGGGTGGCCCGGTGCACGGTCCCCTCGTCGTCGAGCACCAGCAGCCGGTCGCCGGCGAAGGCCAGCGCGATCGGGTGGCGGTCGCCCAGTGTCAGGACGGCCCGGACGCTCAGCGTGGCCGGGTCCAGCACGATCACGTCGTGACGGTGTGGATCGGCGGCAGCGATGCCCTTACCGGCGGCGGCGATGCTCGTCGCCCCACCGAGGTGGTGCGAGCTCACGACCGTACCGAATCGGCCGGAGATCGGGTCGAAGAGCCGCAGCCGGCACGCCGTGCGGTCGAAGAGCCACAGCGTGACGCGATCGGCCGCGAGGGTGGGCGGCAGCACCAGGCCGCCGAGGGTGCCGTTCGGCGAGCCGAGGCCGAGCGGGCCGCCGGGCCGCGGCGTCAGGCTCAACCCGTTGCCGCCGACGGCCACCGTGGACGTGGCGGCCCGCCAGGGCAGCCAGCCCCGGCCGAACCACCATGAGCCCCGCGCGATCGTGGCGGCGGTGGTCACGGGATGCTCCTCGTCCGCACATCGATCCGGTGGTTCGCGGCCGGCACGATCAGCTGGTCGGGCGCGATCACGACCTCCTGATCCAGTCGGTGCTCGGCGTCGTCGATGCGGACCTCCAGGGCCGGGACCGCCAGGACGTCCGGGATCTGCTGGAGCACGCCGAACAGCGAGGTCGGGAAGAAGCTGACGCCGAACCGGCCGCCGCCGCTCGGCGAGAGCTGGGCGTCGATCCGGCGCTGCGCCTCGGCGACGATCTCGCCGACCGCCGCGAACGGCGCCACCTGGATCACCGTGGTGACCTCCACCTCGACGAACCGGGCGCCGCGCACGTGCAGTTCGGTGCCGATGGCCCGTTTCGGCGCGAGTTCGTCCGCGACCGCTTCGAGCAGCCCGGGGCTGGCGGCCGGCACCCGGTCGGTGGAGCGGGCGAGCACCGCCACGAGCACGCTGCCGGGCACGGCCGTATCGGGGAAGTTCGGATGCCGCATCCCGATCGCCACCGCGTCGGCCACCCCGCCGACCTTCCGGGCCAGCTCCCGGTAGTCCTCGGCGGTGACCGCGCGGTCCCGGCTGCGCAGCGCGGCCGGCGCCCGCCGCTTCAGCTCGGCGGCGGTCTCCTCGTCGCGGCCGCCCTCGCTCTTGCGCTGGTTGGTGACCGCGTCGATGCCCGGCGGGGCGGTCTGCAGGCCCTCGACCTCGCCGGCCGGCACGTTGGCCAGCACGGTCCCGCCGTACCGGTAGCCGACCAGGATCTCGAAGCCGGCGACCGGCACCCGGCCGTTGCGGCCGTCGCCGAACCGCAGCTCGCCACGGCTGCCGTCGACCACCACGTGCCTGTCGTCCGGACCGGATTCGATCAGGTCGCGGACCACCGCCCACCGGATCTCGGCCGGATCGGTGCCACCGGCCGGGTCGGCGACGTCCACTGTCGCGGCGTCCGGCTCCGGCAGCGGCCGGTTCTTCAACCGGAAGACCTGACCGGTACGGCCGTCGCTGGTCCCGGCCCGCTCGGCGCCCACGGTGGTGAGGCTGCGGGCCGGCACCGTGTTGTGCCGCAGCAGCTCGATGACCGGCTCCTGACCGGGCGGGTACTGCCCGGACACGAACCGGCAGCGCAGCCAGTGCATCGGCCGGTCCTCGCGGCCCACGCCGGCCACGGCCGCGCTGGTGCGGGGACCGGCGATCTGCACGTAGCCGCTGCGGGTGAACGCCTGCGACTCGTCGACGATCAGGCCGAGCGGGCTCCACCTGTCGCTGTCCGGGTCGCTGCGGAACTCCCACTGCAGGCGGGCGTCGGTCACCGCGCCCTGCCGGTCCTTCGGCGGGTCGATCAGCAGGCTGATCTGCTGCGGGAACTCGACGGCGGCGGTCGGTTCGGCCGGGCCGAAGCCGAGGTAGAGCGCGTCGCCGTGCTGCGGGTCGCCGCCGAACGGGCGGAACGCGGTGTACGCCGCCTCGTCCGTGGAGATCACGTCGAAGCGGTTCGGGCCGGCCACCTGGATGCTGCGCAGCCGCAGCGGGATCAGGTCGACGCCACGTTCGGTCTCGAAGACGATCGGGCCGTTCTCGGTGCTCACCGACGAGCTGACCGGGGTGCCGGCGGGTATCGGGATCGGGCGGAGCTCGCCGTCACGAACCGTGAAGGTGAGATCGGTGGCCGCCGGACTGGCCGCCACCGGTTCGATCCCGAGGACCTGGAGGAAGGTGAGCAGGCTGCGCTCCGGCGCCTGGTTGAGGCGGTAACCGATGGTCTCCGCGAGCCAGGCGAACAGCTCGATCAATGTGGCGCCGGGGTCGGACTCGTTCCAGTCGGTCCACTCCGGGGTGTAGTGCGGGATCCGCAGCAGCATCTCGTTGTGGATCTGGTCGAACGTGCGGTCGTCGAGGTTCGGCGGCTCAATCGGCACGGCGATCACCCACCAGCCCGACGCCCTCGTTGAGGAAGAACGGGTAGACCAGGTTCAGGGCGGCGTTGTTCGCGCGGATCCGGCAGCCGATCGAGATGATCAGCCGGTTGCGGGCGTCGTCGGGGGTCTCGACCCGCACGTCGAGCACGTCGACGCGGGGTTCCCATCGGGTCAGCGCGGCCCGCACGTCCGCGGCGACCAGGCCGCGCAGTCCCGGCGTGTTGGCCGAGAACACCAGGTCGTGGATGCCGGCGCCGAAGTCCGGGCGGAACGGCCGCTCACCCTTCGCGGTGCTCAGGATCAGCCAGATGCTCTGCCGGATCTTCTCGGCGCCCTGCGCGTACTCTGGGCCCCGGCGGGTCGGCGCCGCGATCGGGAACGCCCAGCCCTTGCCCAGGAAATCGGCGGCCATGCTCAGCCCCCGATCCGGACCGTGGAGGTGGCGACGACCTTCGCGGACAGGTTGGGTCCCGGGTCCGCGCAGGTCCGGGCCGAGTCGCCGGCGCGGGCCGCGGCACGGCCGTTGATCCGCACGGTGGCGCTGCCGGCCCGTACGGTCCCCCGGTTGTCCGGCGGGTTCACGAAGAGCCCGCCGCTGGGCAGGTGCGGCGGCGTGTTGATCGCCACCGAGTCGACGGTCGCGGCGGCCCGCTTCTCGATCCGCACGTCCCCGCTCAGCTTCTGGGTCAGGATCCCGTTGAACGGGTGCGGCACCAGGATCGGCGGCGGCGGTGGCGCGCCGGGCGGCTGGATGAGGTGGCGGTCGAGCGCGGTGATCCGATCGCCCTGCTTCGCGGCTGGCTTGCCCATGATGTCCGCCCTTGGTCGCTGTCGCCGTCAGTTGATGTCGACGGTCTTGCCGCGCAGCTTGAGCGCGCCGCTCGCGGTGATCGAGATGTCGCCGGTGGCGGTGACCGTGAGGTTCGCCTTGCTGCTGACCGTCACGTCGCCGGCCGCGTCGACGACCACCGTCCCGGCGGTCGCGGTCACCTCGATCCGGCCGCCGCCGGCCTTGTCCAGCACCACCTTCTGCTTCCCGCCCGCGGTGATCAGCTCGATCCGCTCGGCGCCCGCCTTGTCGTCGAACCGCAGCACGTGGCCGCTGCGGGTGATGATCTGCCGGACGTCGTTGACCTCGTTCACCCCGGACTTCTCCGGCGGCGGGCCGGGAACACACCAGACCCCGCCGAGCACGTACGGCCGCCGCAGGTCCCCCCGCTCGAAGACGATCATCACCTGGTCGTCGATCTCCGGGCGGAAGTAGGAGCCACGGGCGTTGCCAGCGCCGGCCGACACGATCGGCGCCCACTCGGAGAGCTGGTTGCCGTGCTGGGGCAGCACGGCCCGGACCCGGCCGAGGTTCTGCGGGTCCTTCAAGTCCTTGACGATCCCGAGCACCACGTTGTTCGCCGTCATCTCAGCTCCCCTTGACCTCTTCGCGGCGGCAACCGAACTGCGTCGTGTAACCGCTGTCGCCGATCGCGTGGGTGGTGTCGGTGACGAAGTAGCGGCCGGCGAACCGGTCGCCGAGGCCACCGACCTCGATCACGCTGCCGGCCCGCAGCCGGGGCAGCCCGACCGTCGAGCCGGTCGCCTTGACCAGGCCTTTCGCGATCTGCTGGAGGATCTCGACGGCCAGTTGCCGGGCCTCGGCGAGGCTGTCCACGACGCGGTCGGCGACGACCTCCTTGCGTTTCTCGAACGACCGCTGCACCCCGGCGCCCAGGCCCTCGGTCTCCAGCTCCGGCAGCTTGGCCCGGTACTCGATCTTCTCCTTGCGGATCGGGTCCCAGCCCTGCACGACCACCTCGCCGACTTGGCCGGCGGTGGTCAGCTCGGGCTGGAACTCGACCAGCGTCCGGCCGTAGACCAGCTCGTAGGTGGGGCGGCGGACCTCGGTGGACGGCCCGAAATACAGCCGGGGCCCGGTGCCGTCGGACTCCTCGACGAACAGGTCGTACCCGTTGGCCCGGGCCCGGGTCATCAGGAACGCCACGTCGAAGGCGTCCTGGAGCAGGTACTTGTGCCGCGGTTCGTTCAGCGGGTCGGTGCGCACCCGCGCGCCGATCCGCTGCCCGATCTCGACGGCGATCTCCGAGTCGGTCTTGTCGGTGTACGCGACGAACCGCTGCTCGTCCCGGAACCGGTGCAACAGGTTGAGGCCGCCGATGGTGAGCGTGGGCTGCCCGCCGGACGGGAACGACGGCCGCAGCGAGGTGATCTCCCCGGTGATCATCAGGTCCAGGTCGTCGCCGCCGCGGTAGCCCATCCGCAGCTCCACCTCGGTGCCCGGGTCGAAGAGCGTGTCGTCGGAGTACTTGAACGCCCGGGTCGCGGCGTCCCAGTTGTTGATCACGATCTCGAAGCTGTCGATGTCGGTGATGCCGTCCTTGTACGACACCGAGACGACGTCGCGGATCACGTCCTTGGTGGCCGGGCGGCCGCGCAGCTTCAGCTCGAACGCCGGGACGTAGAAGTCCCCGGCGGTGGTGACCGGCAAGGTCGCCGCGCTCATCGCACACCGGTCCGGGACTCGTCGCTGGGAATCTCCAGCTGGGCGCCGACCGGCGGGGCGGCCGGGTTCTCCACCAGGTCCGGGTTCGCGTCGGCGATCCGCCGCCAGAGCCGGGCGTCGCCGTACTCGGCCAGGGCGATCGACGCGAGCGTCTCGTTCTCCAGGACCGCGTGCAGTTTCGTGTGGTCCGACGATTGCAGGTTCAGCTCGGCGAGCTGCTCCTCCAGCGTCTTGTACTCGCGCAGGGAGAGCGTCACCGTGGCCCGCAGCGGGATGCCGGCCGGGCTGAACAGCGTGAACTTCTGGTCCACCGAGTCGGCGATCGCCTTGAACGACAGGCCTTCGCCCCAGGTCAGCTGGATCCGGGGCGGGGCGTGCGTCTTCGGCTGGATCTTGACGAGCTGGTAGAAGCCCTTGGTCAGCTCCCGCACGTCGGACGCGCCGTCGCCCATCCCGGCGGCCGTGGTGTCGAAGAACAGGTCCAGCTTGAGCGTCTCGGTCTGACCGCGGACGAACTGCAGGATCGGCGAGTCCAGGCCGGGGATGCCGATCTCGGCGAGCTGGGCGGCCTTGGTCCGGTTGTACTCGGCCGGGTTGAACTGGACCCGGAGCAACTCGGTCAGGCCCCGGCTCGGGTCGATCGCGTCGGCGTCGAGGATCTTGATGACGGCGTGTTCGAGGGCCATCGTCAGTCACCCGCTATCGGGGACGGTGGCTGGACGCTGCGCCGGATCCGGGTGGCCTCCTGCTGGCGGCGGGCGTCGCGGTCGCGTACCTCCAGAAGCCGGACCACCGCCGCCGCGATCTGGCAGACCTGCCGCTCGGAGAGCGGCAGCTCGCCGTCGACGACGGTGATGTCCGTGGTGAGCGAACCGATGTGCAGCGGCATGATCACTTCCGCCGGTCGAGGCCCTGGTGGGCCAGCTCGAACGTCTCCACGGCCACCGCGTTGCCGCCGGCCGACAGCTCCGGCCCGGTCCACTTCATCGGCAGTGCCTTGGTGAACTCGAAACTCAGGTCGGTACGGGCGCCGGCCGCGTCCTTGACCAGCACCGTCCCGTTGCGGAACCGCACCACGCCGCGCATCAGCTCGGCGTGCCAATCCCAGAGCAGCTTGTCGACGATGCCCCGCTTCAGCACCAGGTTCGGGAAGCGGCTGCGACCCGGCAGCCGGTGCACGTGGTCGTTGACCCCGCCCTCCGGGTAGTCGAGGAACTCGGTCTCCACGCTGAGCCCGGAGCAGTCGGAGAAGCCGCCCACCGGCAGGTCGTCGAGCCGGATCTCGAACCGGAACGCCAGGAACGGGTCGGCCCGGTCAGCTGTCGTCGGCACGGTCGCCTCCCGCCACGTCGATCCGGGCCACCACGAACTCGGCCGGCCACGGCGGCAGCAGGCCGATCTCGACCACCACCCGTCCCTCGGCCTCGTCGGCGACCTCCACGCTGTACGCCTCCTCCGCGGTACGCCCGTCGAGCGCGCCGGCCCGCCACAGCTCGTCCAGGTACTGCCGGGTCACCCGTTCCAGGTTGTCGCGCATGACCAGGCTGTCCGGCTCGAACACCAGCCAGGCGGCCCGCGCCGCGAGGGTGCGCTGGATGTGCGTGACCAGGCGCCGCACGTTGAGGTAGCGCCACTGCTGGTCCGTGCTGGTGGTGCGGGCGCCGGCCACCCGTACGCCCCGGCCGGCGACCACCCGGATCGCGTTCACCTGGGCCTCGTTGACCTGGCCGTGCCGCTCGTCGTCGACCGGGACGCTCACCCCGACGACGCCGAGCACCGGCTCGTTGGCGGGCGGCTTGTGCGGCCCGGCGGCCAGCTCGGAGCGGGCCACCACGCCGGCGACGTGGCCGCTCGGCGGGATCTCCCGCAGGTCGGCGGTCCGCAGCCAGGGCCAGTAGATCGCCGCGAACGCGGTGGTGAACGTCTCCCGCCAGGCGATCACGTCGTCGGCCAGCGCCGCCGGGTCGGGGTGGTGCAGCAGCGCGGTCCGGTCCCGCCGGTCCTCGCAGGCCGCCGCGAGCCGGGCCTGCGCGTCCGCGATCACGCCGGGCGGGAACCGGGGCGTGGTCAGGTCGGGCATCGCCACCAGGCCGATCTCCTCGACGTCCTCGAAGACCGCCGCGGCCGCCAGGGCGTCCGCCGAGGTGTCGCCATCCGTCCCGCCGTCCAGCTTCGCGCCGAACGGCACGATCGGCCGACCAGTGGCCACCGCCGCGACCAGCACCGACATCGTCGACGACGACTCCGCCTCGGGGGAGAAACGCTCCGGCAGCGTCTCCACGGTGAGGTTGCGCCACACCTCCCGGCGCCCGTCCGGCGCCCGGATGATCAGCGCGAACCGGTCGCCTCCGGACGGCCGCGTCTCGATCGTCATGCCGTTGGCCCAGGTCCCGGGGCTGCGCGCGGTGAACCGGATGCCCGGCTGGACCAGTTCGGCGGCGGCGGCGTTCGCCGCGACCCGCACCACCCAGCAGATCTCGCCACCGTTGGCGAAGAAGCCGTGCACCGCGTCGGCCAGGAACGACTCCGCCGGCGGCGGCCCGAACGCGGCGTCGAACTCGGCGGCGGCGGCGAGCCGCAGCGGCTCGCCGACCGGCCCGCGCACGGCCCGCCCGGCGAACCCGGCGATGTCCCCGCGCACGTCGCTGACCTGGCGGAACAGCGGTCCCACCCACTCCACCGCGACGCCTGGCGCCGGGCGTGCCGGTCCGCCCGGGCCGCGCCCGGTCGTCCGGCCCCGGACCAGTGGCTCGGTCATTGCTGCTCGAGCCCTTCGTGGACGATCTCCAGGGTCTCGATCGCGGCTTCGCTCGCCTTCGCGTTGAGCGCCGGGCCCTCCAGCTTGCAGGGCCAGCCCTCCCGGAAGTTCCACTGCAGGGCGGGCTGCCGCGCCTCGTCGAGCAGCTGGATGTTGCCGGGCCGCCGCTCGGTCAGCCCGTCCATCACCAGCTTGCGCCACTCGAAGAGCTCCCGGGACTGGGTCAGGCCGCGTTTGAGCACCAGGTTCGCCTGCTTCTGCTGGCCCGGGAGCTTCCGCTTGATGTTCGGCTCGTCGCCGTTGCGGTAGTCGATGATCTCCTGCTCCATGGTCAGCCCGGAGCACTCGGCGAACCCGCCGACGACCACCCCGTCGATCTCTACGATGAAGTTGAATGCGCTGTACGGGTCGTTGCGATCCCCGGTAGCCGGCATGATCAGGCCTCCGCCTCACTGGTCAGGTGGCTGTATCGCAGGATCACGAACTCGGCCGGTCGCACGGCGGCCAGGCCGATGTAGCAGACGAGCTGACCGGTGTCGATCTCCTGCTGGGTCATCGTGGTCCGGTCGCAGCGGACGAAGAACGCCTCCTCGGGCCGGGTGCCCATCAGCGCGCCACTGCGCCACACGCTGACCAGGAAGTTCACGATGCTGCGGCGGACCCGCTCCCAGGTGGCCTCGTTGTTGCCCTCGAAGACCACCCACTGCACGCCCTCGTCGATCGACTCCTCGACGAAGATGAACAGCCGGCGGACGTTCACGTACCGCCACTGGGCGTCCGCCGCGAGGGTGCGCGCGCCCCAGACCCGGATGCCCCGGCGGTCGGCCCGGAAGTCCCGGATCACGTTGACCAGCCGGGGGTTCAGGATGTCCTGCTGCCGTTTGTTGACCAGGAACTGGAGCGGCTTCCGGTTGCCCGGCAGGTCCCGGGTGATGATCCCGCGGACCTCCACGTTCGCCGGCGCCTTGTGCACGCCGCGCAGGATGTCGGTGCCGGCGTAGATCCCGGTGACATGGCCGCCCGGCGGCACCAGCGGGGTGTCCAGCGTCCGGCTGTCGAGGACCCGTACCCACGGGTGGTAGATCGCGGCGTACGAGCTGGTCAGCGGCGGCTGAATGGCGTTGACGTCGGCCTGGTTGCCGTCCACCTGCAGGATCGCGAACCGGTCCTTGAGCTCCTCGCACTGGATCACCACCTCCTGCCGGATCGCGTCGCGCAACGCGGCGGTCAGCAGGGTGCCGTTCACCTCGTCGGGCACGCAGAGCAGCGAGATCTCGTCGATCATCCGTAGCCCGTTCAGGCCGGTCAGCGGCTCCTCGGTGCCCCGGAAGGCGTCCAGGTCCATGCCCGCGCCGTCGCTGCCGCCGGCGAACGCCGTCCAGTCCGCGTTCAGCGTGGGCAGGCCCGGGGTGCCCGGCGTCAGCGCGATCAGCTGCGAGTTCTGCAGCACGTTCGGGGCGAACGCGTCGGAGAGCGAATCCAGCGACAGGTCGTCCCAGTCCTCGAAGGCGTCCGGCTCCCGCCGGTCCCGGTTGCGCAGGTTGTCCCGGTTGAACGGATCCACCAGGGGCGTCGGCGGCTGCTGACTGTAGAAGAGGATCTGCAGCCGGAACCGCTCCGGATCCGGGTTCGCCAGGTTCGCCGGATCCGGCCGGGTCGGCCGCAGCACTCGCGCGAACAGCCGGTTGTCGAGGTTCCCCGGCCCGATCGCCGCCAGCTCCAGGTCGTCGCCGGCGGTCGCCAGCGTCACCGTGGAGGGCACCGCGTCCGGCCGGATCACCCGCCCCACGAACAGTCGCTGGCCGCCATTATCGAAAAAGCCCTTCACCGCGTACGGGAGAAAGGAGTCCCCGATCGGTCCGCCGTACCAGCGCTCGTACTCACGCAGGCTGGTCACCAGGCGAACGGCCGTCGGCCCGCGCTCGGTGAGTCCGACGAACCCGGCGGTGCTGGTGCTGACCCCGGTGATCGGGACCGGTCCGGTGCTGATCTCCTCGGTGTAGACGCCGGGAGCGAGGTACTCGGGCATGCTTCTCTGGCCTCCTAGATGAGCCGGAGCCGAAGTTCGGGTACGGACGTGGTCGTGCCGGGCAGCACCCGCACCGTGCGGGTCACCACCGGACCGTTCCGAGCCCATCCGGCGGACAGGACCGCGGCGGGGCGCGGGAGGGTGAGGGTCAGGGCGACGTCCACGGGTCCCGGCGGGTCCGGCAGGACCAGGACCCAGGAGCCGTCCGCCGCGGTGCGGTAGTCGTACCGGGCGCCCGGCGCCGTCACCAGCACGCCGGCTTCGGTCCCGCCGTTCTCCCGCTGGCCGGTGCCGTTCTCCCGCTGGCCGGTGCCGTTCTCCCGCTGGCCGGTTCCGCTTTCCCGCTCGACGGTTCCGCGCAGCAGCGTGGCCGGGCCGAACGGATAGCGGAGGCCCGGCGCGAGGTCGATCTGGATCCGCTGCCCGCCGGTCGGCGCGAACGCCAGGTCGGCCGGCTGGAAACCCGGGCTGGACACCCGTAGCTCGACGCTGGTCACGGCCGCGGCCAGGCGGCGGGCCACCCGCGGCGGCCGCTCGTCGACCACCTCGTCGGTGAAGACGGACAACCCGGAGAGCGTGCGCCGGGTGTGCAGGACCCAGCCGGACGGCTCGGTGCGGCCCTGCGCGGTCACCACGGCACGGACCGCGAACCGGATCGGGCCGCGCACGCCTGCCGCCGTACCGTCGGCTTTCTGGGTCTCCCGGAAATTGTCCCGGACATCGAAGATGCCGGCGGGCCGGTAGGTGCGCAGATCCGTCATGGCGACACCGACCGCACGAGGTCGGGCTCCCACTCGGCGGACACCTCGATCACCGGCGCCGAACCGTCGATGCGGCCGGAGTCCAGCCGGGTCACCTTCACCTGGTAGCAGACGCTCAGCCGGTACGGCTCCCGCAGCGCCTGCCACACCTGCGAGATCTCGTCCAGCGACCGCCGGTACAGGGTGATCCGCAGTTCCTCGTTCACCCCGTCCGGCCGGCCGTCGGTGACCCGGACCGTGCTCGTGTCGTGGAAGGTCTGCATGGCCCGGCCGAGCATCAGATGGCCGGCCACCCCGGACAGGGCGAACGGTGTGAGCAGGTAGTACAGGTCCAGGACGAGCGGTGTCATCCGGAAGGTGCCGTCGGCCAGCCGTACCGCCGGGGTGTTCTTCAGATGCTCGTCCTCGGCGACGTGGTAGAGCCAGAGCGACAGCCGCCGCGACGAGTCCTTCGCGGTCTCCGTCGGATTCTCGAAGACGATGCCCTCCTCGGTGCCGAGCAGCTCGGCCAGAGCGGGGTCACCGGCGAACGAGTTCCACAGCAGTCGCCGCAGACCGTCGCTCGCGACGGAGAGAACCCGGAAACCGCTCATGCCACGACTGTCCGCAGTGGCCGTCACGTGGTCGTCACGCGGCCGTGGCGGCCGTCTTCCCCCGCCTCCGTCCTGCTCCCCCGATTGACGCCGATGCGACGCACGCCCTCGCATGCTGCGCGACATGGGAATCCGCAGAGAGGCCTCGACGCTCGGCGACGGCGAGCTCCGGGCGCTGCGCGCCGCGTTCGCTCGCGCTTACGGCATCAGGGACGAGCGAGGGTACGGGTATTTCGCCGGCCTGCACGGTCTGCCCCTGCCGAACGAATGCCCGCACAACAGGCCGCTGTTCCTGCCGTGGCACCGCGCCTACCTGTACCTCTTCGAGCGGGCGCTGCAGGACCTCGAACCCGGCGCCGACCTGCCGTGGTGGGACTGGACGACAGCGCGCTCACACCGGGAGGGGCTGCCGGCCGCGTACCGGCGTGACCCGGGCCGGATCAACCGCAACCCGCTGTCCACCGGGCCGGTCACGCTCAGCGCGGCCGACCTGGAACGGTTCCGCGACGAGCCGATCAACCAGGGCGCGCTGAGTGACGGGCCGGCGCCGTGGACACTGCGCGACCCGGACAACCCGGATGAGCTGCCGCGCGCCGCGACGATCCGCCGGGCCCTGGACGCGCCCACCTTCGGCGACTTCACCAGCCTGGTCGAAGGCATGCACAACAGCGTGCACGGCTGGGTCGGCGGCGCGATGACGCTGATCTCGGTGGCCGCCTACGACCCGATCTTCTGGACGCACCACGCGATGATCGACCGGGTCTGGTACCTGTGGCAGATCGGCCCGCGCGGGCGGCCACCACCGGAGCACCTGCTCGACCAGGCGCTGACACCGTTCCCGATGACCGTGCGGGACACCCTCAGCCTGACCCGGCTCGGGTACGGCTACGCCGTCGACGTGGCCGGGTGATCGGACATGGCCGACTTCGACGCCACCACCGTCTCCACCGAGACGATGACCCGCACCGCCACGCTGCGCTACGCCGGCGGGGCCGCGTTCACCCGCGCCGACCTGGTCTTCCTCGATGTCGACCACGGGCACTCCTCGTACGAGGTCCGGGTCTTCGTGAACAATCCGGCGGCGCACGCCGGGACCGGGCGCACCGAGGCCGAGGGGTACGCCGGGCGGTTCCACGTCTTCGGGCACGGCGGCTGCTTCGGCGACGTGGGGCACTGCGACGTGCCGCCGCCCTCGACCGACCCGACCGATCTGCGGCCGGCTCATCAGTTGACGCCGCTCAGCACGTACCTGACCGTCACCGCCCCGCTGAACCACCTGCTTGCCGGGGGTGCGGCGCTGGAGACCGTCACCATGCTGGCGATCACGCTGCCGCCGCGGCTCGCCGATCGGGCCCCGACTCTCGACTTCTTCCTGTTCTCCAGTGTCGACCTGCGGACGTACCACACCCCGGAGACGCCGTCGTGACGCCTCCCTGACGGCCGGTCTCCGACGATGCCAGGTGTTCTCCCGACGTGTTCGTCTCTCTGTTCGTCTCTCTGTTCGTCTCTCGGTTCGTCTCTCTGTTCGTCTTGATGAAAGAAGGCGCCATGAGCTCCCCTCAGACCTCCGACCCGCACAGTGGCGACTCCGGATCGGCGCGCTACGGGAACCAGCCGCGAGGGGTGCCGGCGCCCGGCTATCGGCCGCCCGACCCGCCGTCGCAGCCGCCTGGCGAGAAGTACCCGCCATCTCAGCAGCCGCCGCCGGACGAGAAGTACCCGCCGTCTGGTGAGGAGTACCCGCCGCCTGGTGAGAAATACCCGCCGTCTGGTGAGAAATACCCGCCGTCGCAGCCGCCGCCCGGCGAGAAATACCCGCCGTCGCAGCAGCCGCCGTCCGGGTATGGGCCCGAGGACCCGCAGTATCCGACCCCGCCCGAGGGATACGACCCCAAGAAGCCGCCGGAGCCCGAGCCCTACAAGCCGACGCCTGACGAGCCTTCCACCTACAAGCCCGCCGACTCGAAGCCTCCCCGCCGCTGCCCGCCCTCGATGAGCTGCGACACCTCCGGGATCGACAAGCTCAAGTGCGAGAACGAGGGGGTCAAGGCGGAGGCCGCCGAGCGAGCGGCCAGCGCCATCCCACTGGAGAACCGGCACAAGGCGTTCGAAGCGGCGCGCACCGCGTACCGCACCGAACGGACCGCCGCGAAGACCTCCGTCGACGCGCTGACGACCCGGCTGAAGGACCTGCTCGACACCATCGAGTGCAAGGTGAGAGCGGATCGGCGGCCGGCCATCAAGTCCGCCTTCGACGAGGTGCTGGCGTGCATCCGGGAGTGCTCGGAAACGGCCGACGACGGTGTTCCGGAGGACTGCGGATTCACCGGCGAACAGTGGACCACCGATCGGATCGCTGGTCTGCGCGCCCGCGTCGAGAAGGTGGAGAAGCACTTCGACGAGAAGCTCGCCACCGAGCCGGAGGCGCTCAAGGGCCGGGTCACCGCCGTCACCAAGCTGGTCGACGACCTGGCGAAGGCGAAGGACGTCGAACCCCAGGACTGGGAGCGGCTCTACGTACAGGCGCTGGAGGCCGACTGGCGCCTGAAGACCGTCTACCGGCCGTTCGACGACGCCAACAAGTATCAGGACGACCTCTGCCGCGGGCTCACCTGCTCGCTGGAGGGTCGCGGGCTGCTCGCGAAACTGGTCGCCGACAAGACGTTCGAGGACTGCCAGGCCAGCGCTCGCCGGACCCGCTGCGACGACCTGCGCAAGAACCTGGTCAGCGAGACCATCGCCGCGGTGAAGCAACCTTCCAGCGTCGCAGAGGAGACCAGCACCGGTCGCCCCTGAAGTCCGTAACCCGACTCCGTCAGTTCATGGATTCACAGCGGCGTCCCCCCGGGGCCACGATGAGGGCGAGACTCTGTCCGTATCGCCCCGACCGTGCCGGAGGGACGCATGCCCGGCAAATGCGACTCCCGAACCGACTGGCACCTCCGTGTCCTGGGCCGGTTCGCCCTCTACCGGGGGGCCACCGAGATCACGGTCGGCACCGGTGGCCGGCGCCTGCTCGCCTACGTGGCGGTCAACGACGGCTCGGTCGACCGGGCCGGCGCCGCGTCGGCCCTCTGGCCGACCGCGCCCGCGCCGCGAGCCGGCGGCAACCTGCGCGGCGTCGTGCACCGCACCAGGCGGCTGATCGGCGACCGGCTGCTGGCCGACCGGTCCAACCTGGCCCTGCACCCGGACGTCACCGTCGACCTGTGGACCTGCACGGCGCTGGCGGAGGCCATCACCGCCGGCGCCATCGCCGAACCGGCCGACGCCGAACCCGCCGACGACCACCTGCTGGTCACCGCCGGCGACCTGCTCCCGGACCAGGAAGAGGATTGGATCATCATGGCCCGGGAGCGTTTCCTGCTTCTCCGGGTACGCGCCCTGGAGCACCTCTGCCGCCGCCGGACCCGCGAGCACCGACCAGCCGAGGCCGTCGCCGCCGGAAAAGCGGCGGCCCGCCTGGACCCGTTCCGGGAGAGCGTGCATCGCGCCCTGATGGCCGCCCACCTCTCCGACGGCGACATAGCCTCGGCGCTGCGCCTCTACCGCTGTTTCCGCACCCGGATGTGCGAGGAGCTGGACCTGCGGGCCCCCTCCGACCTGGAGGCCTGGGAGCACTCAGTGATCACCACCCACTGAACCTCGCGAGGCCACCGTGAACCTCGCGAGCGCGCCACTGAACTGCACGAGGGCACCACTGAACTGCACGAGGGCACCACTGAACTGCACGAGGGCACCACTGAACTGCACGATGACAGCAGCGTGACGACCACCGACGAAGCTGAGTCAATGGCAGCCCTTCACGGACCGACCACCGGCGACGACGGCCCAGCGATACCGCCGACAGCCGTGTGCGTGCTAACCATGCGAATCGAGAACAATCGCCTCCTGGTAAGCGTGCTGCTCAACCCCGACGTGCGAACCCGCGCCGGCGAACGCCGCTTCCGCCCCGCCAGCCTGGAGGAGGCCATCCTCCTGGTCCGAGACACAGCCAACCGCCTACAGCCGGGCCCCTAACCCACCCCCGCGCCACCAACCACCACCACTGCCGCCGCCACCACTCCCCGCCGCCATCACTGCTATCCGCCACCACCCGCCAGCGTGCCGATGCCGCTGTGTCACGCCGGGTGCCGGCGGGGGTGGAGCGCTGCGGGGGTCCGCGTCATTCTGTGGGGCCCGGAGCGTCCGCAGACTTCCGAAAAGCGCGGCGTTTACCTCGGTTGCCAGCACGCAGAGTGACAAGGACTCGCGCTGACGAGTGGCCATGCGCTTCGGCCGCCCTCGGTCGGATCGAGCGCGGGCAAAAGCCGCAAACCGTGACGGCTGACGAGCCGGACGGCCAACGAGCGGGACGGCCAACGAGCACGACGGCCAACGAGCACGACGGGCGACAAGCACGACGGGCGACAAGCGAGGTGACCGACACACGGACGGCGGCACACGGACGGCGGGCACACGGAAGTGGGTTGGGAGCGGCTCCGGCACGCAGCAAGTGGCGGCTCACAAGCGGGCGGCGCACGCGGGGGATCGCGGACAGCTCGCAGGCGGCTCGCGTGCGGCTCGCAGGCGGCTCGCGTGCGGCTCGCAGGCGGCTCGCGTGCGGCTCGCAGGCGGCTCGCATGCGGCTCGCAGGCGGCTCGCATGCGCACGCGCAGCCCCATGGCGGCCTCCCCGGCCACCCGCCCGGTCCCCGCGCGCCAGGCTCAGTCTCCCCGGCCACCCGCGCGGTCCCCGCACGCCAGGCCCAAGGGCTCGCGCCAGACTCAGGGACTCACGCCAACCTCCAAGGACCGGCCGACCAGGGCGCCGGCCTCACGGGAGCGTCAAAAGCGCCGCCGCCTCTCCGCTGCTCCAGCCGTCGGGCAGCACCGCCAAAGAATCCGCCAGCGCTGCCGCCTGCAAACCCGCCGGGCCGCTCTCGGGGAGGATGCCGGCGGCCGACACCGGGACGATGCGGACGCCACCCGGCATCGGCTTCGCGGCTCCTGTCACCGGGATCGTTGGCAGCGGCCGCGGCACCCGACCGGCCATCGTCTCCAGCAGCGGCTCCAGCAGGGTGAGCGCGGCGACCAGACCGGCGAACGGATTGCCCGGCAGACTCACCACCCACCGGCCGATCCCGGCGGGGCCGGACGGCAAGGAGGCCAGCGCCTGCGGATGGCCGGGACGGCAGGCGACGCCACGGACGTGCCAGGTCGCGGCCCGGGCGGTGAGCAGGGCGTGCAGGTGGTCGGCGGCGCCGGCCGAGGAGGAGCCGCTCACCACGATCACGTCGGTGTCGGCGCGGTCGAGGGCCGCCGCCAGGGACGCCGGGTCGTCCCGCTGGTGACGGCTCGCCCGCAGGTGGCCGCCGGCTCGCGTCGTGATGGCCGTCACCAGGCCGGTGAACGTGTCGCGGACCTGGCCGGGACCGGGCGCCCCGCTGTCCACCACCTCGTCGCCGGTGACCAGCAGCGTCACCGTCGGCGGGCGATGGGTCACCACCTTGTCGACGCCTGCCTGGAGAGCGGCCGCCGCGAGCGTCGCGGTCACGACCCGGCCGGCGGGCGCCACGAGCTCGCCGGCCCCCAGGGTCTCCCCCGCTCGCCGGATGTGCGTCCGAGTGCCCACCACCCCGGAGACCACCCGGTCGGCGCCGAGCGCCGACTCGCCGAGCGCCGACTCCTCGTAGGGCAGCACCGCCGTGGCCCCGTGCGGCACCGGGGCGCCCGTGGCGATCTCGACCGCCTCGCCCGGGACCAGTGACGGCAGGGTGGTGAAGCCGCCGGCCAGGAGCAGGCCGGTCACCGACCACGGACCGGGACCACTGACGGCATAGCCGTCCATCGCGGCGTTGTCGAAGGCGGGCACCGGCCGGACACCATGAACGGCCTCGGCCAGCACCTGCCCGCCCGCCGCGACCACCGCGACGGGGTGGCCGGGCAGCGGCTCGGCGACCTCACGGGCCAGCGCGTGTGCCCGTGACCAGGGCAGAAGCGAGCCGGGGCCGACTGAGTGATCATGAAGTGCGCGAGCCATGCCATCATCATGGCGAAGCCCACCTAACACCGCCCTAACAGCCCTCGTCACACCTTCGACACACGGCCGAATAACCTACCAAAACTATAGGCTTTATGGTTGTCTGGTCATAACAGCAGCGAGGCCGGACACCGGGAGGACACCATGTCAAGCGTCTGTACCAGGCGGCCATCGAACCGGGCGGATGAGCGGTGACCAGCACCGTTGCTCACGGACGGGTGCCCGGCAACCGGCCCGGCACACAGACGAGAACAGTGGCGATCGTCGGCGGCGGCGCCGGCGGGGCACTCGCCACGCGCGCCCTGCTCGCCGGTCCCGAATGGCGGACAGTCCTCGTCGCGCCGGATTCCCAGCCCGGCCGGGGCGTCGCCTACGGCACGGCCGAGCCCTGGCACGTGCTCAACTCGCGCGCCGCGGCGATGACCGTGGACTCCGCGGATCCGCTGCACCTGGTTCGCTGGTGCCGTGAGCGCGGCCTGCCTGCCGAGCCAGCCGACTTCCTCCCCCGGTCGCTCTACGGCGACTATCTCGCGGACCAGTTCGCCGAGGTCACGAAGGCAGCCGGTGACCGATTCCGACACCATCTCGCCAGCGCCACCTCGGTCCGGCGCGGGCCCAGCGGCTATCTGATCTCCGACGACAACGGCTGCCAGACCCATGCCGACCAGGTCATTCTCGCGGTCGGCAGCCCCGCGTCACGGCGTCCCGCAGCGGTCGGCGAGGAGGCCGCCCGCAGTGTCGAGTACGTCGCCGACCCGTGGGCGTTCGGCGCGCTCGACGCGATCCCCACCGACCTCCCGGTGCTGCTCATCGGTACCGGCCTGACCGCGATCGACGTAGCGCTGACGCTCACCGCGAACGGCCGCCGCACCCCGCTCGTGGCGATCTCCCGCCGCGGCCTGGTGCCCCGCTCGCAGCCGGAACTTCCTCCCGCCGCGACCGATTTCGACCTTCCGCCTGCAGCGGCCTTGGGGCCGCTGCTGCGCCGCGTCCGAGAGCAGATCGCCGCCGGCGCCGATTGGGTCGCGGTGATGGATTCGGTACGGGGAAAAGCGGACGCCCTCTGGTCCTCCCTGGACTCCTCCGCCCAGCAGCGGTTCCTGCGCCACTGCCACCGGTTCTGGGAGGTCCACCGGCACCGGATGGCCCCGCCGATCGCCGCACGGGTCGCCACCCTGCGCGCCGAAGGCCTGCTGGAGACCCGTTCCGGCCGGCTCACCTCGGTCGTCCCGCACCCGGACGGCGGCCTGACGGTCACCGTCGAGGGCGCGGCGCCCCAGCGGTACGGCGCTGTCGTGAACTGCACCGGACCGGGATCACTTCCGGACACGGCCAATCCGCTGGTGGCGGAGATGCTGAGCGCCGGCCTGCTCCGGCCGGGTCCGCACGGTCTCGGCATCGACACCGACGAGGACGGCCGGGCGATCGGCGCGGACGGCACCGTCGCGCCGGGGCTCTGGCTGGTCGGCCCGCTGCGGCGTGGCCGGCGCTGGGAGGCGACGGCGGTGCCGGAGATCCGCCGCCAGGTCGAGCAGATCACCCACAGTTTGCAGATGCGATAGCCACCGCCGAGACCACCCTGGTGTCTGCGGTCACCGATGGGAATCTTCGGCAGCATCTGCCGGAACGGCTAGAGTGCTCGCCGTGAATACCCTTCGTTTCGCCGTGGCCGGGCTCGCCGTGCTCCTCACGTCGAGCCTGGCCGCCTGCGGCGGGGACACCACCGGTACGGCTCCGGCCGGGTCCGGGTCCGCCGGAGGCCCGGTCATGGTGTTCGCCGCCGCCTCCCTGACCGAGTCGTTCACCACGCTGGGCAGGCAGTTCGAGTCGGCGCACCCGGGCAGCACTGTGACGTTCAACTTCGGCGGCAGCTCGGCGCTGGCGACCCAGATCAACGAGGGCGCCCCGGCCGACGTCTTCGCCGCCGCCGCGCCGAAGAACATGCAGGCCGTCACGGACGCCGGCCCGGCTACCACGTTCGTGCGGAACCAGCTGGTCATCGCGGTCGGCACGGGCAACCCGAAGGGCGTCACCGGGCTGGCCGACCTGACCAGCCCGGATCTGAAGGTCGCGTTCTGCGCCGACGCCGTGCCGTGCGGCGCCGCCGCGAAGACCGCCACCGAGGCGGCCGGCGTGACGATCACCCCGGTCACGCTGGAACAGGACGTGAAAGCGGCGCTCGCCAAGGTGAAGCTCGGCGAGGTGGACGCCGCCCTGGTCTACCGCACCGACGCGAAGGCCTCGGCCGCCGACGTGGACGCGATCGAGTTCCCGGAGTCCGGGAAAGCCGTCAACGACTACCCGATCGCCGTGCTGAAGTCCGCGAAGAACCCGGCCGGCGGCCAGGCGTTCGCCGACTACGTACGCTCCGCCGAGGGGACGAAGGTCCTCACCGGGGCCGGATTCCAGGCACCCTGATCATCGTGTCCAACCGTCGTCGGGGCGTACCCCTGGCTCTGCTTGTTCCGGCCGGGCTGGGGCTCGCCTTTCTGGTGCTGCCACTGATCGGGTTGCTGGCCCGTACCCCATGGTCGTCTCTTCTTGATCGGCTCGCCGAGCCGGAAGTGATGACGGCCCTGCGCCTGTCGCTGCTGACCGCGACCATCGCCACCGGCGTCTGCCTGCTGCTCGGCGTGCCGCTCGCGTGGCTGCTGGCCCGCGTCGAGTTCCCCGGGCGCCGGATCGTGCGGGCGCTCGTCACGGTGCCGCTGGTGCTGCCGCCGGTGGTCGGCGGCATCGCGCTGCTGCTCGCCCTCGGCCGGCGCGGTCTGCTCGGCTCGTGGCTGGACTCGACGTTCGGCATCACGCTGCCGTTCACCACCGCCGGAGTCGTGATCGCCGAGGCGTTCGTGGCCCTGCCGTTCCTGGTGATCTCGGTGGAGGGCGCGCTGCGTGGCGCCGACACCCGGTACGAGGAGGCGGCCGCCACGCTCGGCGCCGCTCCCTGGACCCGGTTCACCCACGTCACGCTCCCGCTTGTCGCGCCGGGCATCGCGGCCGGGGCGGTGCTCTGCTGGGCACGGGCGCTCGGCGAGTTCGGCGCCACCATCACGTTCGCCGGAAACTATCCGGGGATCACCCAGACCATGCCGCTCGCCGTCTACCAGACCATGGAGAGCGGCGACCTGGAAGGAGCCGTGGTGCTCAGCCTGATCCTGCTGATCGTGTCGGTGACCATCCTCGCCACGCTGCGCGACCGCTGGCTGACCTCGGCATGAGCCTCCTCGACGCGCACCTGGTCGCGGAACGCGGCTCGTTCCGCCTGGACATCGAGCTCGGCATCGAACCCGGCGAGACCGTCGCGCTGCTCGGGCCGAACGGCGCCGGGAAGACCACGGCGCTGCGCGCGCTCGCCGGGCTCACCCCGCTGAGCGGCGGACACGTGCGTCTGGACGGCACGGACCTGAGCGACGCCTCGCCGGAGGACCGGCCGATCGGTGTGGTGTTCCAGGACTACCTGCTGTTTCCGCACCTCAGCGCCCGGGACAACGTGGCGTTCGGTCCGCGCCGGCACGGCGTCGACAGGCGTGCCGCCCACGAGATCGCCGACCGCTGGCTGGACCGGGTCGGGCTGGCCGCCTACAGCCGGCGCAAGCCGCGCCAGCTCTCCGGCGGGCAGGCGCAGCGGGTGGCGCTGGCTCGGGCGCTCGCCGTCGACCCGGTGCTGCTACTGCTCGACGAGCCGCTCGCCGCGCTGGACGCCCGTACCCGGTTGGAGACCCGCGGTGAGCTGCGGCGGCACCTCGCCGCACACCCGGGCGCCACGCTGCTGGTCACCCACGATCCGCTGGACGCGCTGGTGCTCGCCGACCGGCTCGTGGTCGTCGAGCAGGGCCGGGTGGTGCAGGAGGGCGACGCCGCGACGATCACCGCCCGGCCGCGCACCGACTACGTGGCCCGGCTCGTCGGGCTCAACCTCTACCAGGGCCGCGGTGACGGGCACACTGTCACCCTGGCCGACGGGTTCGCGCTGTCCACCACGGACACCGTGCACGGGGACGCGTTCGTGGCGTTCCCGCCGGCCGCTGTCGCGCTGCACCCGTCCCGGCCCGGCGGCAGCCCGCGCAACACCTGGCCGGCCGTGCTCGCCGACATCCAGCGGCACGGCGACAACCTGCGCGTGGTGCTGGACGGCCCGATCACGGTGGCCGCCGACATCACGCCGGCGGCCGCCGCCCAGCTGCGCCTGGAGCCGGGCCTGGAGATCTGGGTGGCGGTGAAGGCGACCGAGACGCGCGCCTATCCCGCTGATTGATCAACGACGATACCGGGCAATCGGCGGTCATGAGTTCGCGCAGACTTCCGCCGGTGTGGCTCTTCGCCGGGATGGGGGTGGTCGTCGTGGCCCTCTTCTCCTGGCTCACCTATCAGAACTGGACGAACGACCTCGCCCTGGCCGACCGGGGCGTCGAGACGACGGCGCGGGTGACCGACGTCGGCAGCAAGGGCCGGGTGCGGGTGGAGTTCACCACGGCCGACGGCCGGCAGGTCTCGACGCTGGTCGGGCAGGGTGACGAGGCGGACGGTACCCGGGCCGGCGACACGATCCCGATCGCCTACGACCCGCAGAACCCGACTTCCGAGGTACGGGACACTCGCGTCCCGGAAAATCATCGGCTCGCCTGGTTCACCACCGGCATCACCCTCTTCGCCCTGGTGTCGGTGCCGATCGCGACCTGGCACCTGGCCCGCGAGCACCGCCGCAGAAGTGGGGTCCTAAGGCCCTGATCGAGCGTCCGGCCGGCGGATAGCGTGCGGGAGTGACCACCGCTGTGCGCCGGCCGGCCCGCCGGCAGTACGTGCCTCCGCAGCACGGGGCCTGGGCGATGCTGCTCCTCCCCTACCTGGCCGGCGTGATCGTCGCCGGTTTCCGGTGGCCGGACGTGCCGCTGCTCGGCGCCTGGCTGGCCGGGTACCTGCTCTCCTACTTCGTCCTGCAGGCGATCAAGTCACGGCGTCCGCGGCGGTACCGGGCGCAGATCACGCTGTACGCGCCGGTCACCGCCGTGCTCGCCGCTCCGGTCCTGGTCGCCTGCCCGCGGCTGCTGCTCTTCGCGCCGCCGTACGCGGCGCTGCTCGCGGTGAACGCCTGGTACGCCTATCGCCGGCGGGAACGAGCCCTGGTCAACGATCTGGCGTCGGTCCTGCAGAGCTGTCTCATGGTCTTCGTGGTGGCGGTCGTCGCCGGGCGTCCGCTCACGGATGTGGTCACGCCGTTCGCGGTGGTGCTGTTGTACCTGGTCGGCACGGTGCTCTACGTGAAGACGATGATCCGCGAGAGAGGAAATATTGGATATTTCCGAGCTTCGGTGGCCTATCACGCTGCGGCACTCGTCGCCGGTCTCGCCGCCGGGATCCTGCCCGGCGTGGTGTTCGCGGTGCTGCTGGTCCGGGCGTGGGCACTGCCGGGGCGGGCGCTGACACCCCGAAGAGTGGGGATCACCGAGATCGGTGCCAGCGCGCTGGTCCTGCTCGCCGCGACGGTGTGAGAAGCATAGACGACCAGGTCTGCCGAGGGCGGAGTGCCGAAACTGGTTCGACGCCCTCAGCCACGCAGGGACTCAGGACGCTCAATGCCGTTCCACCCATGGCGAGCAGTAGACAACATACGCCCATGCGGCCGCATGGCTTGCCGCCGATGTCAGCGTCACCAGACCCGGCAAGTCACGATCCGTCTTCGAAACGGGGCCTGGCCGATCTTGGAACGATCGAAGCGGGCTGGTTCTCAGCGCGGACAAAACGGGCACTCGGGAGCGCTGACAGCCAGCCCAGCGCGGCGAGCTGGCCGTCAGTGCTGTCGACGAGGCGCCGAGCAGCACTGAGCGCCAGCCGGACCAGCTGGCTCCGGGGGCACAGCACTGAGCGCCAGCCGGACCAGCCGGCTCCCAGCGCACAACACTCAGCACCAGCCGGACCAGCCAGGGCGTTGACCACGAACGTTCACCGGGTCGGTGATGCGGGCGACGCGAGGGGTCGGCGGTGAAGGGTGACTGGACGCCGGGGCCGGCGGCGGCGGGAGCCGGGCCGCGTTCGTCAGGGAGGCGACTCTCGGGGACTTCCGCCGACTCGTACCGGAAAGGTTTTACGAGAGGGTGATCAGGTAACCGGTCAGGACGGTGGCGGCGAGGGTGGGCAGCAGCACCCCGCGCAGGCCGTCGCCGCAGATCAGGTGGCTGGCGACGGCGCCGGCCATGAGCAGGAGCAGGGTGATCGCGCTGGCGACGCCGATGCCGGTGATGAAGAGGCCGGCCGTCACGCCGAGCACGCCGATCAGCTCGATCAGGCCGATGAAGCGGAACTCGCCCGGGGAGAAACCCAGGTGGTCGGCGGTTTCGCGGGTGTCGGGGGCACCGGTGACCTTGGACGTGCCGGCGACGCCGAAAGCTCCCATCGCGAGGACCGCGAACGTGAGGTTCACCGAGCCACCCTCCACCAACCTGCACAGCTATGTGCGAATTAGCTTAGCCTGCTCGATCGCGGCGGTGGCATCCGCTCCGGGCAGACCGGCGGCGATCAGAATCGCTCGCGCGGCACTGTCGCCGGAGTCCGTCCAGAGGTCGTCGTTCACGGAGCGCAGCAGGGACAACGTGAGCGACTGGAGGGCGTTGCTGAGCACCGGCAGCGGCAGGTGGGTGGCGAACCGGCCGGTGTCGCGGGCGCGGGCCAGCAGGTCGAAACCCTGCGCGCGGATCGGCGCCAGCAGATCGCGGAGGCGGTCCGTGCCGTATTCGGATTCGGCCAGGGAGATGAGCAGGCGGTACTGGTCGCCGGCCGTCCAGATGGTCAGGGAGAAATCCGCGAGCGCCACGGCGGGCTCCAGGGCCTCGCGGCCGGTGTGGCTCAGCGCGTCCAGGATGTCGGCCGCCGCCTTGTCGCCCAAGCCGGTGATCAGGGCGTCCCGGGTCGGGAAGTGGGCGTAGAGGGTGCGGCGAACCACGCCCGCGGCCTGGGCCAGGCCGTCCATGCTGGCGTTCGGCTCGGTGATCAGCAGGGTGTGCGCGGCCTGGAGGATGCGGGTCCGGTTGGCCTCGGCGTCGCGGCGGCGGGGGCGGTCGGGGGTGGAGGTCGCGTCCGTCGTCACGCGGTCATGCTGACACACCGGCGCGCGCGCCGGATCTTGCAAGCCCCGGCGCGCGGATCTTGGCGAGCCCCGGCCCGCGGATCTTGGCGAGCCCCGGCGCGCGGATCTTGGCAAGCCCCGCCGCGACAGGTCGCAGCCTGCCAAGATCAGGGAACACCAAGATCCGGGAACACGAAGCCGTCAGTCCAGTGGTGGCACGCGACGACGGACGTCGGGGACCTCGGCCGGTCCGCGCCGCCACGCCGCCACCCACGCCTCGTCCGCCGAAGGCTCCGGCGCGATCACGCCCTCCTCCAGGAACGCGTAACGACCGGCGAGCACCCGCGAGGCCGCCTTCACATCCAGGCGGTCGGTGTTCTCCCACAGCGTGGCGAACAGCGCCTCGGCGCGCAACCGGGACTGCCGGCAGAACAGGTCGGCCAGCTCACGGCCCTCGGGGCGGTCCTCGGCGCGGGCCCGGACACAGACCGCCGCTATCGCGTACAGCTCGGCGCCGATGTCCACGATCCGGCCCAGGAAGCCCTGCTTGCGTTCGAGGCGGCCCTGCCAGCGCGACATCGCGTAGAACGTGGAGCGGGCGAGTTTGCGGGACGCGCGTTCCACGTACCGCAGGTGGTGCGCCAGGGGACCGAACTGGGCGTACCCGGTGGGGTTCTGGCCCTGGCCGACGGCGAGCGTCGGCAGCCAGCGCGCGTAGAACGCGCCGGCTCGCGCCCCGGCGCGGGCCTTGCGCCCGAGGCCGGCGTCGGGATCGATGATGTCGCCGGCGACCGAGAGGTGCGCGTCGACCGCTTCCCGGGCGATCAGCAGGTGCATGATCTCGGTCGAGCCCTCGAAGATCCGGTTGATCCGCAGGTCACGCAGGATCTGCTCGGCCTCGGCGCCCCGTTCGCCACGGGCCGTGAGGGAGTCGGCGGTCTCGTATCCCCGGCCGCCGCGGATCTGGATCAGCTCGTCGGCGACCTTCCAGGCCATCTCGCTGGCGAAGAGTTTCACCAGGGCGGCCTCGATCCGGATGTCGTTGTTCGCGTCGTCGGCGATCAGGCAGGAGAGGTCGAGCATGGACTCCATCGCGTACGTGGTCGCGGCGATGAAGGCGATCTTCTTGGCCACCGCCTCGTGCTCGCCGACCGGGCGGCCCCACTGCACCCGGTCCGCGGACCATTCGCGGGCGATCGTGAGCGCTCGTTTACCGGCGCCGACACACATCGCGGGCAGTGACAGTCGGCCGGTGTTGAGCGTGGTCAGCGCGATTTTCAGGCCTTTGCCGAGCCCGCCGATCACATTCGCTTCGGGTACGAACACGTCGTGGAACCGGGTGACGCTGTTCTCCAAACCGCGCAACCCGAGGAAAGCGTTACGCCGCTCGATCGTGATCCCCGGCGAGTCGCCCTCGACCACGAACGCGGTGATGCCTTTCTCCGGCACCCGGGCCATCACCACGAGCAGCGTGGCGAGGGTGCCGTTGGTGGCCCACAGCTTCAGCCCGTTGAGCCGGTAACCGCCTTCGACCGGCTCGGCGACGGTGCCCAGCCGGGCCGGGTCGGAGCCCACGTCCGGCTCGGTGAGCAGGAACGCCGACACCTCGCCGGCCGCCAGCCGGGGCAGGAACGCCTTCTTCTGCTCGGCGCTGCCGAAACTCTTCAGCGGCTGCGGCACGCCGATCGACTGGTGCGCGGAGAGCAGGGCCGCGACCGCGGGGTTGACCGAACCGGTCAGCGTGAGCGCCTTGCAGTAGTGCAGATTCGACAGGCCGAGGCCGCCGTACTCCTTGTCGATCTTCATGCCGAACGCGCCGAGCCGCGCGAGGCCCTGGAAGACCTCGTCCGGGATGCGCGCGTCGCGCTCGATCTGTGGTCCATTCACGTCGGTACGCAGATAGGCGCCGAGTTTCGCCAGGAAGTCCTCGGCGTCGGCGCTCGGCGGAGCGTCCGGCCGTGGATCGATCAGATCGAGCCGGAGCCGGCCGAGGAACAGTTCCTTGCCGAAACTCGGCTTCCGCCACTCGGACTCCCGGGCGGCCTCGGCGGTCTGCCGGGCCTGCTTCTCGGAGACGTGCGTCGTGGTCATGGGCATGCCCTCCTTGACCCCTCGTCTCCGGTCACCGTACCGAGGTTTGTTACCCGAAGGTAGCCGTCTGATTACTCCCCCGGGATGTGTTCAGATGGCGCACCAGACGTTTCGCTGATGGCTGCCGGACGCCCGCTCGGATCAAGATGGACCGTGCTTCGACCGACAACCGCGCGCCGGCTCGCCCTGATCGGCGTCGCCGGGGTGGCCCTGGGCGTCTTCGGACTCTCCCGGTTCACCAACGGGCTCTCCACCGGTGACCAGGTGGCCAGCATCGTGTCGGCGGTCGCGACACTGGTCGGCCTGGCCGCCACGTTCGTCTTCGGGATTCTGAGCCTGCGGCAGGGCCGGGCCGCCACGGACGAGGCGGCGGCGCTGGACCGGGCCGCCGGCACCCTGGCCCTCCGGGTGCGACGGCAGTGGGAGCGGGAGATCGGCAAGCGCCGGCTGCGCCAGCCCCGGCCGCTGCGCCTGACCTGGAACCGGACCGCCACACCGCTCGGACCCGCGGCGTTCCTGCCGGACGAGGGCTCGCTGCTGATCGACGACAGCACCCGGCAGCCCGCCGCCGACCTGGTCGACGCGTTCCGCCGGCTGCCCGCCCGGCAGCTGGTCGTGCTCGGCGAGCCGGGCGCCGGCAAGAGCACCCTGGCCATGCTCTTCACGATCGCGGCGCTACCCGCCGCCGCACCCTCCGACGACGCCGGGCAGCCGGTGCCGGTGCTGCTCTCACTGGCGTCCTGGGATCCCGGCGAGGAGTTGCGGGCGTGGGCCGGGCGAGCGGTCGCGGAGACGTACCCGGAAGTGGCCGCGAGCGCACTCCCCCTGATCGACCAGAACCGGGTTCTGCTCGTTCTCGACGGCCTGGACGAGCTTCCCGCGCCGGTCCGCCGGCAGGCGGCCCGGCACCTCGGCGACGCCGCCGACGTCGAGGGCCTCCCCATGGTGATCACCTGCCGGCGCACCGAGTACGACGAGGTGGTCGCGGCCGAGGGCCGGTTGCCGCTGGCCGCCGAGGTGACCATCGCGCCGGTCACCGGCGCCGACGCGATCGCCTTCCTCACGGCCGGGGAACCCGAGGGCGGCGGCCGATGGGAATCGGTCACGGCCGCTATCAGATCCGATGAGTACGGGCCACTGGCGACCGCCCTCTCCACCCCTCTGATGATCTCCCTGGCCCGGACCGTCTACCGGGCGCCGGCCAGCGATCCGGGTGAGCTCGCCCGGCTGGGCAGCGCCGGGGCGGTCCGGGAGCACCTGCTGTCGCGGTTCGTGCCGGCCGTCTACCGCAACTCGAAGATCGACGTCGGGCGGGCCGAGCGCTACCTGCGGACGCTGGCGCAGCACCTGCGGTTCCGGATCCACCGGCCGAACCTCGCGTGGTGGGAGCTGGCCCGCGCGGTTCCGGCAGCGGTCCTGGTCGTCCCGCTCGTGCTGCTGCTCGGAGCGGTCGGCACGATCACCGGGGTACTCACCTGGTGGGACGACTCGACGTCGCGGTACGCCGCGGTCTTCGGCTGGGCGGTCGGCATGACGAGCGGGCTGATCGCCGGCCTGCACGTCGCCCGCGCGGCGCACGAGGAACGCCCGGCGGCACGCGGCCGGATCCGTGCGGCGGCCGGCCACCTCGCGACGCTGTTCCGCGACGTGGCGGCGGCCATGATCCTCGCCGGGCCGCCGATGCTCGTGCTGTACCGGATGCGGCTGGCCGACTCGGACGGCGTGCCACAGATCAAACCGCCGGGCCCCGGTCTGCTGGCGGTGCTGACCACCGTCGTCATCATCGCGGCGGTGCAGAGTCTGATCAGTTCCGGTCTGGGCGCGGTGCGCGGCGCACTGCCGGTCCGCTCCCAGTGGCGCCTGAGCCAGCTGCCCGGGCGGCTGATCGCGGGGCTCGGACTCGGCGCGAGCATCGGCACCGTGTTCGGGCTGGTGGTGGGCACCTTCGCCGGGACACTGCGGATCTCCGACCTGGACGACCCGACGGTCGGCGTCTTCTGGGGCATGCTGCAGACCGGTGGCCCGCTGGGCCTGGCCGTGGCGCTGGGCTTCACCCTGATGATCGGCTTGCCGGTGGGCGTCGGGCTGTGGCTCACCACCCCGGTCAACGACGAGACGATGGTCTCGCCCCGAGCCGTTCTGCGATCCGACGCCCTGACCTCGCTGATCATCGCGGTCACCGGCGCGGTGGCGGCAGCGGCCATCGGGGTGACAGCCACCATCGCCGACGTGGACTACGAGTCCGGCGGTCTCGATCCGATCGCCGCCGTGGTGAGCGTGGTCTGCATCCTGGTGGGCGGGCTGCTGCTCGGCAGCGGCGCGCCGTGGGTGGCGTACGCGATCGCGCACGCCTGGCTGGCGATCTGGCGCCTGCTGCCGTGGCGGACCATGCAGTTTTTGGAGGAAGCGCACGAGCACGAGATTCTCCGCCAGATCGGCGCCGTCTATCAGTTCCGGCACGACCTGCTGGAGGTGCACCTGGCCGGCGTCCACCGGCCCCGCCGCCCGCTCTCGCCCGCCTCGCCGACGTTCACCGGCCCCGAGGATCTCGCGCTCGACAGCCTTCGCCGCCATCACCGGACCCGGGCCGGCACCGCCGCGGCGAGCATCATCGTGCTGCTCACCAGCTCCCTGATCATCGTGCCCAACGTCGACCTCGGCCTCACCTTCCGGGTCGGCGAGCTGAAAAGCCGGCACGCCGACCTTCTCGCGGAGCACGCCGACGAGCTGACCGGGAGCGACCCGGGCAAGGCGCTGGAACTGCGCATCGCCGCCGCCGAACTGGACAGCGACGACGGGTCGCTGACCGAACTCGGCGCTGTCGTCCGGGCGCGGCAGGCCGATCCGGACGCCGGCGTGGTCCCGATCCGGCAGGTGGTGAGCGGCAATCGCTGGCTGCTCACCCTGGACCATCGCGGCCTGCTGGAGGCCTGGGACAACCAGTCGGTCACGCCGGCCTCCGTGCTCCTCGGCCAGGGCGACCTGTGGCTGGCGGCGGTCACCGGCGGCGCGCTCGTCAGGAGCGCCGGCCAGGCGGTGTACTGGGACCTGTCCGGCGCCGCTCCTCGTTCCGTACCTTTACGGACCTCCGACGCCCAGCGGATGGTCGGGCCCGTGGACGGCATCGTCGTGGTCAGGGACTACGAGGACCATTCCTGGGTGGTCGACGTGGAGCGTCCGGAAGTGCCGCAGATCGATCTCGGCGAGGGGCTCTACGACGTCACGATTCTGCCCGGCCGTCGCTGGGTCCTCGCCGACCAGGACGGCGTCTACCTCGTCGTCGACCTTCACACCGGAAAGCGGGCGGAGATCTCGGAGGAGAGCCCGACGTCGGCGACCTTGTTCGGCACCGCTCTGCACTTGGCGACGGGTTCCGGGCAGGGCCGGCTCTGGGATATGTCCACCTGGCCACCGGCCCCTATCCCGATCATCGTCGGTTCCGAGGACTTGATCTCCTCGGACGGCCGCTGGGTCTTCTCGTACTCCCAGCGCCCGGAGGCTCTGTTGACGCGTGCCGGCGGACCGGCCGAGACCGTCGGCCAGCAGGTGACCAACGCGGCGTTCGACGCGGCCGGCGGACTGATCGTCCACACGAGCGACGGCAGGGTGCTGCGCCGGGATCTCGACGATCCCCGGCGCGGCCCGTCCCCGCTGGCGTCCGGCATCGTGACCTCTCGTTTCCTCGCCGCGCCGCCGAACGACGGCAGCGACATGCCCGGGACCGCGGCGGTCGCACTGGCGACGATCGACACCGCGGGGCGAGCTACTTTCCACGATCTGCGCCGCGATCCGCTGGCATCCACCACGGCGGGCGGGCGGGCGGTCGATGTCGAGGTGCAGGGAGGCGGGGAGTGGGCGCTCGTCCGGCACGACACCGGCCGGGTATCAGTGTGGAACGTGCGGAACGGCCCCCGGCGCATCGGAGAACTCATCATCTCGCCGGGTCCCACCGAGCTGATGCTGCAACCCGCGCCGGAGGGCGGCGGCTGGATCTGGACCCAAGACGCTAACGCCACTTATTTAGCGGCATTTCCGCCATTCCGTCGGACGCCGGCGTTGCCACCGCACGATCTCAGCGATCGCGACCATCGAGCCGGCGGCGCGTGGGCCACGCTGACCAGCGAAGGCAGGATGCTGGCCTGGAGCCGGAACGAGGACGGCAACATCACGGCCCACGACTTCGGCGGCTACACCGAGGATGTCTTCCCCGCCACGAACGGCCGGTGGGCACTTCTGTTCTCCCACCGGAGAGCCGGAGACTGGCCGGAGCGGCAGCTGATGTCGATCTGGCGGCTCGATCGGCCGATGCCGCCCGAGGCGCGCGCCCCGAAAACCGCCGCCTGCGCGGAGATCTCGGGGCACCGCATGACGAAGCAGGAGTGGGACGAGGCGACCGACGGGCTGCCCCATCACCGGGTCTGCCCGCCCTGATGCCGCTTCTGTTCCGGCGAACACCCGGCGGGCCTACCGGGCCGCGCGGCGTCTGGCCAGATACGGGAGGACGAACAGGTACAACCCCGAGAAGAACAGCAGCGCCAGCGGCAGCAGCGGCAGATAGGAGACCCACAAAACCGGATCCTCCTGCGCCAGCGCAACGGTCGTGACCAGTACCGTCACGGTGAAAGCGATCGCCAACCACCGATGACACTGCCGGATCCATGTATTCATGCCGGTCACGCTAGAACCCCGAGCATGACCGGCGCTTCTCGAAAACTGACCGGAAATCACCACCGCGCGTCGGGGATGAACCGCATGTTGTGCGCTTCGGCGGCGGCCTGCATCCGGGGGTACGGCGGCACGTAGGGCTCCCCGTCGTTCGCCGCGGAGGCGACCGGCATGCCCATCTGCTGGAAGAACCGCTCGAAACCGCCGGTAGCAGCGCCGAGGATCAGCGACGGCTTCTCCACCCGGTAGGCGTGCGCCGCGCCGGCCGGCACGAAACCGAAGTCGCCCTGGCCGAGCAGCCGATTCGTCTTCTCCCCGTCCGGCAGCTCGACGAAGAGCCGGACCAGGCCCTCGACGATGTAGAACGTCTCGTGCGTGTCCGCATGTGAATGCGTCGGGATGATGTCGCCGACCGCGCACCGGTTGGTGAACATCCCGAATTGCCCGTCGGTCTCGTCGCCGCTGAGCAACACCGTGAACGTGTCGGCGAAGAGTTTGGCGTGCTCGCCCTCGCCGGCGGCGAGGAAGTAGGGCTGGGGCGAACCCGGCAGCGACCGGTGGTTGCCGGCCAAGTACTCGATGCTCATCGGTGTCTCCCGTCACGAAACGTATGGGAAACAGGTTCGCCATCCGACGGCTCCTCAGCCCAGCGGCTTGCCATTGAATGAAACGGCTTTTGTGGCGCAGGTCGCAGCCAACCGGCCAGCCACCGGGTCAGCCGCGGCATCATCACCCATGTCATCAGCGCCACCACGCCGGTGATCACCACGGCCGAACGCAGCACCGGCGGCCATCCGGTGGTCAGCGGCGTGAGCAGCGCGGACACCAGGTTCTGCAGGATCAGGATCACCGCCGCGGTGAGCACGAAGGTCTTCCAGCGCGGCGGCACGTCAGCCTTCCGTGACCGAGCGGGCGAACCGGACGGCGGCCGCGAAGATGGCCTCCGGATCCGGCGCGTCAACCCAGAGATGACCCGCCCCGGAGATCAAATTCAGATCCACGGGTACGTTCGAAGCCCGCAGAGCCGCCGCCAGTTGCTCACTCTGCGACACCGGAACGAACTGATCGGCCGTGCCGTGCGCCAGATGGAACGGCGGCGCGCCGGGGTGCACGTAGGTGACCGGGCTGGCCTGCGCGGCCCGGTCGGGTGAGCCGATCAGCTGCAGTTCCCGCTCCCCCTGATGGGACCGGAGATCCGACGGGCCGTACCAGTCGATCACGCCGGCGAGTCCGGGAACGGTCAGCCCGAGCAGCGCGGCCAGATGCCCGCCGGCCGACTCGCCCCACGCGACGATCCGCCCGCCGTCGACGCCCAGCTCACCGGCGTGCGCGCGCAGCCAGGCGACCGCCGCGGTCACGTCGTCCAGCTGGGCCGGGAAGATCGCCTCCCCGCTGAGCCGGTAGTCCACCGAGGCCACCGCGAACCCCTCGGCGACCAGCCGGGCGAACGGGCCGGGCTGCCAGTCGCGCCAGGTCGGGCAGAACATCTGCCGGGACCCGCGCCGCCAGCCGCCGCCGTGCACGAACACGACGATCGGCGGCGGGACCTCTGCCGTCTCGGGGAGGTGCAGGTCGAGCAGGAGGGGGCGGTACCCCTCGATCTCCCCGTACCCAAGAGTCTGCGAAATCATGGTCCTCACTCTGCGGCCGACGTCGGAGCGCAACCAACCGCTATGCCATTGGGCGGCAAAGCCGCCCGCTCAGGGCGCGCCGAGGGCGCGGGAGATCGCGCGGGCCGAGGTGCGCAGCGCGAGAATCAGCGAGCGCGGATCGGGCCAGTCCTCGGGCACGATCACGGAGAGCGCGGCGACCACCACGTCACCCGGCCCGTGCACCGGACAGGCCACCGAGATCGCCGCCTCCGGAACGAGCCGGCGCACCGTCACGGCCCGTTCCCGGCGGGCCTCGGCGAGGGTCCGGCGCAGCTCGGCCGCCGGGATCACCGCGTGCTCCGGCTCCCGCCGCAACGGCCGGGCCAGGTACGACTCCTGGAACTCCGGGTCCGCGAAGGCCAGCAGGATCAGCCCGACGCCGGTGGAGTGCAGCGGCAGGCGGCCGCCCACCCGGTACAGAACCTGGATCGCGTCGTGGCCGCTGAACCGCTCGACCAGCACCGCCTCGTCGCCGTCACGCACCGCGAGCAGCACGTGCTGCCGGGTCGCCTCGGCCAGGTCACCCAGGTAGGGCAGCGCCACCTCGCGCAGCCCGTGCCCACGCTGGGCGAGCGACGCCACCTCGAACAGCCGCAGCCCGATCGAGAACCGGCCGCTCGCGTCGCGTTCCAGCACACCCCACGCGAGCAGGCGGTTCGCGAGGCGCAGCGCGGAGCTCGGCGGGATGTCGCTGCGCCGGCTCAGCTCGCTCAGGGTGAGGAGCGGGTGGGCGGCGTCGAACGAGAAGAGCAGCGACAGCGCCCGGTCGACGACCGGGTCGCCGGCGGGCGGGCGGCGTCCCCGAACCCGGGATGAAGCGTCGGTCACCCCTCTATTCTGTTGGTCAGCGTGATCGGTTCGCCGGTGGCCAGGTCCAGTTCGAGGCGGACCTCGTCCCCCCGGCTGGGGAAACGGCCGAGCTCGAGGCCGCAGAGGGTCGGGATGGTGCCGCTGCTCAGCACGTCACCCGGTTGCAGATGTTCACCGCGGGCGGCGTATCTGACCACGGCGCCCAGGTCGTACATCGCGTCCTTCGTCTGATTCCTGGCCCAGATCTCGCCGTTCACGGTGACCTGGCCGGTCAGCTCCCGCCAGCGCGGCAGCACCTCGTCCGCCGTCACCACGACCGCGGACATCGAGTTGGCGAACGTCTTCGCCTTGACCACCCCGCCGAACGTCCCGCGCCGCGTGTCGTCCCACTGCGTGTCCCGCGCCGACCAGTCGTTGAGGATCACGAACCCGCCGATCGCGGCCCGTCCCTCGGTGGTGTCACAGTCCTTCACCGGCCGCGCGACGATCATTCCGATCTCGCATTCGAAGTCGAGCACCGAGGCGAACGACGGCCACCCGATGGTCGCCCCGTCGGCATGCATGGCCCGGTGATTACCCATGTAGAACTGCGGATCCCGGTAGAAGTTCGGCTTGGGCCGCATCGGCGGTGGCACCCGCCCGGTGACACGCTCGAAGCTCCTGGCGAACCGCCGGATGCCCGGCGACCCGAACCGCTGCACCATCCCGCGCGCACCGTTGATCATGTGCTCTTCCCAGAGCGCGAAACACCGCAGCGAAGCCGCTTCCAGGGGCAAGCCTGCCGGTCCGCCGCCGGCTTCTTCCCGGTACGGGTCACCGAACGCGCGCTCAGCATCCCGCACGGCGTCGATCCCGCCACTCAGGAAGGTCAACAGGTCGTCCCCGACCACCACCCAGGCGCCGGTGACCTGGTCCCACGCCACCAGCTGCCCATCCCTCATGCCCACCCGCATGCGCGCCCCTCTCGATCACCAGGAACAACGCACGAGACCCCGATCAGGCTCCCGGCCAGCTCAATCCAGAACGCGGAGAGTGACGTCGTAAGCCCCGTAGGCCTCAGGAACGCGAGTGACGATCGGAGCATGCAACAACGTCGCTTCGTTGATCACCTGGCCAACCATGATCGGGCCGATCAGCGCGGCCTGCATGGGATGGTGTTCGAGGCGTGGCGCCGCGAGCAGCCCTGCGGCCAACGCACCGTGCCACGACAGCGGCTGCTCGTGGATGGCGCGTTGGCCGAAGAAGTAGAACCAGGTTCTGGCGGGAAGGCGCAGCGCGGCCTGCGCCTCGGCAACGGCTAGCGCGGGCAGGCAGAGCAGGAGGTGTCCGTCTACGGCGGCCTGCAGCTCTTTCATCGCCTTGGGGTGGCCTGCGAACAGTTCGACCACCGCAGAGGCGTCCAGGACGCGCAGCTGACGTGACCTCTTCATGCAGCGCGGGGATTCCTGCGAGCGATCCTCGCGGCGAGGTCTGCGTCGGCGCGGTTCTCTTCTTCCCAGAATTCGTCCATCTCCGCCTTGGTCCATGGGCCTGGTTTAGGCAGGTTGAGTGCCTCGCATAGGCGGACCAGGTCGGGATGCGGCTCGATCAGCTCTTCGTCCTCGGGCATGCCATGAACGCTAGCCGCGCTCAACGCGCGGCGGGATTCCTCGATGGGTGGAGTACATGTGTACTCCCATCTGACCTGCAGGCCGTCTCAGTGGCCCGCGCGGCTGCGCTTAGCGATCTCCGCGAGAAGGCGGCTGGCCCTCTCGTGCTCTCCCAACTTCTGCAAGGTGCTAGCGAGGTCGTTGGCCGAAGACAGAGCGTCGGGGTGGTCATCACCGAGAACCCGTCGCCGCCGCGCCAACGTGTCCTCATGCAGCCCGCGAGCTTGCTCGTACTCGCCCAACTCGTGCAGATCGCTGGCAAGATTTCCGGAGGAAGCCACGGTGTCGGGATGGTCATCGCCGAGAACCCGTCGCCGCCGCACCAAGGTGTCCTCGTTGAGGTGGCGGGCCGGCTCGTACTCGCCCAACTTGTGCAGATTGATGGCGAGGTAGCTGGCTGAACGCAGCGTGTCCGGGTGATCGTCGCCGAGAACCCGTCGCCGCCGCGCCAAGGTGTCCTCGTTCAGTTCGCGAGCCTGCTCGTACTCGCCCAACTCGTGCAGACTACTGGCGAGGCTGCTGGCCGAACGCAGCGTGTCCGGGTCATCATCACCAAGAACCTGTCGCAACCGGTCCAACGTGTCCTCGTGCAGCTCACGAGCCTGCTCGTACTCGGTCAGCCCGTTCCAACTGTTGGCGAGGTTGTTGGCCGAACGCAGCGTGTCCGGATGATCATCACCAAGAACCCGTCGCCGCCGTACGAACGTGTCCTCGTGCAGGCGGCGGGCCTGTTCGTACTCGCCGAGGAGCAAGTAAGTGTTCGCGAGTTGGTTGGCTGCTCTCAGCACTGAAGGATCATTAGGTCCGACGGCTCGCTGCCAGTGTTGGTGCCAGTCTGTCGCCAGGTTCTGCGCGGTGCGATATTCGCCTCGCAGCACCAGGTAGTACAGAGCACGCCCTGCGGTGACCCGGAGTTCGGGACTGGTCGTGCTCTTGGCTCGCGCGAGCAGATGCGGCAGCAGGACGGCCCATCTCGGCCACGAGTCCGGATCTCGTTCGTCAATCGGTGCGGCGGCGGTGAGCAGCCGGTCAGCGTGCTCGGCTTCAGAGAACGCAGTGGTCGGAGCGATGACGGCTCGGGTGAGCCGGTGCAGCTGCATGGTGTCGGCATCCACCCGGGCCAGCCCCACAGCCGCGATCCGGCCAAGCATGCGCCGCCTGGCAATCGTGCTAGTCGCAACGGCGGCCAGCGGTTCGGGCAACGATTCGGCAGCGGTTCCGGTCAACCACGACAGCGGCATGGGTTCCGGCGCCAGGACAGCAGCCAGGCGCATCAACTGGCCCGCAGCCTCGTCCTGCCCAGACAAATGCCGCATCGATGCGGTGATGACCGCCGCCAGCGACCGCGGATATCGGCCCGTCGGCCCCTCGTCCAGTAATTCCGCCGGGTTGGCGGAGAGTTCGGCAAGGTATTCATCGACGCTCATGCCGGTTTCGGCCACTAGGCCAGCCGCTTGCCCCAACGCCAAGGGCAGATCACCGACAGCTCCGGCGAGCCGGTCCGCCTCGGCGACCCGCAACGTCGGGGCAACCTCACGAACCAGGCGCGTCGATGCCGCACGTCCCAACAGGTCCACACCGATCGGCGCGGACGCCACGCCACCGGTCTGCCGGCTCCGGGACGTGATCACCACGTGCCCGCCGCCACTTGGAATCATCGTTGCGACCGCGTCGACCGTCTTCGCATTGTCGTAGATCAACAGCCATCCGGACTCGCGCTGTAACCGGCGCAGCACCACATCCGCTCCAGATGCCTCACCCCAATTCGCCGCAGCGGTCAGCGCCGCCAACTGCTCTCCCACTAGCTCCGGGTGTTCGGCGTCGATCCACCACACCAGGTCGTACTCATTGCCGAACAGGTGCGCATACTCAACCGCCAGCTCGGTCTTACCCACCCCGCCGATACCGTGCAGGGCCTGCACCAACGCCCGCTCCCCCGAACACAACCGTTCGCGTAGCAAGGCCAGCTCACGGCTACGGCCGGTGAACGCCGGATTCCGCCGGCGCACGTTCCACACCCTTGGCAGCGAGCCCGGCACCCGGACCCCGACATCCGCCACCGCGATCCCGCTGCCTCCGGGAAAACGGACGTCACCCGACGGCCGCGCGCGGCCGGTGACTGCCTCGAGCAGCACCTGCCGGGCTCGCTGCTCCGGCAGACCGAACACATCCCGGTACGTCACCGCACGCAGGATCGGTGGTGGAGTCACCTCCTCCACTCGCACTGGCACCAGCCGCCGCCCTCGCTCATCCGGTGGCGCCGCCAGCACCGCCACCCACTCGTCGGTCGTGAACCGATCCGGCGCAAAATACGCCGCCGAGTACAACGCCAGCACCCGGTCCGCTCGGCCGAGCGCATCGTTCATCCGCAGCACGAAATTGTCCCCGGCCGACCAGTCCCACGCCGTCAGCTCCACGGACATCCCAGCCCGCTCCAATTGTTGCGCCGCCCAGTTCGCCCACGGCCGGTCCGGACCGGCATAACTGATAAAAACATCAATCCGCCTATTGCCAGCCGCCAGACCCATACCAGCCACAATGACCAATGCCACTGCCAGCCCGCGTCAGCCGAATGGAGGACTGACCAACTTATGGGGCCAGCAGCAGGAATCCGACCGCGTTGCGCCGAAGTGCCTCAAGCCGGAGCAGCGGCGGCCCCGGTTCCCGGGGCCGCCGCTGCTCGCCGGAAGAGGGCTAGCTGGTGTGCGGGCTAGCTGACGAAGGTGCGGCGCCGGTGGCGGGCCCACCAGACCAGGGCCGCGCCCGCGGCGATCAGGGTGACCGCCAGTGCGACCAGCACCGGAACCGGCACGCTGTCGCCCGTGATCGGCAGACCGCCCGCGGTGTCGTCGGCCGGCGGCGTGGTGGCGCCACCGCCGCTGCCGTCCCCGTCGTCGTCACCGCCATCGCCGTCGTCGCCGTCGTCGCCACCGCCGTTGCCGTCACCGCCTCCGCCCGGGTTCTGGGTCGGCGGCTTCGTGGCGCCGGTCGTCGGCTTGGCGTCGGTGTTGCCACCGAGCAGCAGGATCTCGTCGCTCTCGGCGTCGTCGGTCATCGTCTGCACCGAGACCTTGGTGCTGCGCGGCAGGTACTGGTGATTCGCCGTGAACTGCTGCTTGCTGGCGTTCTTCTTCGGCGACCGGGAGAAGTCGACACCGCCCATCTGGTAGACGTAGACCTTGCCGCCGGCCTCCCACTCGAACTCGTAGTCGCCCTCGTTCCACGACTTCAGGAACCGCTTCCACAGGTCGTCGGTGTCCCACTTCCCGTCGCGGATCGGCCACTTCGCCACGTTGTTGCTGTTGATGATCGCGCGGTAGTCGGTGGCCTTCTTCGCGTCCTGCTGGCGGATCCACTCGGCGGCGACCCGGGAGGTGTAGACCCGGCGCAGGTCGGCGTAGTACGGGTCCTCGTTGATCTTCCGCTCGACCTCCGGAACGATCAGATCCTGGACGGCCTTGTGGTTGTGCTTGATCTGCGCCTCGGTCGGCTTGCACGCCTGGTCGGCGCCGGGCGGCAGGTTGGTGTAGTTCTGCGGCACCGAGTTGACCTTCAGCGGCGCGTCCAGGATGTAGATGCCGCCGTCCTGCTCCCGCACCTGCGCGGGCGCCGGCTCGATCCAGTTGCGGAAGCTGTGCAGGCAGGGCAGCCCGTCGGTCAGCTGGGTGGCGTCCCAGAACTTCTTGCCGAGCGGCTTCTCCGGGTTCATCGCCTGCGCGAAGTCGTGCTTCATCTGCAGGTCGGCTTCGAGCAGCACCCGGCCGGCGTCGGTCGCGCCGAACTTCGCGTCCATGATCCGGTTGGGCTCGTCCGGGTTCAGGTTCACCCAGAACTTGTCCGGGGTGAGCGCGAGCCAGGTGAAGAACGAGTCGGAGATCAGCTGGGCCTTCTCCTCGCCGCCGTATCCGGGGTTCTCGTCCGGGTCGGGCATCTTCTTCGCGGTGAACGAGTAGTCCAGGCCCTCCCCCTTGGCCGGGGCGCCGACGAAACGCAGCTCCAGGGTGGAGAAGTCGACGCCGCCGGGTCCGCGCAGGCGCTGGCCGGTGGGGTCGTTCGCCCGGATCCGCTCGATCTGCTGGCGCATCGTCTCCGGGGTCGGCTTCGACTGGTTCAGCATGTCGTTGAGGCCGCCGCGGGAGCCCGAGCCGGTGGCCGGGTTCGGGTTCAGCGTGGGGTCGAACTTGGTGTACTGACCGGGCGTGAACCGGGCGACCGGGGTGGACCGGTGCTCGTACGCGGTGACCCGGGGCAGACCGCCCGAGGTGTTGCCGACGGCCTTGCCGAGGTTGCGCAGCGCCGTGGTGGTCTTCTTCTCCTGCTCCTGGCCGAAGACGTACCGGAGCCGGTACTCCTTGAACCGGCTGTCGTTCATGACCGCCCGGTCGCCGGGGATCTGGTTGCCGGTGTGCGCGCCACCGGACTTGAACTCGATGAACTCCTTGGTCTTCGTGTTCACCGCGTCGTAGGTACGAATGACCTTGCCGCTGGCGTCCTTGACCTGGACCTCGCAGAGCCAGTGCGGGCCGACCATCCCGAAGTCGAGCGCGACCTTCCGGCCGAACGCGGCGCCGCGGGAGTTGCGGGCGGCGTTCTCGATGTAGACCTCGTTCAGCCAGTCCTTGAACGTGCCGCCGTAGGGGTTGTTGCTGCGCTGGCGGCGGAGGTAGCTGGCGTACACCTTGCGCTTGTCGCCCTCCTTCCAGCGATCCGGGTCGTCACCGGCGTCGGCGAGGTCCTGGGGCGTGGGCGCGGCCAGGCCGTCCATCGCCTGGCGCTGGTTCGTGAAGTCGTAGGTGTCCCAGTTCGCCTTGATCCGGCTGGCGTCGCCGACCGGAATGGTGTCCGGTTTCTTCGGAGCGCCGGACAGGTCGAACTTGGAGTCGCAGCGCTGCCCGGTGAACGGTAGCGGCGCCGCCGGCGCGGCGGCGACCGGCGCGGCGCCGAAGGCCAGCACGGCCGCGCAGAAGGCGGCGGCCAGGCCGCGCATCGTCAAGCGTGCGCGCCTGGCCGATCTGGGGTAGCTCATGTGGGTCCCCGTCCGGGGAGCGAAACGCCGGATGTCTCCCCGTTTGTAGTCGTCTGGTTCCCGGCGCCGTGTGGCACCATATGGAACGGGACCGTATCGGCGCAGCCCGATACAGTTGATCGACGACTATGTATACCAATCCGTTATGGCCAGCAATCCGTTATGTAGGGATTCCCATGAGCGACTGGGCGGACAACCCGAGGCTGAATACCTGGCTGGCGACGCAGGAGGCTGCTTTCCCGGTCTGGTCCCGTGAGACCGGGCAGCAGTGGGACTTCTCCGTCGAGTCGCTGGACCGGCTGGAGAAGCTGCTCCTGGAGCGGTTCGACGGGTGGGACGACATGCTCGCCGCCGAGGAGGCCGAGGATCCGGACGTGATGGTCCCCGGCTGGTACATCGGCGAGGTGCAGAACCGGAACTGCGGCACCTCGTGGTACCGCAACCCGGTCGTGCCCACCCACCCGGACCAGCCGAAGACGCCGTTCGTCCAGCTCCCCGACGACCCCGACGCCGGTTACGAGGACGACATCCCGCCGGGCAACAACCCGTTCACCGAGATCCGCGGCCTGTTCGTCCCCCATCCGAACCGTCACCTGCGGGATGTCGTCCTCCGCTACCGGGCGTGAGTCTCAGCTCTTCCAGAACTCGAGCAGGTCCTTGTCGAGCGCCTGCTGGTACTCGCCGGCGATACCGTGCGGCGCGCCCTCGTACACCTTGAGGGTGCCGTCCTTGACCAGCTTGATGGTCTTCTCGGCGGCCGCCGCGATCGGCACGATCTGGTCGTCGCCGCCGTGCGCGATGAACATCGGCACGTCGATCTTGCCGAGGTCCTCGGTGAAGTCGGTCTCCGAGAACTGCTTGACGCAGTCGTAGACGGCGGCGAAGCCGGCCTGCATGCCGAGCCGCCAGAACTGGTCCTTCGCGCCCTGCGAGACCTTGGCGCCCGGGCGGTTCGCGCCGAAGAACGGCTCCGCGAGCTCCTTGAAGAACTGCGAGCGGTCGGCCAGGACACCGTCGCGGATGGCGTCGAACGCCTCGATCGGGGTGCCCTCCGGGTTGGTCCCCGACTTGACCATCACCGGCGGGACCGCGCCGGCGGTGGCGATCTTGGCAACCCGGCCGATGCCGTGCTTCGCCGCGAACCGCACGACCTCGCCGCCACCGGTCGAGTGGCCGACCAGGATGATGTCGCGCAGGTCCAGGGCGCGGACCAGGGCGTCCAGGTCAGCCGCGTACGTGTCCATGTCGTTGCCGAACCAGGTCGGGGTGGACCGGCCGTGACCGCGGCGGTCGTGCGCGATGGCCCGGAACCCGTTGTCCGCGGCCAGCTTCATCTCGACGTCCCACGCGTCGCCGCTCAGCGGCCAGCCGTGGCTGAAGACGATCGGCTGCCCGTCCGGGTTGCCCCAGTCCTTGTAGAAGATCTCAGTGCCGTCGTCCGTGGTGATGTAAGGCATGGCTGGCTCCTCGGTGTGTGAGCGCCGGTGATGCGGATCGGTCCCGCACCGGCTCGCCACCAAAACTGCCCACCCGAGAAGGCGATGCCATCCGTCGAATGACTGCTCCTGCGGTGGTGGCAGTCATTCGACGGATGACCCGGGGAGGTCGCACAGGAAGTCTCTGGACCATGCCGACGATTACCTTGCCTCCGGATGCCGCGCTACGGCGCAGCCGCCAGCTGTTGACGGCGAGCGAACAGCTCTCCGCCACCGAGACCACCGCGGACGTGCTGGCCACCGTGCCGGCGCTGATGCACGACATGCTCGCCGCCACGCACGCCGAGGTGGTGATGGCCGGGGTCGGCCGCGGCCCGGCGTCCGGCGTGGCCGCGGCGCTGACCGCCCCGGTGCGGCGCGAAGGCGTGGCCCGGTTCTTCGCCGGACCGGCGGAACTGATGGCCGCCCGCCCGGCGCTCGCCGGCGACGTCGCACGGCTCGGCTGGCAGGCCGCGGTCTGCGCGCCGCTGCCGGGCATGCCCGGCGCGCTGATGCTGGCCTGGTCGCAGCCGCGCGCCTTCTCCGCGCCGGACCGCGCCTTCGTCGTCACCCTGATCCGGTACGTCACCCGCGCGCTGCAACGGGCGATCCGCAACGACGCCACGATCGCGGCCAGCGAGACCCTGCAACGGGCGATCGGCTCCCAGCTGCCGCAGGTCGAAGGCTACGAACTGGCCGCGCGCTACCTGCCGGCGGACGCCAGCACGACCGTCGGCGGCGACTGGTACGACGTGCTGCCCGGCCCGAACGGCCGGCTCACCTGCGTGATCGGCGACGTGGTCGGGCACGGCCTGCGGGCGGCGGCCGAGATGGGTCAGCTGCGCGGCATGCTCCGGGCGTACCTGGTGGACCGCCGGGAACCGCCGTCGGTGCTGCTGCGCCGCCTGGAAGCCGCGAACCACGCGCTCGGCGAGCCGACCATGGCGACCGCTGTCGTCGCGATCGTCGAGCCGGCCGCGAACGGAGGGCACCGGTTGCGCTGGTCGAACGCGGGTCACCCACCGCCGGTGGTCATTCACCCCGACCGTACGGTCCACGCGCTGACCGGCAACGACATGCTGCTCGGGATGCGGCGCAACCCGCCCCGGCACACGTACACGTACCACCTGCCGCCCGGCTCGACCGTGCTGCTGCACACCGACGGTCTGGTGGAGGATCGCGAGCGGCACATCGACGAGAGCTTCGCCACGCTCTACCGCAGGCTGCGGGCCGGCGGCCGGCCGCACGAGGTGCTCGCCGCCGCGGCCAGCCTGCTCACCGGGGTGCGCAGCGACGATGTGGCGATGCTCGCAGTCCGCGTCCCCGGGCTCGCAGAAAGATGAAACTTCATGTTTCCTGCTCGGTGAGGAGCGGATCCGGGTAGTTCACTGTTCCTTCGAGGAAAGGGCAGCAGACACATGGGCGACGGGGTACTGATCGGCCGGGCACGGGAGCTGGCCGACCTCACCGCGATCGTCGGCGCGGCCGGGCACGGACCGGCGTCGCTGCTGCTCAGCGGTGCGGCGGGCACGGGGAAGACCGCACTGCTCGCGGCCGCCGCGGACGACGCCCGCCGCCGCGGCTACCGGATCCGGTACGCCACCACGTCCGCGCACCAGCCGTACGCGCTCCTGCGCAACCTGCTCGGGGACGGCAACAACGACCTCGCCGAGCTGCCCCAGCATCTGCGCCGCCAGATCACCGGGCTGTGGTCGCCCCCGGCCGCGGGGCTGCCGGCCGACGAGCCGGCCGTGGTGACCGCCCTGCTGCTCACGTTCGACCTGCTGACCCGCAACGGACCGGCGCTGATCGTCGCCGACGACGTCCACCACGCCGACGAGGCCTCGCTGCGGATCCTCGCCTCCGCCCTGCGCAACACCTCCACCGAGCGGATCGCGATGCTGCTCGCCGCCCGCGACGGCGTGCTGCCCGACACCGCGACACCCGGCATTCCCCGGTACGAGATCGGCCCGCTCCCCGAGGAGGCGGCGGCCCGGCTGCTCGACACGTGCGTGTTGCGGCCCGGCGCCCGCAGCCGGGCCGAGATCCTGCGGCGGGCCGACGGCAACCCGCTGGCCCTGCGGGTGCTCAGCGACCCGCGCGCGCGGCCGCCGCACGAGTTCACCACAGCGATCCGCGCCCTGCCGCCGGCCACCCGCTGGCTGCTGCTGCACGCGGCGCTGGCCGGTGACGCCGAGCACATCGGCACCCTGACCCGGGCCGCCGGGATGTCCCTGGACCTGCGCCACTGGATGCCGGCCGAGCAGGCGGGGCTGATCACGGTACGGGACCGGCAGGCACACTTCCGTCATCCGCTCCACCGGGCGGCCTGCACGGTCGTCGAGACTCCGGGCGACGTCGCGCGGGCGCACCGCAATCTGGCGGCGGCGACCGATGACCCGTACCACCGGGCCCGGCACCTCGCCGAGGGCACGCCCGGCCGCGACGAGGCCGTGGCCGCGGCCCTGGAGGCCGCGGCCGACGGCTCGATCGCCCGCAGCGACTACCTGGCCGCCGCCGGCGCGCTGCAGTCGGCGGCCGAGCGCAGCGGTGACGACGAGGCCGCCGCCCGCCGGTACGCGCGAGCCGTCTTCGCCGCTCATCGCAGCGGCGATCCGGAGTGGACGATCGAGCTCTACGCGAAGACGACAGCGCTGACCAGCGACCCGGACGTGATCGGGCTCGCGGCCTGCGGCGCCGGTTACGCCCTGGTGCACTCGGCCCAGCCGGAGCAGGCCTTCGAGGTCGCCGCCCGGGCGGTGCGCGGCGGGGCCCTCGACCGTCAGGTGACGCTGGCCGCCACCCTGGTCGCCGCCGCGGCGGCGCTGCACTCCGGGTCGCCCGCCCACCGCGAGCAGCTACCCGCGATGCTGGCCCTGGCCGGCGAGCGCGCCCAGGCGGAGGATCCGCTCACCCGGGACACCGTCCTGGCGATCGCCGACCCGGCCACCTTCGCCGCGTCCGGGCACGTGCCGCAGCCGACCGGGACCGGGCCGGGCGGGGTGACCCGGATGCTGCTCACCGGCATGATCGCGTTCCTGCTGGACGAGTCCGCGAAGGCCGGCGCCGAGCTGCACGGGGTCTGGGAGATGGGCACGCAGTACGGCGCTCACGGCGCGGCGCTCGGCTCGTTCCCGGCGATGGCGCTCGCGCTGATCGACGCCGGGAAGTGGGGCGAGGCGGAACGTCTGCTGGACAGCGCCGAGCAGTGCGCCGACGTGCGCGTGCCGGTGCTCGATGGGGCCCTGCCGGCGCTGCGGGCCATCCTGCGGGCACTGCGCCACGACGGTACGGCCGGTGACGCCGCCCGGCCCGACGAACAGCCACCGTCGACGCTGATCGACAGCCTCCAGCAGCGGGCCGCCGGGCTCACCGCCCTGGCCGCCGGTGACTACCAGGCGGCCTACCAGCGCTTCCGCCGGATGTGGGACGACGACGGGGCGCCCCGGCACTACTTCCTCGGCCCGCGCAGCCTGCCGCAGCTGGCGCTGACCGCCGCGCGGACCGGCAACCGCGCCGAGGCCGAGCTGATCCTGGCCCTCGCCACGACGGCGGCCGGGGCATCCGGGGCGAGCGGCCGGCTCGGCATGCTGCTCGCGCACGCCGCCGCCCTGCTCGACCGGACCGACCGGGCGGAGTCCCACTTCCACCGGGCGCTCGCCGACGCGCGCCGGGCCCTGCAGTGGCCCCTGGAGTACGCCGAGGTCCAGCTCAACCTCGGGCTGTGGCTGCGTGGCCGGCGCCGGCTGCACGACGCGCGCCCGCATCTGCTCGCCGCACGCGACACGTTCCTGCGGCTCGGTGCGGCGAGCCACGCCGAGCAGGCTCACCGCGGCCTGCCGGTGGGCCTGCGCGCCGCCGGTGAGCCGGCGCCGGAAGCGGACGCGTTCACCGCGTTGACCGCCCAGAAACAGATGATCGCCAGAATGGCCGCCGAGGGGATGAGCAACCGGGAGATCGCCGGCAAGCTCTTCCTGTCGCCACGCACTGTCGGCTCCCACCTGTACCGCATCTACGCCGAACTGGGCGTCGGGAGCCGCCACCAGCTGCGCACGCTGATCGGGAGTTGAGGAATGCCGTTCGCACAGCTCGTCGGCCGGGACGCCGAGCTGGCTCGGGCCGGTCGTCTGCTGGAACCCGGCGGTGACCGGTCGCTCTTCGTCACCGGCGCCCGGGGCGCCGGCAAGTCCGCGCTGCTCACCGCGGCGGCGGCGGCCGCCCGGGAGGCCGGGCGGCGCGTGCTGCTGCTGCGGGGCGGCGCCGGACCGTGGCCGTTGCGGCAGTTGCTGCTCGCCGTCCGGCACGACCTGGCCGCCCTCCCGCCGGAGATCAAGGGGCCGGCGCTGGCGTTCCTGGGCCTCACCCCGGACACCCCGCCCGAGGTCGGCGACCTGCCCATGGTGGTCCGGGCGGCCGTCACCGCTGTCGCCGCCACCACCCCGATCCTGGTCGTCGCGGACGACGCGCACGAGCTGGCCCCGGACGCGCTGGCCACCCTGGCCGAGCTGACCGCCGCGCCGCCGCGGACCGGCGGGCCGGGATCCGCGCAGACCGGCGGGCTGGAACCCGCGCGGACCGGCGGTTCAGGACCCGTGCGGACCGGCGGTTCAGGACCCGTGCGGACCGGCGGGCGGCAGCCTGCGGTGGCCGTGCTGGCGGCCGGGCGGATGCCGGTGCCGGAGGTGCTCGCCGGGATTCCGGTGCTGGAGCTGGCGCCACTCGGCGCGGACGACGCGGCGCGGCTGCTGGACGACCACGAGCGCACTCCGGCGGCCCGCGACCGGGCCACGATCCTGCACCGCGCGGCCGGCAATCCGGCCGCGCTCGTCGAGTTCGGCAGCACCGGCTCGCCGTCGGGCGGGTTGCTGGCCGAGTTCACCGACGCGCTGGCCGGCCTGCCCACGCCGGCCCGGACCCTGCTGCTCTACGCCGCGGCGGCCGGCTTCCCCGCCGACCCGGCGCTGCTCAGCGAGGCGGCCGGCTTCCCCACCGGCGCGGCGCCGCAGGGCACGGCGGCCGGCTCCCTCGCCGAGGACCACTGGCTCCCGGCTGTCGAGGCCGGCCTGATCACCCGTACCGATGGCCTGATCCGTTTCGGGCATCCGCTCGCCGCCGAGGCCGCCTACCGCTACGCCTCCGCGCACCTGCGCCGCCGCGTGCACCGGGACCTCGCGGCGGCGCTCACCGACCGGCCCGAGCACCGCGCGCTGCAGCTGGCGGCGGCCGAACCGGGCCCGGACGAGCAGATCGCCACCGCGCTGGAGACCGCCGCCGCGATCTTCCGGCGGCAGGGCCTGCGGTACGAGGCGACGGCCGCGATGCAGCAGTCCGCCGAGCGCTCTCCCGTGCCGCAGGCTGCCGCCCGGCGCCTGACCCGGGCCGTCGCCGACGCCCGCGACCTGCGCGACATCGCCTGGACCGCGGAGCTGCACGCGCGGGTGTGGCGGCTCACCGACGACCCTGACGTGCTCGCCGCGGCGGCCCGGTCGGCGGCCACCGCCATGCACTGGGCAGGACGTCCGCACGAGGCGTACGCGATGGTCACGGCCGCGCACCGCGCGGGTCCGCAGGCGTTCCCCGCGGTCGCCGCGCAGCTCGCCCTGATCGCCGCCCAGATCGCCTGGGTGACCGGCGACGACGACCATCGGCGGGGCCTGTCCGCCCTGCTCGACGCGGCCGGACCGGAGCCGGACCCGGCCACCGCGGCGTACGTGCGCGAGGTCATCGCCCCGGCCGGGCACGCCGGGCGGGAGCTGCTGGACGCGGTCACCGTTCCGGAGCCGGGACAGGCGCTGCTCCCGGCCGACCGGCAGCGGTCAGGGCTGCTCGGGGCGATCGCCTACGTCGAGGACCGCGCGCCGCTCGCCGTCGCCCTGCTGACCGCTTCGGTGGCCGGCGCCCCGGCGGCCACGCCCTCGTTCGGGACGCTGCCCACGCTGGTCAGCGCGCTGATCGACGCCGGGGACTGGGAGCAGGCGGATCGGTTGGCCGACCCGCTGCTGGGCACCGGCCTGCCGTCGATGCGGACCACGCTGGCCGCCATGCGTGCCCAGCTCCACGCGCTGCGCGGCGAGAGCGAGGCGGCGCTGCGGCTGGCCCGGGAGACCTGGGAGCGGCTGGACATCCAGGGCAACCGGGCCGCGCACATCCGGCTGCTGCGCGCCGCGGGCCTGGCCTCGGCGGACAGCGGGGACCAGGAGAACGCCTACCGCTATCTGCGGTCGATGTTCGACGCGGACGGGCGGCCGCTGCACCAGCACCTGTCGTCCCGCTCGGTCGCCGAGCTGGCGATCACCGCGGTCCGTTACGGGCAGCAGGCCGATGCCCGTACCGTGGTGGCGCGGGTGCGCGACGCGGCCGGCGCCGAGCCGAGCCGCCGGATGTCGATCCTGCTGCACCTCAGCGACGCCGTGCTGGCCGACAACGACGGCGAGCCGCTCTTCCAGAAGGCCGTCGCGGAGAGCGAATACCCTTACGAGCGCGCGCTCGCTCACCTCCACTACGGCGTCTGGCTGCGACGGCATCGCAGTCCGCGGGAGGCTCGGCTCGTCCTGTCGTACGCGGGAAAGGTTTTTGCCGAGCTCGGCGCGCGGGGCGCCGCCGAGCTTGCCGCCCGCGAGATCGCCGTGGGTGTGCAGAGCGCGACCTCGCAGGAGAGCGGCCCGGCGGCACTGACCCCGCAGGAGAGGCAGGTGGCCGCGCTGGCCGCGCAGGGGCTGAGCAACCGCGCGATCGCCGAGCAGCTGTTCATCTCCGCGCGGACCGTCGGCACCCACCTGTCCCGGGTCTACCGCAAGACCGGGATCAGCCGGCGGCACCAGCTTGGAAACCCGTCGTGACCGCGAGGGCCTCGCGGATGATGTCCGCGACCTCTTTCGGGTGCGAGAGCATCACCAGGTGCGACGAGTCGATCTCGGTGACCGTCGCGCCGGCCCGCTGGTAGCCGAACCGCTCGACCTCCGGGTTGATGGTGTGATCCGAACTGGACACGACGCCCCAGGACGGCTTGGTCTTCCAGGCCGCGTACGGCGCCGGCTCACCGAAGGCGAGACCGGTCAGCGGACGCTGCGAGACGGCGAGGACGCGGGCCAGCTCGGGGTCGATGTCGTGCGCGAAGACGGCCGGGAACTTCTCGATGTCCACCGACACGTCGGTGCCGTCCTCGGCGCCCGGCACCGGGAACTTGGTGTAGACGAGCGCGGCCGCGAGGTCCGAGTCGGGGAAGCCGCCCTGCAGCTGGCCGAGGCTCTCACCCTGGGCGAGGGCGTAGCCGGAGAGGTAGACCAGGCCCGTCACGTTCTCCTCGGCGCCGGCCACGGTGATCACCGCGCCGCCGTAGGAGTGGCCGACCAGCAGGACCGGGCCGTCGATCTGCCGGACGACCGAGGCGATGTAGGCGGCGTCACCGGTCAGGCTGCGGTTCGGCACCGCCGGGGCGACGACCTTCACTCCGCTGTCCAGCAGTTCCGGGATGAGCTTGGCGAAGCTGGACGCGTCGGCGAAGGCGCCGTGCACGAGCACGACGGTGGGAGTGGTCGACATGAGTTGTTCCTCCGAATTAGGGGGCTGTGCCAGCTTTATGGGCTATGCCATCGATCCTTCTGCGCCGGGACCTGGCTGCCGTCCGTCACTCGACTGCTCGCGTAGCCTTTCGCCAAGATCGGGTTCTGGGGAGAACGGGCAATGTGGGTCATCGAGCAGCACATCCGTGCTGACTTCCGCAAAGCGGTGGGATTCGGCCTGGGCGCATTGGTCGCCCTCGTCGCCGGTACGCAGGGAAACCGCCTCGTCGTCTACGGATGTGCCGCGCTGGTGGCCCTCCTCGGGGTGGCCGCCACCCGCTCGGCAGCCCGAGAGGTGCACCGCGTCGCCGTCGCCCGAGCCGGCGACGAAGCCGGCACCCCGCTGCGGATGCTGGTGCAGCTCGGCGGATATCTGCTGGTCATCGCGTCGGTCTGCGACATGCTCGGGGTCGGCCTGGAGCACCTGCTGGTCGGCGGGGCGGTCACCGGCATCATCGTCGGCCTGGCGGCGCAGCCGGTGCTCGGCAACCTGTTCGCCGGCCTGGTGCTGCTGTTCGCCCGGCCGTACGTGCCGGGACGCCGGATCCGGGTGATGTCCGGCGCGCTGAACGGGCCGCACGTGGGCGTGATCCTGTCGGCCGGCCTGCTCTACACCGTTCTGGAGACCGACGACGGCCCGCTGAACATCCCGAACTCCCAGCTCATGGCGTCGGCGGTGGGCCCGTACGACGGCGATGTGGAAAGTCTGGCCGGATCTCCTCCCACCATGGATCCCGGTGCCGATGTGGCCGTCGTCGCTGCCGCCGGTGCCGACGAGTCCCGCCGCCGCCACGACGAATAGGGTCACCCGCATGCCGATCGACGCTGTGCTCTTCGACTGTGACGGGGTGCTCGTCGACTCCGAGCGGATCACCAACGGAGTTCTCCGCGCCATGCTGCACGAGCTGGGCTGGGACCTCACCGAGGAGGAGGGCTTCCGCCTCTTCGTCGGCCGGGCCCTCGCCGACGAGGTCGGCGTGATCACCGCGCACACCGGTTTCGTGGTGACCGCCGAGTGGATCGCCGAGTTCCGCCGCCGGCGCGACGCCGCCCTGGCCACGAGCGTGCAGCCGATCCCCGGCGCGGTCGCCGCCGTGCACGAGATCGACCGGCTCTTCGGCGGCAACCTGGCCTGCGCGAGCGGCGCCGACCGCCCGAAGGTCGAGCTCCAGCTGGCCAAGGTCGGCCTGGACGGCGTCTTCGCCGGCAAGATCTTCAGCGGCATGGAGATGCCACGCAGCAAACCGGCGCCGGACGTCTACCTGGCCGCCGCGGCCGCCCTCGGCGTCGACCCGGCCCGGGCCGCGGTGGTCGAGGACACCCCGACCGGTGTGCTCGCCGGGGTCACCGCGGGCGCCACCGTGTACGGGTACTGCCCGCCCGGCAGCCTGGCCCACAACGAGCCGCGGGTGCTGATCGAGGCCGGGGCCACGCACATCTTCACCGACATGGCCGAGCTGCCGGCGCTGCTCCAGGCGGCGAGCGCGGCCCACGCCGGCTCCTGATCCCTAGGGCCGCCGGTCAGGTCTGTGCACCTCTGGGGCTTCGGCCGTCAGAACGGCACCGGCAGGTCCGCGAACGCGGGCATGACGTCCTCCGCGGGATCGGATCTCGCCGTCTTCGTCTGCGGGAACGCGAGCTGGATCCGGGCGCGGACCGTATCGGCGATGCGGCGGCCGTCCTCGGGGAGGAGGTCCGGCGAGAAGATCGCCGCACGCTCGAAGACGGCCATCTCCGCGGTGGCGAGCCGCAGGTCACCGAAGCGTGCCGCCTGGCGGATCCGCTCGTACCCCGCCTGCAGATCGGGGATCATCGCCCAGTCGTCGCGTTTCGTGTCGGCCGAGATCTGGAAGACCAGGTACGGCTCGGTGACCTCGCTGCCGTCGTCCCGTTCCAGCCGGCCGTCCGCGGCGACCCGCAGCCCGGCCGGGGAGGCGCCGGACCTCGGCGTGCGCACCACGCAGTAGTACCCGGTGGTCACCGTGCTGAAGTCCTTGGCGACACCGATCTCCAGCGAGGGCGACCCGCTGGTTCCGAAGATCGCGTCGAGGGCGGCCTTGGCGGTCGGCACCAGGCTCTTGGCCGCCGGCACGAAACTCACCCCGGCGAACGCGCTGACCTGCTCGACCAGATCGAGATAGGGGTCCAGCAGGTCCGCCGACGGCACCGCGAACAGGCCGATCTCCGCGGAGATGTCCCCACCCCGGTACGGGATCGGGCCGAGCAACCGCTTGCCGGCGACCACCACCCGGTCCAGGTTCGCCGCGTCGGCGTCCCGCAGCATCTCCGGCGTGCTCACGGTCAGGAACTCGGCCCGCGTGCCGGCCAGCGTGTCGGCGGTGAACAGGCTGGTCACCGACGCGTACAGCCGCTTGGTCCCGATCCGGACCTCACTGAGCCGCATGGCCGCCAGGTGCGCGCTGACGTATCCCTCCTCCGCGGCGACGTCGTGGTGGGCGCCGTCCGCGGGCGCCCGCTCCGGCGGGATGTGCTCGAAATGCCAGTCCTCGGCCGGCGTACGCCGGATCCGGTCCCAGAGGTCGCGCACTGCTCCGGTCATATCTCGATCTCCAGGCGTCTCGTGGTCTGTTCCGCGCACACCCAGATCGAGTAGGCGGGATTGCGGGGGCCCTCGCTCGACCGCATCACGGCGAAGCCGACGAGGTGGTCGTCGTTGTCGATCAGCGCGGTGCCGGAATCGCCGGGAATCGTGTCGGCCGTCGTGTAGAACTTGCTGGCGAACGCGCTCTGGTACTCCAGGATGCTCATGTCAGCGCCGTTGATCACGGTGTCCAGCCGGCCGAACCGTACCCGGTTGAAATGTCCCCGGACGAAAGCCGGAAGGATCCGGGGGCCGAGGCCCGCGAAGGCTTCGGTACGGCCGGTCGGCAGTCCCGGCACCGCGATCAGGCAGGAGTCGGTCAGCTCGTCGCGGGCGACGACACGGCCGGGACGCTTGCCCACCAGCATCTCGTCGCCGTCCGGCGGCAGCACGTGCCGGACCGTCGTGACCAGGGTCTCGCCGTTCCGGGACAGCACCACACCGACGGTGGCCCGGTAGTCCTTCTTCCCGGGCATGCCGACGCCGTGCGCCGGCACCGGCACACACGTCTCCGTCTCCGCCGGGGTCCGCATCAGCACCGCCCCGAAGGTTCCCGCCGCGGCGACCTCGGAGACGGCCTGCCTCAGGTCCGGCATGGTGCCGTGCCGGGTGAAATACCGCCGCTCCACGCTGAGCGCCATGGTGCTCCGGCCGGATCGCTGCGCGCTGCCGAACGCGGTGGACACCTCGCTGGGGGCGAACCTCAGGGGCAGGACGACCGGGTCACCCCGGTACCGCGCGGACATCACCAGCAGGTCGAACCGGGTGCCGCCGCCGTGCGCCACCAGAATCGTCCGATCCGGCTCCTCGACACCGTGCCGCCGCAGCGCGTCGCGGAACCGGGCGGTGTGCAGCACCCCGACCCAGTAGGCGCCGGACAGCAGCGCGTCCAGCGATTCCGACCGGCCGATCGTCGCGTCGAACGCCCGGCAGGCGGACCCGCTCGCGGCCAGATTCCGGCCGTCCCGGCGACCGAGCATCCGATCCATGAAGGCGGTCAGGTCGGGCTCGGGTCGGTTCGGCCCGCCACCGCCGCTGCCCCGGGGTGTCGGCGGCACCGGAGGACGGCCGTCGACGGCGGTCGGTCGTTGCTCCCGCCGGAGGCGGCGGAAGAAGGGCGGCCGGGCAGGGCGGGGTTCGTACTCCGGGCTTGTCATCCTCGAAGGAGCTTCTTGAGGAACGACGTCTTCTCCGCCGAGGCCAGTTCGGGCTGCGGCGGGGGTTCCGGGCTCGGCTGGGGACTCGGCTGTGGGGTCAGCACCGGTGCCGGGCCGCGCACGGAACGGCCGCGCGGCTCCAGGAGGACGACCGTGATGTTTCCGCCCCCGCGGCTCTTGGCCGCCTTGACCAGGCCCGCGATCGCGTGTCCGGGCCGCTGGGCCTTCAGCGCCTGCTCGATCTCGCTGTCCGACACCGTGTCGTAGAGCCCGTCGCTGCAGAGCAGCAGACGATCGCCGGGCAGCACCGGGATCTCGGTGAAGTGGACCTCGACCGGGATGCGCAGCCGCCCGCCCAGGCATCGGGTCACCACCCGGTCGGCGCCGGACGGCCCCTCCTCGGTACGCGCCCGGTCGTCGCGGGTGAGCCGGCCGATGTACCCGTTGAGGATCTGGTAGAGCCGCACGTCGCCGACATTGCCGACGAACGCCCGGCCGTCGGCCCGGATCAGCACCGCGGCGGCCGAACAGCCGATGCCCGGCAGGTCGTCCGTCGACGCCTCGTGCACCAGCTCGTCGGCCTGCCGGAACGCCTCACGGAACGCCTCGGCCGTGGCGGACCTCTGGGTCTGCCGCGCGGTCAGCCGGCGGGCCGCCACCGCGGCGGCCACGTCGCCGCCGGCCGCTCCGGCCAGGCCGTCGGTCAGCGACACCACCGCCGCCCGGTGGTCGACCACCGGCACCGTCAGGTCGAGCGGGTTCACGTCCTCAGCGGTCAGCACCCATCCGTTGACGCCGATGGCATCGTCGTTGGGCCGGTGGCCGCCGCCGGCCGTGGCCGCGGTGATCACGACATAGTCGATGTTCGCCCGGCCGGCCGGCGCCCGGCCCGGACCGGCGGCGGACATCGCCGTCGCCGCGGGCAGCCCGTGCTCACTCATCGCGCCGCTCCTCGCGCCGTCGCAGCCATGACAATCCCCGTCCAGACAGTCCAGAACGCCGGCCAACCGGCCGCGGCGCCCAGCACCGGCCCGACCGTGACCAAGGCGAACAGCGCCACCGCGTACCCGAAGACCATGCCGAGCCATCCGCCGAACAGCGCGCCGCGCAGCCGGGACGGCCGCAGGTTGACGGCGAGCCACAGCAGGCCCGCGCCGAGCGCGAACGCGCACCCGGCGAGCATCCCCTGCACGGGCGCCGTGGCCAGGCCGACGCCGGACGCCGCGATCACCGGCAGCACGGTGCCGGCCCACACGACCGCGACCAACTCCAGTTTCCGGCGCCGGGTCCACGGCTTCGGGCGGACGACCTGCCGGTCCAGCCGCCGTGGCCAGACCCGCCACACCGACTTCACGATCGGCGGATCCGGCGCCGGGCGCGGGGCGAACACGGCCGTCCGGGCGGCGGTCCCGAGGTCGTCCTCGGCCTCCTCCTGCTGGTCCGTGCCGGACTCGCGGCCGGACTCACGACCGGTCCGGGTGAGCAGCGGGAAGCAGACCGTGACGAGCGCGTCCATGGCGGGAGTCCGCTCACCGGTCCGCGCCGCGTTGATCAGTGCGGTGAACCACTGGGTGTGCCGGGCCGCGCGCTCGGTGGCGAGCTTGTCGACGTGGTCGCTCAGGTACTTGGCGTACTCGTCGTTCAGGGCGGCCCGCAAGGTCTTGATCAAGAGCTCGGTACGGTCGATCGCGTCGATCCACGACGGAATGCTCGCCGTCAGCGGCAGCGCGACGTCGAGCGCCGTGCGCCACTTGACGTGGATCTCGTGCAGGGACAGCCGGCCGTGCAGGTTCCCCAGAGCGGACAGGCTTCCCGATTCGTGGAGCGCGACCACGAGATCGGCCGCCTCGCGGTCGCCCTTCTCGGCCCGGACCGCCAGCCGGCCCAGATCCTCGGGCTCCATCCGCTCGCCGCGGTAGTAGGGAGGTCCGGACCGATCCAGCTGGACTAACGTCTCCGTGACGATCAGGTCGACATGCGCGCGTTTGTCGATGAGCTCCCGGCTCACCGCGTCCAGCCGGCCGCGCAGCGCCGGGTCGACCTCCTTGCTCCAGCGCAGCAGATCCGTCCAGGCAGACCCGATCACCAGCGCGGCCGACGCGCTCCAATGCGTTCGCATCTCCCGCGCGAGATCGCGTGGCCGGTACACCGTCCGGCCGGCGAACTCGAAGGGAAGCTCCTGTCCTCCCCGAGGTCCGATCGACGAGTCGACGTCGAGATGCTTGCCCTCCAGCCAGGCGCCGACCTTCTGGGCGGACCAGCGCTCGCCGATCTGCCACGCGGTCAGGCCCTGGAACAGGTTCGTCCAGCGTGGACCCGGCTCGGAGTCGATCGGAACCGGGCTGGAACGGACCATCTCGCTGATCACCGGGTCCGGTAGCAATTCGAGGTTCGTGGGATTGACGTAGGGGTGGAAGCCCTGGACCAGCTCGATCATGCTGATCCCGAGGCTCCACCAGTCCATCTGCGGCGCACGGTGCCACCGGGCCTCCGGAGCCGCGTACGGCACGGTCAAGCCGGCCGTCTCGACCTTCTGCTCGGTCATCAGCAGGCGGGCCGAACCGAAGTCGGCCAGTACGACGTCGAGCGGGTCGGTCCCTCGTACCAGGATGTTGCTGGGTTTGATGTCGCAGTGCACGAGGTTCTGCGAGCGGTTGCCTTCGGCGATCGACGTGTGCAGGTAATTGAGGGCCTCGGTCAGCTGTGCGAGGACTTCCAAAGCCTGTTCCTCGGCCAGGCGATGGTCGTCCAGCTTCTCGACGTAGTCGTGCAGCGATCCGAGGGGGTGGTACTCGGTCACCTCGAAGTACCACGGCTGCGTTCCCCCACCCCGGACCCTTTCCTTCTCGGTGTGCAGCAACCGGGTCACGTGGCGCTCGTCCGCCGATTTCCACCGCTGCCAGACCTTCTCCAGATCCGGGTTCGTCTTCTTGAAGTGCTTGATCACGACGGGCCTGCCGGTCTCCTTCCAGGTCGCCAGCCGCAGGAAGTCGAATGTTCCACCGGACGCGAACGGCCGCGGCGACTCCACCAGGTTCACGAGCAGGGGAGGCAGCGGGACGCCGTCGAAGGGAGCGGTCTCCGGCGCGGACTCGGGTGCCCGTGTCGGCTTCGGGCGGCGCACCCGACGTTCGTCCACCACTCAGTCAGCTCTTTCGATGCGCATCCAGCACTCGCGGGCAAGACGGATGTCGAGCGGGATGGGAAACCACTTCGAGACGTTTCGCGGCAGCTTCACGCCGTCCACGTAGGTGCCGAGCGCCGAATGATCCGTCACCTCGGCCTGGTACCCGTCCACCCGCAGCACCAGGTGCTTCCGGCTGACGTCACCGAAGCGGTCGTCCTCGTGGTCGAGGGCGTCACCGATCTCGCCCGGCGTCCCTCGCCCGATCACGATCAGTCTCTCGTCGGCGACCAGGAGCGGGGACGCTGTCAAGAAGCTGTCCCGCGTACCGATCCGGAGGATCGCCTTGAGGCCGCGGGTCCTCCTGTCCCGGCGAACAGAGAGCTCCGTCGGCTCCTCCTGTCCGGGCTGTTTCCTCTGGCACGAGGCACAGACCTCTGCGCCCTCGAGCAGCACGGCCCGACATTTGAAGCATCGTCGTTGATCCGCCATTCGTCACGCCTCTCGTCGATGATGTGTCGTCTTCAGCCGAACTCCCCCGTCGTCCTCCTCGATCCCCACGATCTCGTAGTCGTCGCGCGGATCGGCGTCGACCAGAATCCGGGCCAGGGGATTGAGGAAACAGGCCTCCACGACCGAACCGACTCCCCGGCCGCCGAAAGCGAGGACTTCCGGTCGCTGCACCCGTTCCTCCAGGTAAAGCCGTGCCTCGACGCCGATCGTGAGCCGGTGCCCGGTCTGTTTGACGACCCGTTGCACGGCGGTCTCCAGATTGCGTTCAAGAATCCGCACCGAGGTCGGACCGTCGATGAAGCCGAAGACGATGATGTTCTGCCCGATCCGGTTCAGCAATTCCGGCCGGCCGAGCTTGATGAACTCCCGCCGGATCGCGCTGATGACGCGGCCTTCCAGCTGATCGGAAGTTATTTCCGCACGGTGAGGGCGGGTGCCGTGTGCGACGGTTCCCAGATTGGAGGTGAAAACCACGAGAGTGTCTCCGAAATAGGTGGTCACTCCCGCGGAATCGGTGAGGCGGCCGTCCTCCAGGATCTGCAGGAACATGTCCAGCACATTGAGGTGCGCCTTCTCGATCTCGTCGAAGAGCAGCAGCGAGAACGGCTTGCGGCGCACCGCCTCGGTCAGCTCGCCGCCGTCGCCGTGTCCCCGGTAACCCGGTGGCGCACCGATCAGCCGGGCCTTGGCGTGCTCCTCGCTGAACTCGCTCATGTCGAACCGGAGCATCGCCTCCGGCCGTCCGAAGACGAGCTCCGCCACCTGCTTGGCGACCTCGGTCTTGCCCACGCCGGTCGGCCCGGCGAGGAAGAGGACGCCCTGCGGGCGGGTCGGATGGCTGGCGCTCTGCGCCCCGGACAGCCCGAGCGCCGCCCGGGCCAGCACGTCGGCGACCTTCTGGACCGCACGCCGCTGGCCCAGGACGGTCCGGTTGAGCGCGACGGCCGCGCCGGAGATCCGGCGGCGCAGGTCGGGGTCCCGCCACGGAGTGCCCCCGTCGGCGGACCGGACGGTGCGCACCGCCTCCTCGATGCGGGCCAGCGGCAGGGCGTCGTCCGCTGCGAGCTGCACCGACGTCGCCACATCACGCAGCGAGAATCCGTCGGTGAGCCGGGCCAGGCGTAATCCCGCCCCGTCACGGTCGTCGGCCGTCAGCCGGACGTACTCCGGCAGCGCACGCAGCAGGATGGCGCTCAGCCGGCGCCGCTCGGACATGCCCGGTGGCGGCACCCGGATCACCCGGACCGCGTTCGGGTCGAGAAGCCAGGCGGGCAGGTCCGCCTCCCGGCCGACGATCCAGATGATCGTGTTGTAGAGGCCGTTGCGGCCGTCGGTCTCGGCCGCGATCCGGGGCGCCGTCCGGGCCAGCCGGCGGCCGGTGAGGTACACCCGGTGCAGGTCCGGGTCCTGGGGTGAGCCCGCCAGCAGCGGCGCGTCCTCGACGATCAGGGCGGCGCGGGACCCGGTGCCCTCGACGACCTCGCGCATCAGGGTCGCCAGCCGGTCCGGATCGGCCTGCTCCTCGCCGTGGAATCGATCCGCCTCGGGCACCACGTCATCGGCGAGCTTGGGATTGGTGAAATAGTGCGCCATCGGGCCGTCCACCGGATCCCAGCCCATCACCAACTGGTACGCGCTGGCGCGCAGACATTCGACCACCGCCTCGGTGGTCGACAAAAGCGAGCGACTCTCGTCATCCCGTGAGCGCATGAGGTGCTCGTCAGCGATGTTGCCGGTCAGCACGATCTGCGGTTTCACGGCAAGCCATGAATAAAGCTCACCTACCCAAGCGGGCGAATCATCCGGCTGGCCCGGCGGCTCACTCATCTCGTTGCTGCCCCTATCTGCGCGACGCCTAGAGTTTGCTCACCCGCAAGGGCCCCGGCAAGAGCCGGTCAGACATTGACGAGTCCCACCGGCCGATGAGGACTCAGCCGTACAGATGAACCGGATGTCGCGTACCAGAATCCATCTTGCTTATGCGGCCGGGCGATGACACGATCCGCCGCATCCATCTACTGGATCCATCTACTGGATCCAATGCAAGATCCCTATTCCGAGGCGCGCCGACCGAGGCCGACACGCAATCAAGGATCGCCCATGGCACCCTCGAGAGCCACCACGAGCAGCACCGGGAAACCGCAGGCAGCCGGCGTCGGATGGCGCTGGCGATGGCGGCTGCGCCGGCTCGGCCGCCAGGACGGGCGGCAGCGGCACCCGGACCCCGACTTCGCCGAACCGCCGGTGCGCACCGCGACCCGTCTCCAGCTCGAGGCCGAGATGCGCTACCAGGTCGAGGTCACCTGGTCGGCGTACGCCAAACGGGTCTCGGAGAAGCTCGTCCAGGCCCAGTCAGTCGCATCCACGATCCCGATGATCTCGATGCGGATCGCCGACGCCGAGAAGCGGCTCGGCCGCGTCCAGCAGGACGAGCCGGACGTCACCGACGAGGTGCAGCGCTTCGCCGGCGAGGAGCAGACCCCCGACGGCGTGCTGCGCCGGCGCCGTTTCCGCGAGTTCGAGCGGCGCCGCGATGCCGCGGCGGGCGTGCACCTCACCGCGCTGGCGGACCTGCGGGCGGCCCAGGAGAGCGTCACCCGGCTGGAGGCCGAGGCGGCCGAGCTGTCCCGGGAGGCGGTCGACGCGGCCCGCCGGATCGCGGCGCTCTACGAGTCCGCCCACGAGGTGTACCAGCAGGCACTGCTCAAACGACACACGGAGAGGGAACTCGTGCGACTGCTTCTCGACAGGGCGCCGTTCCGGCTGCCGGCCGTGGTGTCCGAACCGATGTACTCGCGGCACGAGGGACAGGGCGGTCGGTGAGCGCGTCGGACGATGCCGGCGAACAGCGCCGGCCCCCGCTGATCCGCCGGGTGATGGATCGGGTCGCGTTCGCCCCGGAGCAGACGGACGAGCCGCCGATCCTCACCCGGATGCGGCACGGCAACCTGCCGTCCCTCGCGCCGAAGGTCGGCACGGCGGCGGACCTGGTCCGTACCGAGATGGGCCGGCTCGCCAAGGAACGCGCCATCGACGAGGGCAACGGCGGCGTCCTGGACGTCGCGATCGACGCATGGGTCGAGCAGTGGCACAACGACATCGACAACGAGCACGACGCCCGCCAGAGCGAGCTGCAGCTGCTCGAGACGGAAGCGGCCGCGGAACTCGAGCGGCGCAGGACGATGCTCAGCGTCGTCCACGCCGAGTACGCCGCCGTCAACGCCGAGATCGAACGGCTCACCGCGGTCACCGAGTGGCCCCGGGCCGGACGACGCCGCCGCCGCTTCGAACTGTTCCGGCGACGCCCGAAGCCGCATCCGCCGGAGAACCCTCCCCCGCCGGTGGCCGAGCCCGCTCCCCCGCCCGCCGAGGAGGCTCCCCCGCCCCGCCGGGAGCCGAAACCAACCGCAGTGAGCGAACCGACAGCGGAGGACCAATGACAACCACGCAGGACGGGCCCGCCGGCGGCAGGACCTGGGGGCGTCCGTTCCGAGCGCCCATCGAGGGTCTGCGCGGGCAGTGGTGGCGACGGTACGCCGCGTACCCGGTCCTGCTCCTGATGGCCGGCGCCGACGGCTTCGGATTCTGGAACACGCTGACCGGAATCATCCAGCGCGACACCACACTGGTGCTGGTCTTCGTCGTCGCGATGTCGATCGGCTCGGTGGCGCTCCCGCACGAGATCGGCCGGGTCAGCCGGTCACGCCAGGTGGGATACGGCGGCAGCATCATCTGGATCTTCGTGCTGAGCGTGCTCTGGCTCGGGCTCGGCGCCACGATGTGGTGGCTGCGCGCCAGCGACCGGGACACCTCGGTCTTCGGCAACGCCACCGGCGCCCTCGCGCCGAAAGCCCCCGCCGCCGCCTCCGCCGGATTCGACCAGGAGGCGCTGCACATCGCTCTGCTGCTGCTCGTGCTCTTCCTGATGACCGGGGCGCTGGCGATGGGTCACGGATACCGCTGGGGAGATCCGCGGCTGGCCGAGGTGCGCGCCGCGTACCGGGCCAAGGCGAAGCTCTTCAAAGAACTTTCCACCCGGGAGTACGAGGTGGAGCAGGCCAATGGCAACCTCAACCACGTCCGGGCCGATCAGGTACGGGTGACGCAGTCCCGGGACCGCGACCACGAGATCGACAAGCACCGCGGCGACGTGCTGCGCAGCGCGGCCCGGATCAAAGCGGCCGAGACGCAGCACGACCCGGCGGCCACCGACGCCCTGAACAACTACCCCAGGACCGTGCCGTCGCCGCGAACGGCGCGCCGGCCCTACGACGACCCGCCGGAGATCTGAGTCCGGCCCGACACACTCCCCCCGGAGGACCTTGTGACACCGAACAGGCGACGCTCGATCGGCGCCGTGGCTCTGGCCGGGCTGACCGGACTGGCCGGCGCCGGGTGCGTACCGGATCCGCCGCCGATCCCGCACCCGCCCGGCACCATCGCGTTCGTCGTCGGCGGACGCAGCAACATGCCCAAACCGCGACTCGTCGGTGAGGCCCAGGCATGGCTGCGGGACGCGGTGCTGAGCAAGGACCGCATCGTCGTGGTCGGCGTCTCCGGCAAGCCAGAGATCCTGCTGCAGGACCGCGCCGACCACGAGTGCGACTCGGAGAAGGCGTGCGAGTCGGTGGTGGAGGAATATCAGAAGGGCGTGACCGACATCTTCGACCAGGCCCGGGCCACCGCCCCCGAGGCCGACACGCTCGGCGCGATCCAGCTCGCCGCCCGCAACATGGACGGTTCCGGCCCGCACCGGATCGTCGTGGTGGACAACGGCCTCCAGACCACCGGAGAGCTTCCGCTGAACGGCGACGGCGCCCTCGCCGCCGATCCGGAACTGGTGGCCGCGGAGCTGTCCACCGGTGACCGGCTCGCGTACCTGAACGACACGGAAGTCCTCTTCACCGGGCTGGGCGCCGCCCGTACCCCGCAGGAGCCCCTGCCGCCCGCTGACACGGCCAAGCTGGAGAGGCTCTGGGAGGCCGTGCTGACGGCCGGCGGCGCCACGGTGAAGATCGAGACCGCGAGCATCCCGGACGATGAGCCGGTCGCCGCCGGCATGCCGAAGGTCGGCGTGGTGAAGCCGGACAGCGAGGAGGTGGTCCCGATCAAGCCGCATTGTTACAAGATCCGTGGCGACAAGGTCGGGTTCGTCGGCGATCAGGCAGTCTTCAAGGACCCGAAGAAGGCGATCAAGGTACTCACCCCGATCGCGGCCGATCTGAAGGAGAACAACGCGGCGGCGACGGTCGTCGGCACCACCGCCTACCGGGAACGCGACAAGTCGAATCCGCTGTCGCGGGCCCGCGCGAAGGCCGTCACCGACGTGCTGACCGACCTCGGTGTCGACAAACGACTGCTGGTCGTGGGCGGCGTCGGCACGAACTTCCCAGGTCACCCGAACCCGAACGCCGAGGTCGGCTCGATGCCGGAGACCGTGGCCCAGCAGTACCGCCTCGTGATGATTTCGCCGGTCGGGCAACCCTGCTGATCGCGGTTCCGGTGTACGCGTGGCGCACCGCCTGGGCGTTATAGTCGAGTCCAGGCGGAGCGCCCGCCGGAGCCTTTGGGTGGCCGCCCACGCCTGGTCGTCCGTTCGGGCCAAGAGTCACCGACTCAGCGTTCCGGTCCTTGCTGCCGTCGGTGTGCAGGGCGTGGGGCTGCCTCGGAGGCGATCATGAATGACACCCATCCCCGGAGGCGTAATCCACGCCCCGGCCGCGCCCGCAAACGAGCCATCCGTGAGCAAGCCGCACGGACCGGCGTGCCCTACTCGGTGGCCGCCCGGGTGATCGCCGAGCTCGGGCTGCGGCCCGGCGAGTCGATCGCCTCACACGGGCGGACGATCTATCCCTGCGACCCGGTCCGGCAACGGGCGGTCGACGAGCGCGGCCGCCGGTCGTTCGCGGAGCGGCTGGCCGACACCCGGCGGGCCGCCGTGCTGCCGGAGGGCCGCGCCCAGCATCTCGTCGGCCGCTTCCCGCCGGGTCGCGGGCGGGTCGGCAGCGGGGTGGGCCAGCTCTACCAGGGCGCGGGCCGTCCCGAGCTGCTCACCATGCTGTACCTGGCGGTCGCCGTCGAGTTCCCCGGCCTGGTTCCGGAGCCCGCCGACATCGCGTGGGTCGCCGAGATGGGCGAGGAGACGGCGGTCGACATCGAGTGCGCGCTGCTCGACCGGCAGGCCCGGTCGATGCTGGAGTGCGACACCACCGAGCTGTCTCCCCGCCTGGCCGAAGCGCTGGCAGCAGCCGCCGCCGGCCCCGACCCGCACTTGCGCCTGGCAGCGGAGCGGCTGACAGCGTCCCCGGCTCCGTGGAACACGCGGCGCCCCACCGCTGCCCCCACCGACGCCGATCCCGCCCACGCCGGCCCCGCCCATGCCGATCCCGCCCACGCTGGCCCCGCCCACGCCGGACCCGCCCACGCCGCACCCGCCCATGCCGATCCCGCCCACGCCGGACCCGCCCACGCCGGACCCGCCCACGCCGGACTCGAGCCGCAGCCGTCGAACGGGCCGCACGAGCTGCCGTTCGTTCTGTCGCCGCCCTTTGACGGGGTCCGGCAGATCCTGGACGCCCTGCTGGTGGTCGCCGACGACGGCCACGCCCCGGGAACGCGGGTGCGCGTCCTGGCCGGCCCGCACACCAGCAAGACAGCCACCATCGTCGGAGCGGTCTGGGGCGCCCTGGGCCCGCCGATCGCCTATCGCATCCAGCTCGACGGCGCGACCGGCACCCTCGGCATGGCAGCCGGCGAGCTGGCCGTCCCGCCGGGTCAGGAGTCGCTCCCCGGTTGACCGAGCCCATCAGCGCAGCGTCACCCTCAACGGGCAGCGCCAGCACCGGCCCGCTCCTGGGACCTCGCCGGGTCTCCGGAGCGGGACGAGCTCCCGTGAGCGGGCGGCCGGTCGCGCGAACCGCCGGGCCGGTCCCGCGAACCGCCGGGCCGGTCCCGCGAACCGCCGGGCCGGTCCCGCGAACCGCCGGGCCGGTCCCGCGAACCGCCGGGCCGGTCCCGTGAGCGGCGGCCGCCGGTCCCTGGACCAGCCGGGGCTCAGCCCACCGGGACGGTGTCGCTGGCTCCCCGGAACGTCAGCTGGCCCTCCTCACAATCGACGATCACGGTGTGGCCGGGCCGCAGCTCGTTGAAGAGGATCTGCTCGGACAGCGTGTCCTCCAGCTCGCGCTGGATCGTCCGGCGCAGCGGCCGCGCACCCAGCACCGGGTCGAACCCCTTGTCAGCCAGGTACTTCTTGGCCCGGTCGGTCAGCTCCAGCCCCATGTCCTTGTTCTTCAGCTGCGCCTCGATGCGCGCCGTGAAGATGTCCACGATCTGCAGGATCTCGTCCAGCCGCAGCTGGTGGAAGACGATCGTGTCGTCGATCCGGTTCAGGAACTCCGGCCGGAAGCTGCGCTTCAACTCGTCGTTGACCCCGTTCTTCATCCGCTCATAGGAGCTCTCCGAGGCCTCCGACGCCTGGAACCCGAGCGACACCGCTTTCGTGGCGTCTTTCGTGCCGAGGTTCGTCGTCAGGATGACGACCGTGTTCTTGAAGTCCACGATCCGGCCCTGGCCGTCGGTGAGCCGGCCGTCCTCCAAGATCTGCAGCAGCGTGTTGAAGACGTCCGGGTGAGCTTTCTCGATCTCGTCGAAGAGCACCACCGAGAACGGCTTGCGACGCACCTTCTCGGTCAGCTGTCCGCCCTCGTCATAACCAACATATCCGGGCGGGGCGCCGACCAGCCGGGACACCGTGTACCGATCGTGGAACTCCGACATGTCCAGCTGGATCAGCGCGTCCTCGGTGCCGAAGAGGAACTCGGCGAGAGCCTTGGACAGCTCGGTCTTTCCGACACCGGACGGGCCGGCCAGGATGAACGAACCGGACGGGCGCTTCGGGTCTTTCAACCCCGCACGCGTACGCCGGATCGCCCTGGCGACGGCCCGCACCGCGTCGTCCTGCCCGATGACCCGTTTGTGCAGCTCGTCCTCCATGCGCAGCAGACGGGTCGACTCCTCCTCGGTCAGCTTGTAGACCGGGATGCCGGTCCAGTTGCCCAGCACCTCGGCGATCTGTTCCTCACCGACGTCTCCGCCGGCCTCCGCACTTGTCATCCGCCGGATCCGCATCCGCGCGCCGGCCTCGTCGATCAGGTCGATCGCCTTGTCCGGCAGGAAGCGGTCCGAGATGTACCGATCCGCGAGCGACGCGGCCGCGACCAGAGCCGAGTCGGTGATGCTGACCTGGTGGTGCGCCTCGTATCGGTCGCGCAGCCCCTTGAGGATCTCGATGGTCATGCCGAGGGTGGGCTCCTCGACCCGGATCGGCTGGAAGCGGCGCTCCAGGGCGCCGTCCTTCTCGATGCTCTTCCGGTACTCGTCGTTGGTCGTGGCGCCGATCGCCTGCAACTCGCCACGAGCCAGCACCGGCTTGAGGATCGATGCGGCGTCGATCGCTCCCTCGGCGGCCCCCGCACCGACCAGCGTGTGGATCTCGTCGATGAACAGAATGATGTCGCCGCGGGACCGGATCTCCTTGAGCACCTTTTTCAGGCGCTCCTCGAAGTCACCGCGATAGCGCGAGCCGGCCACCAGCGCGCCCAGGTCGAGGGTGTAGAGCTGCTTGTCCGTCAGCGTCTCCGGCACGTCGCCCCGGATGATCGACTGCGCCAGGCCCTCGACAACGGCGGTCTTGCCGACACCGGGCTCGCCGATCAGGACCGGGTTGTTCTTCAGCCGGCGGGACATCACCTGCATGACCCGCTCGATCTCTTTCTCCCGGCCGATGACCGGGTCCAGCTTGCCCTCGCGGGCGGCCTCCGTGAGGTTGCGGCCGAACTGGTCCAGCACCAGCGATGTGGAGGGGCCGGTCGGCGGGGCGGAACCGGTGGCGGTGGGCTCCTTCTCCGGGTAGCCGCTGATCAGCTGGATCACCCGCTGGCGGATCCGGTTGAGGTCGGGCTGCATCCGGGTGAGCACCTGAACGGCCACGCCGTCGCCCTCCCGGATCAGGCCGAGCAGGATGTGCTCCGTACCGATGTAGTTGTGTCCCAGCTGGAGCGCCTCGCGCAGCGACATCTCCAGCACCTTCTTGGCCCGCGGCGTGAACGGGATGTGCCCGCTCGCCGGCTGCTGACCCTGCCCGATGATCGCCTCGACCTGCTCGCGCACCCGGTCGAGGGTGATGCCCAGGCTCTCCAGCGATCGGGCTGCGACGCCCTCACCCTCGCGGACCAGGCCGAGCAGGACATGCTCGGTGCCGATGTAGTTGTGGTTGAGCAACCGCGCTTCTTCTTGCGCCAGGACGACCACTCGTCGCGCCCTGTCGGTGAACCTCTCGAACATCACCATCACGTCCCTCACAAGCACAGTGACTCAAGGAACGCGCTGAGTCGGGGACTCTTGGCACATCGGAGATGCCGGGCTCGGGCGGGCGCTCCACCCACGACCATGCTAGCGCCGGACCGCTGCCGCCGGACACCCGTGCGGTCCCGAAACCCGCAGGTCTCCGAGTTCGGACCGGCGGTGTTCGATTTACCCCGATCAGGTTCTTGCCCGGGCAGCCCCACAGGTTGACCTGGCTTCGCACGGCTCGGCCTGTTTAGACTCCGCGCCCATGGAGGAACGTGTGCGCCTCGGTGAGATCACTTGCCCGTCCGGTGAGCTCGTCCTGATGGATGGCGGCTATCTCGGCCTGTGGTCCGGCGAGCAGTCACCGGACGACACCGCCGAGCCAGGCTCCGTCGCGGCTGCTGACTTCGAGATCGCCGGGCCGGACGCGGCGGCCGCGGCCCGGTCGTTCGACCGCCAGTCGGGACTGTTTCTCTACGACATCCCGCAGCACGGCGTCGCCAAGATCCACGCGCTGTTCGAGGAACACTGCCAGGACCATGGGTACGACGCGTCGCTGCGGCTGTTCCCACGCCGGGTGCCGCACCGGGAGAGATTCCGGCGCGCTCTGGCAGCCGGCGATCCGGACTTCCTGATCACGGGTGTCCCGGTGGTGCCGATCGGCAACGTGCCCGCCGATCGTCCGCTGCCGGTGACGGCGACCCCTGGCGCGCACGGCTGGCGCGAGATCCAGATCGGGTTCGGTGTGGCGCCGGTAGCCCGGACCCGCCCGCTGGGCAGCATGTTCGTCGACTACGCCCGGTTCGTGTTCGCCGATGTGGAGGCGCTCGGCTCGTGGGAGCACGAGGCCACCCGGGACGGCCTCGCCGACCTGGTGTTCTGGGGCCGCGACGAGGACCTGGTGGCGGCCGAGTTCGGCGCCGGCCGCACCGGCACCCCGGGCGACGACGTCTTCGGGTGGCTGAACATGCCGGATGAGGAGGCCTACGAGAGAGCCGTTGCCCTGCAGCACCGGCAGCACGCCGAGCCCGAGGTCAAGTTCGCGTTCGACTTCCGGCCGCATTCGGACCACTGGCAGGTGATGGCCGCGGTGCGCGCGGCCGAGCACGAGGCCGCCACGGTCGCGGTCGGTGGCGCGCACATCATGATGGCGATGACGTCGGTCGGTGACGGGGTCTTCCCCGTACATCTCGATCTGGATGCCGCCGGCCTGCCGGCGGCGGTCCGGATAACTGTCAGCGATGGCAGTTGATCAGCTGTCGGTCGGAGCAGGCGGGGTGCATCCGCGCAGCCGTCGGGCGCGAGCAGCCTGACCTCGCCTCGCGATCTTGGCGACTTGCTACCGCACGGGCGGCGCACGCACGGGCGGCGCACGCACGGGCGGCGCACGCACGGGCGGTGCGCAACTCGCCAAGATCGGGTCGACTGGCGGTGCATTGCCGGCCGAGCCGTAGTCAGGACAGGTCAACGAGCCGTATTCCCTGCGCTGGCTACGGCTCGGGTAGGCGAGCCGTAGGGCGCGCATGCCTCCGGGCTCGGATTTCATGCGCTGGCTACGGCTCGCGGGTCCGAGCCGTAGTGGGGACAGGTTATCGGGGCGTCATTGCTGCCGGAGCTACGGCTCGGCTCCGGCGTGCGCGGATCTTGGTAAGTCAGGGGCCGTCCAGGGCTGCGACCGGTGCACCACCCTTGGGAAAGCCGCCCGCCGCGTGAAACGGTGCGAGTCAACTATCCAAGATCACGTCCTGCGAGCGCCCCCGAGTCCTGCGCCCCGCGCCCCGGGCCGCGCGCCCTGCGTGCGATCTTGGCGGTTTGCGGCGGCACGGGCGCCAACTTTCCAAGATCGCAGGGAGGTCGGGCGCGTGGCGAGGACGATCACGCGGGTGGCGAGGACGATCACGCGGGTGGCGAGGACGATCACGCGGGTAGCGAGGACGATCACGCGGGTAGCGAGGACGATCACGCGGGTAGCGAGGACGATCACGCGGGTAGCGAGGACGATCACGCGGGTGGCGAGGACGATG